>NZ_CP133261.1:648710-973065 GCF_030931715.1 Tissierella sp. MB52-C2
GGCAATGAAGGAAGTAGAAAGACTTTTAAAACTATCACCTCATTCACAAGAGACAGGAGTTATTAGAACATATTTAGATTGGATAATAGATCTTCCTTGGAATAAGGAAACTAAAGATAAAATAGATATTAAAAAGTCTAGAGATATATTGAATGGTGAACATTATGGATTAAGTGATGTAAAGGAAAGAATACTAGAGTTTATTGCTATTAGAAAGCTAACTAATAGTATGAAAGGTCCTATAATATGTTTAGTAGGGCCACCAGGAGTGGGGAAAACATCCATAGCAAGGTCCATAGCCAAGTCTCTTAATAAAAAGTTTGTTAGAATGTCCTTAGGAGGAGTAAGAGATGAAGCAGAGATAAGAGGTCATAGAAGGACTTATATAGGATCTATGCCAGGGAGTATAATTAATTCTATGAAAAAAGCAGGGACTAAAAATCCGGTATTTTTATTTGATGAAATAGATAAATTGAGTAGTGACTATAGAGGAGACCCCGCCAGTGCACTATTAGAAGTTCTAGATCCAGAACAAAATGTGACATTTACGGATCACTATTTAGATGTACCCTTTGATTTGTCTAAAGTATTATTTCTAACTACGGCAAACACTACAGCAACAATTCCAGCACCCCTTTTAGATAGAATGGAAGTAATCAGGATATCAGGATATACAGAAGAAGAAAAGCTACAAATTGCATTAAACCATTTATTACCTAAACAAATAAAAGAGCATGGCTTAAGTGAAAAAAAATTAATAGTATCAGAATCTGCCATAAGAAGTATAATCAACAATTATACTAGAGAGGCAGGAGTGAGAAACTTAGAAAGAAATATAGCTAATCTATGTAGGAAGGCAGCAAAGAGAATTGTAGAAGAAAATAAAGAAGTAATTAGAATAAATAATGGAAATCTATCAAACTATTTAGGAGCTGAAAAGTATAGATTTGATACCTTAGAGGAAGAAAATCAAATAGGAGTAGCCAACGGATTAGCTTGGACAGCTGTAGGTGGTGAAACTCTTTCTGTAGAAGTAAATAGTATGAAAGGTACAGGAAAAATTCAGCTAACAGGGAAACTAGGAGATGTGATGAAGGAATCTGCCATGGCAGCCATAAGTTATATTAGGGCTAATTCTAATACTTTAGGTATTGAAGAAAATTTCCATAAAGAAATGGATATACATATCCACGTTCCTGAGGGAGCAATACCAAAAGATGGGCCATCTGCAGGAATTACCATCGCTACAGCAGTTATTTCAGCACTATCTAATAGACCTATTAAAAGAGAAGTTGCAATGACAGGAGAAATTACTTTAAGGGGTAGAGTGTTGCCTGTTGGCGGTATTAAAGAAAAGATACTGGCAGCCAATAGAATGGGAATTAAAAAGGTATTATTGCCTTTAGAAAATGAAAAAGATTTAGAAGAAATTCCAGATAAAATAAGAAGAAAAATGAAATTTGTTCTTGTGAAAAATATGGAACAAGTAATAGAACAGGCATTGACCGAGAGGGTTGATAAAAATGAAAATAACTAAATCAGATTTACACGCCATTGCAGTAGGGCCAAAGCAATATCCTCAAGATGATCTTCCAGAAATAGCTTTTGCTGGAAGATCTAATGTGGGAAAATCTTCTTTTATAAATTCTATGATTAATCGAACAAACCTAGCAAGAACTTCAGGAAAACCAGGAAAAACTAGAACAATTAACTTCTATATTATAAATGATAGTTTTAGATTTGTAGATTTACCTGGATATGGATATGCAGTAGCATCTAAAGGTGAGATAGAAAAATGGGGAGAAATAATAGATAGGTATTTGACCCAAAGAGAAAATCTAAAGGAAGTAGTCCTAGTAGTAGATATGCGCCATGAACCAACAAGTCAGGATCTTCAAATGTATCAATGGATAAAGTCTTTTGGCTATACAGGTATAGTAATAGCTACTAAAGCAGATAAGATATCAAAGGGAAATTGGCAAAAAAATGTAAAGATAATAAAAGACAAACTGGGAATTAAGGACACAAACCTTATAATTCCTTATTCATCAGAAAAAAAGATTAATAAGGAAAAAGTATGGGATGTATTTGAAGATATTATTTCATAGAAAATAAAACAAAGGCTAGTAGATTAAAACTACTGGCCTTTATGTAAGGAATATTATCCCTTATTATTCTTTAGAGAATTGGCTTTTATCTGCGCCACATATTGGACACACCCAATCCTCTGGTACATCTGCCCAAGCAGTTCCTGGAGCTACGCCATTATCTGGATCTCCTTCTGCTGGGTCATAAATATAGCCACATGGATCACATACCCATTTTTCCATTTCCATCCTCCTTTCATTCTGTAATCATAATAGATAATACCCAAATATATAATTAATAAACCATAAAATAACAATTATAAAAAAATTATGCTTATCTATAATGTAGGTTAGATTAAGAAAAATATGGGTAAAATAAAAGTAAAGAATATAGTAATTAAATATTTAGATGGAAGTGATGACATTGGATTTTAAGTACAGTGGTACTGTATGTAGCGATTTAGAGATGATAAAAAGCTTTATAGACGACATTTTAAAAAAACTAAATAAAATAATAGTAAATAATGATACTATGTTTGACATAAAACTAATATTAAATGAATTAGTTATTAATGGAGTTTTACATGGTAATGATGCAATGATATCTAAATGTGTCAAACTATCTTTAGAAGTTGAAGAGGATAAAATAACGATTCAAGTAGAAGATGAGGGAAAGGGTATAGACTATGATTGTAAATCCTATGATCCTGATTCATTAAAATGTTGTGGTAGAGGATTGGTCATTGTCAACGGGCTTTCAGATGAATTTTATATACAGAAGAATAAAGTAATTGCAGTAAAGCGAATAAACTAAAAATTAGGGATGAACAAATCAGGTCTTATTGTGAAGACTTGATTTTTTTATTTCTAAAAAAAATCTTGGGTATAAGAAACTATAAAAGAAAAGTCATATATTAGGTAAATAAGAATCATTAATATAGAAATATAAGGGTAAAGTTTATACCAATATATTATTATAAAAAGAAAAAAACGAAACAAAATAAAATTCGATATGTAAATACATCAGATTTTATTTTGTTTTATTCTTAAAGTATGATAAAATGAATTCTGTTAAAGCTATAGATAAGAATTTTAAATAGGAAAGGACTTGTTGTATGAAGATCAAAAGAGACGATATAAGAAATATAGCCATAATTGCCCATGTAGACCATGGAAAAACAACTTTAGTTGATAGTCTATTAAAACAATCAGGAGTTTTTAGAGCCAATCAAGTAGTAGAAGATAGGGTAATGGACTCCAATGATATAGAAAAAGAAAGAGGCATAACAATACTTGCTAAAAATACAGCCATAAATTATAAAGATGTTAAAATAAATATAATAGATACTCCGGGTCATGCTGACTTTGGAGGAGAAGTAGAGCGTGTTTTAAAAATGGTAAGTGGTGTAATCTTAGTAGTTGATGCTTTTGAAGGACCAATGCCACAAACTAAATTTGTTTTAAAAAAAGCATTTGAACTAGATTTACCAGTAATAGTATGCATAAATAAAATTGACAGACCAGAAGCAAGACCAAATGAAGTAATAGATGAAGTTTTAGATTTATTTATAGAACTAGGTGCAAATGAAAGTAATTTAGATTGTCCATTTTTATTTGCCTCTGCCAAAACAGGTATAGCGACTTTATCCTTAGAAGATGAAGGAGAGAACATGGACCCATTATTCCAAACTATAATCGAAAATATACCTGCACCAGAGGGAGATATAGATGAGCCTTTACAAGTTTTAGTATCTACAATAGATTACAATGATTATATAGGCAGAATAGGAATAGGTAAAATTGAAAGGGGAAAAATATCTGCTAATGAAGAAGTAGTAATAGTAAATATTGAGAATCCAGATAAACAACAAAAAGTTAAAATATCTAAAGTATATGAATTTGAAGGATTAAATAGAGTAGAAGTAGAATCTGCCGCAGTTGGTAGTATAATAGCTGTGACTGGAATAGAGGATATCCATATAGGTGATACAATATGTGATATTGACAAAGCTGAAGCTTTACCTTTCGTACAAATATCAGAACCAACTATTGCCATGACTTTCTCAGTAAACAACAGTCCTTTTGCAGGAAGAGAAGGAAAGTTCGTAACATCTAGACAAATAAGAAATAGATTGTTTAAAGAGCTGCAAACAGATGTAAGCCTTAGAGTAGAAGAAACTGAATCTACAGATGCATTCAAGATATCAGGCAGAGGAGAACTTCATTTATCAGTTTTAATTGAGAATATGAGAAGAGAAGGATATGAGTTTCAAGTATCTAAGCCAGAAGTTTTATTTAAAGAAGAAAATGGCAAGAAAATGGAACCAATGGAGAAGGTAACAATAGATTTATCTAATGATTTTATTGGAGCAGTTATAGAAAAATTAGGACAAAGAAAAGGTGAACTAATTAGTATGACTGAATCCAATGGAGGGTATGCTAGGTTGGAATTTTTAATACCAGCTAGAGGTTTAATAGGATATAGACAAGAATTTATGACGGATACAAAGGGAAATGGAATACTTAATTCTGTATTTGAAGGATATGCAGCATATAAAGGAGAAATCCCAAGAAGAAAAGTAGGTTCTCTTATTTCATTTGAAACTGGAGAATCTACAGCCTATGGACTTCACTCAGCTCAAGAAAGAGGAATATTATTTATAGGTGCTGGTATACCTGTATATACTGGTATGGTAGTAGGCTCTAATCCAAAGGGATTAGATATAGATGTAAATGTATGTAGAAAAAAACAACAATCAAACGTTAGAGCCTCTGGTTCAGATGAAGCTTTGAGACTTTCACCACCTAAAGATATGTCCTTAGAAGAGGCTTTGGAATTTATCGAAGATGATGAATTAATAGAAATAACACCACTTAGCTTTAGAATAAGAAAAAAAATATTAGATAGTAGTAAGAGATATAAGGCAAAGAAAAACAATTAATTTATAGGGAGGAAATATGGAATTCCTGTTTACGTCTTATGGATGGATATTTAGAAATATACTATGGTTAAATATTTTATTTGCTATTTTACTTGTGTTCTTTGAGAGAAGAAATCCTACTTCTACTTGGCTTTGGATAATGGTTTTAACATTTTTGCCAGGCATAGGTTTTATTCTGTATTTATTTATTGGGCAAGACTTAAGCAAGAAAAGATTATTTAAGATAAAAGAAGAAGAAGATTACTGTTTTAGAGATTTAGCATTAAATCAAGAAGAACAAATCGGAAATGATCAATATAAGTATAGAGACCCTAATTATGTAAAATACGAAGATTTAATAAAAATGCACTTAGTTAGTTCGGAATCATTTTTTACTCAAGATAATGATGTTTATATATATTTTGATGGAAATGATAAATTTGAAGCATTATTAGAGTCAATAAAAAATGCAAAACAGTATATCCATTTACAATATTATATTTTTAAGTCAGATGGTCTAGGACGTAAAGTAATAGACGCTTTATGTGAAAAGGCTAAAGAAGGAATAGAAGTAAAACTTTTAGTTGATGGAATGGGAGGTAGAAAACTTTCTAAAAAGTATATCCACAAAATAAAAAAAGCAGGTGGTGAAGTGGGAATATTTTTCCCCCCCTTTGTTCCTTTAATAAGTCTTAGAATTAACTATAGGAATCATAGAAAGATATGTATAATAGATGGAAAAGAAGCCTTTATAGGTGGTTTTAATGTAGGAGATGAATATATTGGATTATCTAAGAAATTTGGATTTTGGAGAGATACACATATAAAAATAAAGGGTTCCGCCATATCATCATTACAGTGGAGATTTTTTCTTGATTGGAGATTTGCCACTGGAAAAGAAATAACCCAGTGTCAAACTTATCTTGCGCAAGAAGATGAGTTAGGTAATACCGGAATCCAAATAGTATCCTCAGGTCCAGATTCAAAATGGCCTAGTGTTAAGGATGGATATCTTAAAATGATTTCCAATGCCAGAGAAAAGATATATATAGAGACTCCTTATTTCATACCAGATGATAGTATATTTGAAGCTTTAAAATTAGCAGGACTATCTGGACTAGATGTAAGGGTCATGATACCTTGTAAGCCGGATCATCCTTTTGTATATTGGGCTAGTATGAGTTATATTGGAGAATTACTTCAAGCAGGAGTAAGGTTTTATACTTATGAAAGGGGATTCCTTCATTCCAAAGTAATTTTAATGGATGACTTTGTTTCATCTGTAGGTACGGCAAATTTAGATATTCGCAGCTTTAAATTAAACTTTGAGGTCAATGCATTTTTATATGATGAATCAATAAATTTAAAGTTAACCGATAAGTTCATAGACGATTTACAGTATTGTAAAGAAATTACCTTAGAAGAATATAGAAATAGGAGTCAAATAGTAAAAATTAAAGAATCTTTTTCTAGACTATTATCTCCTATTCTTTGATAAAAAAATCGCCTCTGGAGATAATAATCTAGAGGTGATTATTTTGAAAAGGATTAAATTATCCATACTATTTATAACAATATTATTTATATTAAGCGGATGTAGATCAATTAAAAATCAAAGTGTCAAATTTGAAAAGCAAGATAAAGCACCAAATAGTCTTAGAGATATAAGTGCAGGACTTCAAGATATATTTAAAAATATAGAAAAGGTTGAAAAAATATTAGATGGTACTTATATTGAAGAGAAAACTAGTGAGAATAAGAATAAACAGGAAGAACCAGAAAAAAAGCAAGGAGGAGATCAAGGAGGAGGTCAAGGACAGAACTCTGGGGGGCAGGGTTCTGGTAACCAAGGAGGAAGCACTAATCAGGGTGCAAATAGCAGTCAAGGAAATGAAGCCGTGACCATAACCATTGAAGAAAGGAAGAAAAAGGAAGAACAAATAAAAGAAAAGAATAGAGAAGAACTTTTGAAAACTTGGCAGCAAGTAGATAAGAAAATAGAAGATATTCATAAAAAATGGAATCAATATGAACCAGAAGGAATGAAAAAAGGAGTTACCGTAGAAAAAGTAGATAGTTTTAGGCTAAGTTTAAATTCACTGACAAAAAGCATCGAAGAAAGAAATCTAAAGGAAATTTATGATTATGGCAGTCAAAGTATGTTAAACCTTGTACCTATGATAAGCTTATATAGAGACGATATAGGTGGAGAAATAAATAAGATTAAATATGCTACTTATCAGGCTTATATAAATGCCATAGAAGAGAAAAATCCTAGAGCTTCAGAACTCTTAAAAAGTGTAGAAGAAGATGTAGATAAAATGAGGTTGAAATTTGAAAAAGATGATGCTAAAGTAAAGATAGTAGAAAAGATTAAATTATCTATAGAAGATATGCGAAAGTCTTTAGCACAAAAAAGTGTAAAATTAACTAGAATTAAGAAAGATATAATCATAGAAAATTTAGGAGATATAGAAAAGTAATATATTAAAAAAAGGGGGATAAAAAATGAAAAAAGAAGCAATTAAAGATTACTTAATTTTAAATGGAGAGATTTTAAAAACAGAAGAAGTAGATGTCTTTGAAAAAATAGAAAAACCACCTATATATGAAGTAATAAGGATAATAGATGGAGTTCCTCTTTTTTTAGAAGATCATTTAAATAGAATGTTTGAATCAGCTAATATTATAGGATACCAAATCGATAGAAGTGTTGAAGATATTAAAAGAGATATAAAAAAACTTATTTTAAAAAATAATATTAATGAATTAAATGTAAAATTAATATCTATTGATATTGAAGGAATGGGAAAAATATTCTTAGCTTATAATATAGAAAGTTTTTATCCACCAAAAGAATACTATATAAATGGAATACATACAACGTTATTTTATCATGAACGAAATAATCCCAATGCAAAGGTATTATTTACATCCTTTAAAGATAATGTAGCAAAAGTTCTAAAAGAAAAGGATGCGTTTGAAGCATTACTTGTAAATAAATCAGGATATATACCTGAAGGAAGTCGTTCTAATATGTTTTTTGTAAAAGAAGATAAGATATATACAGCTAAGGGTTCAGATGTATTAATAGGAATTACAAGAAAGCATATATTTAATATTTGTGATAAATTAAATATAAAAATAATAGAAGAAAGTATTCATGTAGATGATTTAGGAAAAATAGAAGGAGCATTTATGTCTGGAACATCTGTAAATATATTGCCTATATCCAGTATTGACAATATAAAAATAGATTCTATGAATAATCATATTATAAAAGAAATAAACAATACTTATATATTTGAAATGAATAATTATATATTAAAAAATAGAGAACAATGGAAATAATAGTTAGTTTATAGATAGAGTATAATATCCATGGCGAATTTAAGAATATTTTTAAATAGAGAAAACTATAAAAAAGGTTTTTAACTTTTAACTATTAGGTTATAATTATATAGATATCTATATAATATAAGATATAAAAACATGTTTAACATAGATTAAACTGGATATAATACGATAAAGTGGTAAACAAATATAACCTCTGTTTAATATCTTGAATTCAGAAGACTAAAAAATTGCGCTACAAATTTACTAGAGTAATGCTCTTTGATAACAAGAAAGGTAGGGGAAAGCCATGGATGAAAATATGAAGTTAGAAGAAGTAAGAAAAGAAATTGAAGAAAAAAGGAAAGAACTTAATGGAATTGTTATTAAAGGTTTAGATAAGGAAAAGATTGTAACTTTTAGCCAAGAGCTAGATATACTCATAAATAAATATCATTTGCTGCAATTGAATGATTGAAGATAGACATTAAAAAAATAGCAGATTAATCTGCTATTTTTTTATCCTAAAGTGACATCTAGTATCATCATAATAATAAAGCCAATGATTACGCCATAGGTGGCTTCACGTTCATGTCCATTATTATGAGTTTCAGGTATTATTTCATCGGATATAACGAATAGCATTGCACCAGCTGCAAGGGCCAAGATAAAAGGTAATACAGGTTTAAATATAGATACAAGTCCAATACCTAAAATACCACCTATTGGTTCGACTAAACCCGTTAGCAATGCTATTAAAAAGGCTTTTTTAACATCATATTTTTCTCTGACTAAAGCTAAGGCTACGGCTAGACCTTCTGGAATATTTTGAAGACCTATACCTAGAGCAATAGATAAACCATTTTTGATATTATTATCACCAAATCCAACACCTACAGCTAAACCTTCAGGAAAGTTATGTAGAGTTATTGCAATGATAAATAACCAGATTTTTTTTAGAGATGTACTAGCACCTTCAGATCTTTTATCTAAGAGATGAACATGAGGTGAGTACTTATCCGTTAAGTCGAGAAATATGGCACCTATTAATATTCCTGCTGCAGTTATAAATGCACCCTTAACTGTATTGCCAGAATACTCTAAGCTAGGAACTATAAGAGAAAATGAAGTAGCTGCTAACATTACACCAGCAGCAAAACCTAATAAAGTATCTAACATTTTTTCAGATATATTTCTTGTAAAAAATATAGGTATAGCTCCTATTCCAGTAAATAATCCAGCTATAGTACTTGCTAATATACCTAATAAAATAGTATTTTCTAATAAAGCCATAGATAATCCTCCTTTATATTAAGTATAAGAAGGTAAGGTTATTAAGTCAATAGTTAAACTATGAAAGGAAGGCCTATTAAACAAATAATCATTAAAATTAATATTGCAATTATCCAAAATAAAGTTTTCTTTCTAATAAAGAATAATTTCATGAAATTCAACTCCTTAAAATGATAGTATTATAATCTATTTTTAAAATAAAAAATATATACCATTATTTTCATTTTATTGTTAATTCTAGCGAAATAATGTTGTATAATATTATAAGAGAGGGAGGGATTATAATGGGAATTAAAATACTAAGTGACAGCGCCTGTGATTTGCCAAGGGAACTAATAGAAGAATACAGTATAGATATTTTACCAATTATCGTAATTAAAGATGATAAAGAGTATTTAGATAATGTCACTATAAAGCCAGAAGAAGTATATAGTAATATGAGAAATGGAGAAATATATAAAACAGCACAAATACCCCCAAATGCATTTAAAGAAAAGTTCACAGAATATGCTAATAATGGAGACAATGCCATATATATAGCTTTTTCATCTGGATTATCAGGGACTTACCAAACATCTTTACTTGTAAGGGAAGGAATACTTGAAGAATATCCAGATTTTCAATTAGATATAATAGATTCTAAATCAGCTACTATAGGATTTGGACTTATTGTATTAGAAGCAGCAAAGATGGCAAAGGAAGGAAAGTCAAAAGAGGAAATTATAAAGAAGATAAGATTTTATGTAGATAATATTGAACATATATTTACTGTAGATGATATTGAATACTTATTTAGAGGAGGAAGAGTATCTAGAACTCAAGCTTTCCTCGGAGGGTTATTAAACATTAAGCCAGTTCTCCATGTAGACGATGGAAAACTACTTCCATTAGAAAAAGTAAGAGGAAAAAACAAAGTATTTAAAACTATGTTAGATATTATGGAGAAAAGAGCTGCAGATATAGTGCTGAAGGAACAGGTTATTGGAATCAGTCATAGTGATAATATTGAAGGAGCCATGAAATTAAAGGAGCTAATTTTTGAAAGATTTGGAGTTGAAAAATTTATAATCAATGATATAGGTGCTGCAATAGGATCTCATTCTGGGCCTGGAACATTGGCAATATTCTTTCTTAGAGAAAACTATAAAAATAATTAAAGAAACGGAAAGCTAAATAAATTTTTATTTAGCTTTTTTTATTTGTTGATATAGACATTTATATATAACAAAAATAGAAAAAGAACTCTGATTTTATCAGAGTTCTTTTTTGAAAATGCACCTTCAGGGACTCGAACCCTGGACCCACTGATTAAGAGTCAGTTGCTCTACCATCTGAGCTAAAGGTGCAAATCTAACCAACTTTATTATTATACTACTATAACCGATATTTGTCTATAGTATAATCAAAAAAAGTATTTTGAGACAGTCACTTAATTTTTAAAAATTAATTTTAAATTGCTATAGATATTATAAATTAAATATATGAACAATTTACTATGTGTGAATATGAAGAGTTTTTTAAAAGTTTCAAATATGTAGTTTATATTATTATTCATATATGATATAAAACATTTAAAAATTCTATTAATCTCTAAAAATATATTATATCTCGGCATTGTAAAGATTAACTCATTACACAATATTGCAAATATTCTATAAAAGTTTACAACTTTTATTTTCTGATATTTAAAGATTTTCTTAATTATATTTAATAATATTTAATAATATTTGGATTCTTTTGTCTATTAATGTATACTAATCTTATTTTTTAGTTGCATAAAAAAGTGAATGATGATAAAATAAGGTAAATTTACAAAATTTAATAAATTCATAAAAATAAGTAATTAACTTTTATTCTGAATACATTGTTATTTCATGAGAAATAAATTTTAAAGCTATTCTTGCAAACAGTTTAAAATGATTTTTAAGGATGCATTAGTTTATATAATATTTATTAAATGTATATAAAGCTCAAATATGAGCATTAAAATTTATATAATGTGTTAGTAAATAAATATACAAGAAAGGAAATGAGAAATGGGAAATGAAAAGATATTAGAGATTAAAGATTTACACACTGCATTTAGATTTCAAGACCAATACTTTGATGCAGTAGATGGAGTATCTTTCTCTTTGCACAAAAATGAATTACTAGCAATAGTTGGAGAATCAGGTTGTGGTAAAAGTACAGTTGCTAACTCCATAGTAGGGCTACATGATAAGAATTTTACTCGAGTTAGTGGTGAAATAATTTACAATGGTAAAAATATGGTTGATTTTTCCGAAGAAGAGCTTAATGAAATTAGAGGTAAGGAGATAGGTTTTATTTTTCAAGACCCATTAGCATCACTAAATCCATTACATAGAATTGGGAAACAGATAGAAGAGTCTTTAATCTATCATACCAATTTAAAAAGTGAAGAAAGGCATAAAAGAATGCTTGAACTTTTGGAACAAGTGGGAATCAATAATCCTAAAAGAATAGCGAATCAATTCCCGCATCAATTATCAGGAGGTATGAGACAACGGGTTTTAATTGCCATAGCACTTTCCTGTAAGCCAAATATAATCATAGCTGATGAACCTACTACAGCCTTAGACGTTACAATACAAGCACAAATACTGGATCTTTTAACGGAACTGCAAAATGAAATTAATGCTGGAATTATTCTTATTACTCATGATTTAGGTGTAGTTGCACAGATGGCAGATAAGGTTGCTGTAATGTATGCAGGAGAAATTGTTGAGATGGCTGATGCAAAAGAAATTTTTTCTAACCCACTTCATCCATATACAAGGTCATTGTTACAATCAATACCCCATGCAGATTCCGATGAGGAAGAGCTTCATGTTATCCATGGAATAGTTCCATCTCTTAAGAATTTACCTAGAGAAGGTTGTCGCTTTGCATCAAGAATTCCTTGGATTTCAGATGTAGAGCATGAAGAACATCCTGAACTTCATGAGGTTGCAAAGAACCATTTTGTAAGATGTACTTGTTGGAAAAATTTCCACTTTGAAAATGAGGGAGGTTACTAAAATGAGTTTTTTAGAGATAAACGATTTAAAAGTTCACTTTCCGATTCGTGGAGGATTTTTTAATACCATACAGGATCATGTATATGCAGTTGATGGAGTTGATTTTTCTATTGAAGAAGGAAAGACTTATGGACTTATAGGGGAATCAGGATCAGGTAAGACTACAATTGGAAAGGCTATTGTTGGACTTGAAAAACCGACTAATGGAGAAATATTATACAATGGACAACCAGTTCATACAAAAAGGCTTAGAAAGAAAGCAGAATATAATAAGGATGTTCAAATGATATTTCAAGATGTTTTATCAAGCTTAGATCCTAAAAAAAGAATTAGGGATATTATTGCAGAACCAATTAGAAATTATGATAGATTATCTAAAGAAGGAGAATTAGAAAAAATTCTGGAATTATTAAATATAGTTGGAATGCCTGCTGATGCTTTGTATCGATATCCTCATGAGTTCTCTGGAGGACAGAGACAGAGAATAGGTGTAGCAAGGGCAGTTGCTTTAAATCCGAGACTTATTGTTGCGGACGAGCCTGTTTCAGCTCTAGATTTATCAGTTCAAGCACAGGTACTAAATTTCTTAAAAGAAATACAAAAAGATTTTGGCTTAAGTTATCTTTTTATATCTCATGACTTAGGTGTAGTAAAGCATATGTGTGATTACATATACATCATGTATAGGGGAAGATTTGTTGAAGCTGGAACGAGAGATGACATATATAACAACCCTCAGCATATTTATACTAAAAGACTAATTGCAGCTATTCCAGAAATTAATGCAGAAAATAGAGAAGAACTTCGTAATAATAGAATTAAAGTTGAACAAGAATACAAGGAAAGAGAACATTTGTTTTACGATGAAAAGGGAAAAGTATTTGATTTAGTTCAAATTTCTGAAACGCATTATGTGGCAATAAAAAGTAAGGAGGACTTATAGAATGTGGAAAACAATATTGCGAAGAGTACTATTAATGATACCGCAGATTATAATATTAAGTATAATTGTTTTTATATTAGGCCAAATGATGCCAGGAGATCCATTTACAGGATTGATAACTCCAGATATGGATCCATTAGTTATTGCAGAATTAAGGGAAAAGGCTGGATTGAATGATCCTTTACCTGTTCAATATAAGAACTGGATTACAAAAATTCTTACAAAAGGAGACTTTGGGTTATCTTATACTTATAAAATGCCAGTTGCTACATTAATTGGTTCAAGAGCTATAAATACATTATGGTTGTCATTATTAACTTTAGTATTAACATATCTTATAGCAATACCACTTGGAATGTATGCAGGAAGATATAATAATTCGGCTTTTGATAAAGGTGTAATTATATATAACTTTGTTAGCTATGCAATACCTCAATTTATTTTAGCATTAATACTTTTAGCAATATTTGGATATAAACTTGGATGGTTTCCAACTACTGGTTCTGTAGAAATAGGGGTTCAAAAAGGAACTTTTGCTTACTTCCTTAGTAAGCTTCATTATATGATTTTACCTGCAATTACGGCTGCTGTTTTAAGAACAACAGGAACTATACAATACCTTAGAAACGAAGTAATTGATGCTAAAACTCAAGACTATGTAAAGACTGCAAGAAGCAAGGGAGTTCCCATAGATAAGGTTTATAGTCATCATATATTTAGAAACTCATTACTTCCAATAGCTGCATTCTTTGGATTTACTATTACTGGACTTTTAGGTGGTGCTGTTTTTATTGAAACCATATTTAGCTATTCAGGTATGGGAGAGTTATTTATATCATCTATTACCAGTAGGGATTATTCAGTAATGAACACTTTGGTTTTATTATTTGGTGTTTTAACTTTATTTGGTAGTTTATTATCTGATGTGATTATGACAATTGTAGATCCAAGAATAAGAATAGAATAGGAGGTAGCGAAATATGAATAAAGAAAAGAATCTTACAGAAAATGTTGCCTCTAAAATAGATAAAGAAACATTAAAGTCTGTTAGTGAGGTGCCCTCCTTTTGGAAGGTAATAAAAAATGAATTTAGAGTCGATAAACTAGCAACAATATGTTTGATTATGTTAGTCATTATTTTTACTACTGTAATAGTCGGTTCTTTTGTATTAGATCAAGATGAGGTTATGAAAATAAGTTTAAGAAACAAATATAAGGAACCAGGAAAAGAATTTATATTAGGAGCAGATATCGGTGGAAGATCTATAGCGGGACAATTATTAATAGGTGGAAGAAACTCCATACTAATAGGGTTTGCTGTTACTATACTAACTTCTATAATAGGAGTAGTTATGGGACTAATCGTAGGATTCTATGGTGGGAAAGTAGATAACATAATAATGAGAATATGTGATTTTATATCGATATTGCCTACAACTATGCTCATTATTACCTTTGTAGTTGTAATTCCTAAATATACAATGTGGCATTTTATATTTATAATGACAATATTCTACTGGGTAGGAATGACTAGACTAGTAAGAAGTAAAGCATTATCAGAAAATAGAAGGGATTATATAAATGCATCTAGAATAATGGGAACCAGTGATTTAAAGATTATGTTTACTGGAATTTTGCCAAATATAAGTTCAATTATCATAGTTAATTTAATTTTGGGATTTGCTGGTAATATGGGAATTGAAACTGGACTATCATTCTTAGGGTTTGGTTTACCGCCGGCAACGCCTTCATTGGGAACTTTGGTTTCTTATGCAAGAACTCCAGGTGCAATGACAAGTAAATTATGGTTATGGTTACCTGCATCATTATTAATTTTAGTGATGATGTTGTGTATAAATTACGTTGGGCAAGCTATTAAAAGAGCATCCGACGCAAAACAAAGATTAGGTTAAAAAAAGAAGGGGGAAAGTAAAATGAAAAAAAATTGGAAAATTATTACTTCATTATTGCTAGTATTAGTGTTAGCACTAACAGCTTGCGGTAAAAAAGAAGTAAGTGGACCAAATGATGAAGAGGCTGTTGTAGACGATGGTGAAACTACTACTCAAACAGAAGATAAAGATGAAGTAGCGTCTGTAGGAGACATAAAATTACCACATCCAAGTCTTATAAAAAAAGACGGTGAGACTGTAGGCGGTACACTTAATGTTGGATTAGTGACAGATACACCTTTTGAGGGTATTTTTAACACATTCTTGTATTCAAACAATGCGGATTCACTATTGGCATCTCCAATGAAAGGGTCATTTACTAAAGGAGGAGCAAATAGTGAGATTGTAGACGGAGGGTATTGTAACTTTGAATTCGATAAGGAAGCTAAGACTGCTACTTATAAAATCCATAAAGACCTAACTTGGTCTGATGGAGTGCCTGTAACTGTAGATGATATAATCTTTGTATATGAAAGTATTGCACATAAGGATTATCCAGGAGTAAGATTTGATACTAACTATAGAAATGTTGTAGGTATTGAAGAATATCATAATGGAACTGCGGATTCAATTTCAGGATTAAAGAAAATTGATGATAAAACACTTGAAGTATCATTCAAGGAATTTTATCCTGGAATACTATGGGGTGCGGGTCTTACTTATAATGCTGAACCAGCACACTATTTGAAAGATATTCCATTAAAAGAAATGGAAGCTCATGAAAAAGTTAGAGTAAAACCGTTATCCTGTGGACCTTTCGTGGTTTCAAATATAGTACCGGGGGAATCAGTTGAATATATTCCAAATCCACACTGGTTTGGAGAAGAACCTAAGGTTGAAAAAATTGTTTATAAGAGAACGTCACAAGATACTGTTGTAGAGGCATTAAAGTCTGGAACATTTGACGTTATTGAAGATATCAATGTTAATAGTTATCCCGAGTATAAGGATTTAAGCAATATTACATTAGCATCTAATATAGGTAGATCATATGGTTATATAGGATTTAAACATGGAAAATGGGATGTTGAAGCAAAAACAGTTGTACCAGATCCAACTAAGAAATTATCTGATGTAAAGCTAAGACAGGCAATAGCCTATGCTATGAATAATGAAGAAATCGCAGAAGTATTCTATAATGATTTGAGAATACCTGCTAATGCGTTGATTACACCATTCCATGCTACTTTCTGGAATGCTGCGCAAGAAAGATATGCATATAACCCAGAAAAAGCAATGCAAATTCTTGACGAAGCTGGATATGTAGATGTAGATGGCGATGGAATGAGAGAACTTCCAAATGGTGATAAACTAAAGATCAACTTCTTATCAATGTCAGGTGGGGATATAGCTGAACCATTAGCTCAATTTTATATCCAATGTTGGAAGGACGTAGGATTAGATGTAGAATTACAAAATGGAAGATTAATAGAAATGAATGCATTCTATGACATGGTTGAAGATGATAATGAAGATATAGATTTATACATGGCAGCTTGGAGTGTAGGTTCTAACCCAGAACCATCTGGATTATATGGAAGAGAGGCTTTATTTAACTATTCAAGATATGCATCAGAAGAAAATGATAAATTAATAGCTGCTATTTCTTCTGAGAAAGCATTTGGAGAAGATGGAATAGATAATGATTATCTAGTGAAAGCTTATCATGATTGGCAAAAATACGTGCATGATCAAGTTGTAGTAGCACCAACTCACTATAGAGTAACCTTAACAGCACTTAATAATAGAGTTAATTACTGGGATTTAAATAAAATTAATGAGTGGGGTTGGGAGAAGGTTGGTCTATTATCCGATACTCCTGAAAAAGGAAACTAGTAAGATTTTAATTAAGTAAATTAAAATAAAGTTCAATGATTTTAATCATTGAACTTTATTTTGATTATCAATTCTAAGATATAAAACTTAGAAGAAAGAAGTGAACATTTAAGATTTTAAGCTAATATAAAATTAAGATTAAAAATCGGCACTTTTAGTAAGTGCCGATTTTTTAATGGAATGAATTACATCAAATTGGGTATAACTTATATAATAATAAAAAGTAAGGATGATATTATGAAAAATATAGCTGCATTTTTTGATATTGATGGTACCATATTCAGAAACTCTCTGATGATTGAACATTTTAAGAAGTTGAATAAATATGAAGTTATAGACCCTGCTATTTGGTATACAAAGGTAAAGAAAGTATATGAAGAATGGGAAAAAAGATTTGGAGACTTCGAGCTTTATTTAGAGACCTTAGCAAATGTATACCTTCAAGAATTAAAGGGAGTAAATAAAACTTATATAGAATTTATAGCCAGTCAGGTAATTAACCTTAATGGAGATATGGTATATAAATACTCTAGAGATCAGATAGAATGGCATAAAAAGCAAGGACACAAAGTGTTTTTTATTTCTGGAAGTCCAGATTTTTTAGTGTCGAAGATGGCAGAAAAATATGGTGCTACTGAATATAAAGGAACAATATATAAGGTAGATGAAGAAAATAAGTTTACAGGTGAAATAGTTAAAATGTGGGATTCAGAAAGTAAACAAAGAGTCTTAAACGAACTTATTGAAAGGTACAATGTGGATCTAGAGAAAAGTTATGCTTATGGAGATACTACTGGAGATTTCTCCATGCTTAAAATGGTAGGAAATCCAGTTGCCATAAATCCAAATAAACCTCTTTTTTTAGCAATCAGAGAAAATGATGAATTGTCTCAGAAAACAACTATTATAGTAGAAAGAAAAGATGTAATATATAAATTGAACTCAGATGTAAAATTATTGTAACTCTATCGTAAAGACTTTTTTAATAAAATATATTATAATTAAAACGAAAAAGGATATAATCTATATGAACTAAGAGTGAATAATTTTAATATAGGAGTGATGGAATGAAAAGGACTTTTTCTTTATTATTAGCATTAGTGCTGACACTTTCTTTATTTGGATGTAAAACAGTTATATCCAAAGACCAAAATAATGCCAATGTACCTAATGAAGATGAAAAACTAAGTAAGGATATTTTAACAATAGCAGACTATTATCCTTTTAAGGAAAATTCTTTTATGGATTATGAAGGAATAGGAAATGAATACGCAGAACAGCAAACATTTGTAGAATTTATTGAAGATAATAAAGTGCAAATGAAAATTTTTAATCCAGGAACAGTATTTGTAAAGGTTCTAGAGTATAAAAATGGTGAATTAATAGAAGTATTTGGAGAAGGTGAATTTTATCATATTGAAAATATGCTAAATGCCAATACAAATAGTAACAATATTTTATTAAAAGAACCTTTAGAGCTTGATAATACTTGGAAAGATAAATCTGGAAATACAGTTAAAATCACTGGCATAGATAAAAAGATAGAAACCCCTGCAATGACTTATGATGCTTTAGAAGTAACTACTGACTTTGGAGAAGGAAGAACCAAGAGAGACTACTATGCAAAAGACACTGGGTTAGTGGCAAGTATCTATATAGATGGTGAAATGGAAGTCAAAACTTTATTAAAAGAAGTTAGTACGAAGGGGCAAGAGATGGAAATCTTAGCTTATTATCCAACAGTCGAAGATATTTCCACTGAGTATGTTAAGCGAAATATAGAATTTAATACAAATGATAATATTGAAGATATTTTAGAAAATATTATGAAAGAACCTCCAAGTGATAAATTAGCATCTCCAATTTCAAAAAATACTAATATAAATAAGATTCACTTAAATAGAGATGCTTGGACTTTAGAAGTAGATTTTTCTAAAGAATTACTAGAAGAAATGAATGCAGGGTCTTCTTTTGAAATGGAAATCTTAAAATCTATAGTAAATACATTAGGTAAGTTTTATGATGTGGAAAAGGTATATATAACCATTGAAGGTAAACCCTATGAATCAGGTCATTTTGGTATAAAACAAGGAGAAGCGTTTGAAGTAGATAGTTTAGATATAAAAGAATTTAGTGAATAAATAAAGATCCCTTTGAAAGGGATCTTTATTTATTGCTGACATTATTTATCATCGTTTTTATTTTCTTGTCTGTTATCATTATTGTTCTGATTTTTGTCTTGGTTTCTGTTTTGGTTTTTGTCTTGATTTCTTTTTTCATTGTTTTTATTTTTAGCCATTGTAAATTCCCTCCTTACATGAAAATATATTTTCATATATAGTATTACAAATAAATTGAAATTTACTCATAAATTTGGAAAAAATTTTAAATAGCTAAATTAATTTTTGTTATTTTGCAATTCTAACAAAAATCGTGATGGAGAAACAGACTTATCTCCTATACGATTGGGAGTAATTAGAGATAGATGATGTTTTGCTCTACTCATTCCTACATAAAATAATCTTCTTTCTTCTTCTATTAATTCATACTTTCCCTTTTCAGAGGCATCAACACTTGAAGATGATGGAAAATCACCATCTACTAAATCTATCATATATACTCTATCAAATTCTAAACCCTTAGCAGAGTGAACAGTAGATAGAGTTACTGCATTTTTTGTATATGAAGAGTTTCTACATAGACTATCTAAATATTTTAGCCTATTTAATAAATCATTTAGACTTCCAGTGTTATTGGCTATGAGTTTTAAATAATGTAATATAGTTTTTAAAGAGTCATAAGTATATCCAAATCTCATGGAATTTTCCTTAAGATACTTTTCATACTCTAAATCATACTCTATAAATCTAATTGCCTCAGGTGGACTTAATTTTGAAAGTTTTTTAAAATCTAATTTTAAGTCCATGAGAGTAGATCTATAGAAGTTTGATAAACCAGGAAAATCCATTATTCTATCGAATACTGAAAGATTATAGTTAAGAGTCTTTGCATAGTTAATTTGTTTCTTTGATATATATCCTTTCTTTTTATAATAAATACTTTCATATACAGCCATATTACTTGTATCATTGGAAAATATAATAAAGTTTATTACATCCTGTATAAGCCAATGGCTAAAGAATTTAACTTTAACATCACGGATATAAAATGGAATCTGATATCTTTCAAAAAATTCTATAAGACCAACGGAGGATAGATTATTTCTATAGAGTATACAACATTTAGACAGCTCCCTGTCTTTTAGATCATCTATTATATATTTATATTGTTCGCTAATGGAATTAACTTTTATTACGCTAATAGGTTCAATAAATTTATTGCTTGTTCTAATATTTTTATTATATCTTAATTTGTTTCTTCTAATGAATTCATTACATACTGAGACGATATTTTTTGAGGAACGATAATTGTCTTCCATAAAAAACACCTTTCCTTTAGGATAGATATTATTAAAATTTAGTAATCCCTTTGGATATGCACCTCTAAATCCATATATAGATTGATCATCATCTGCTACTATGAATAAATTGTTCTTAGGACTTGAGATTAACTTTATTATTTCCATTTGAATTTTTGAAGTATCTTGTCCTTCATCTACTTGCAAAAAGTCATATTTATTACGATATTTTTCTAATATATGCTTGTTTTCTCTAAGAATTTCTAGAGATAGGGTCAGCATATCATCAAAATCGATTAGGTTATTGTCTCTTTTATACTTTTCATATGTATTATATATAGTTTTAAAATTCTCAATATCAATTTTGTTATTTTTTAAAAATTCTTCTGCTGTAATCATCATGTTTTTAATATATCCTGTGGCATTTAGCAAAGCCTCTAATTTTTCCTCAGTGATATATTGTTGATTTATATCAAGATATATTTTTTTTATTAAATTAAATTTATTTAGCCGCTCTTTTTCACCCTCAACTAAAGTATATTTAATTCTATTTGTATAAGCATATTCTCTAATTAGACTAAAACAGAAACTATGAATTGTGGAAAACTCAATAGGAATAGAAGATATGTCCCCAAATAATTGGCTAAATCTTGACTTCATATCTCTAGCAGAAGCTTTGCTAAAGGTTATAGACAAGATTTTTTCTGGACTTATTCTATGATTTAAAATTAGATTAGCAGTTCTATGTATTAGAACTGTAGTCTTACCTGCACCAGGTACTGCTAATATTAAAGCAGGACCTCTTACATGCTCCACCGCATTTTGTTGTTCTATACTTAAATTCATTCCTACACCTACTTTTTTAATAATCATCTATATTTTAACATAAAAAGGATATAAGTAGTATAATTATATAAAGCTATAAAATTGTAGACATTAAGGTAATAATATTATTTAATAAAAAAATTCACAGAGGTGAAGAGATGAAAGGTAAACTAAAAAGATTCGATGATTTTCTTATAAACTTAATTAACATAAAGATGAGCCATAAGTATTTAGATACTATTATGTCTAAGGCCACAAATTTGGGTGGAGCAATATTTTCTTCCCTATTAGTCTTAACTTTAATACTAATAGGAAGTAGTTATGTAAAACTTATAGGGTTTGAAATCTTGGGAGTCATGATTATTAGCCAAATCATAACCCATACTCTAAAAATTCTTTTAAGTAGAGAAAGACCATATAATATTATAGAACATTTAAATACCTTTGGCATTGATTTAAAGGATTATTCCTTTCCATCAGGTCATACTACTGCAAGTTTCTCTATTGCCGCAACCATAGCCTTAAATATTCCAAGGTTATCCATATTAGTATTTACTATTGCCATGATTATTGGAGTTTCTAGAATATATTTAGGAGTTCACTATCCTACCGATGTGGCAGCAGGTATATTGGTAGGCTGTCTTACATCTATTGCAGTACATTTTTATTTGCTAGAATTTATATATAATATGGCAGAGACTCTAGGCATAAAATGATAGATTAAAAAAGGATAATAGTGGTATATATTGTATAACTTTATATTATCTAAGGGGGTTTGGGTATGTTAATGACTAATTTTTTAAGGGAAAGGAAATCTGTAAGAGAGTTTAAAAACAAAAAAATAGATGTAGACGTATTATCTGATATTAAAGTTTATCTGGAATCAATAGAGAATGAGGAGAATAATGGAAGTGTAAGATTTAGCTTATATGAATATGGTGAAAAGTTATATAATGAACTAAAAGGGGTTGGTGGATATTCGGGAGTAATGATTGAAAGCCCTCATTATATAACTCTAGAACTAATGAATAATCAAGAAAGTAGTATAATATCTAGTGCATATTATATGGAGAAAGTAATAACTAAATTAAATAATCTTGGTATTGATACTTGTTGGGTAAGTATAGGGAATGTGGAACAAGACAAAAAACTTCAGATATTTGGAGAAATAATAGGTGAAATTAACTATATCTTAGCCATAGGATATGGAAAAGCAAGAAATCCTTTTGTAAATGACCCTATTAGCGATAGAATCGGCGTCGAAGACTTAGTATTTATCGACAAAATAGGGAACCCTCCTGAAGGAGATGAACTGGAGAATAGGGGGTTAGATGATTTATTTTATTATGTAAGATTCGCACCATCTGCTTTCAACAAGCAACCATGGAGATTTTTACTTAAAAAAGATAAAGTAAACTTACTAATTAAATATAATGATAAAGAGAAACCAAGTCTTATGGATGCAGGAATAATAATGTATTATTTTGAATACTTAGCTAATTCAATTGGAATAAATAGTAAATGGGAGTTAATTAAGGATATGGTAGTAGTAGAAGAAGATATTTGCTATAAATATATAGGAGAATTTAAATTATAAAAAGCACTTTTTGATATGATACTTCCAAAGTAGACAGCCTAATTAATTAAAAACAGACTATCTACTTGGAGGTATTTTTAATGGGAAGAAAATTGAAGTATAGTAAAGAGAAAATTAGCTTAAACTGATTCCATAGAAGCTTCTTTGATATTGACAAAAATCAATTCCTATCATATAATTATATTAACATATGAATGGTTGTTCATATATTAATATGTAATTGGGGGGACACAATATGAAGCAGATCGAATTAGAATTAGATGGACTTAATTGTGCTGGTTGTGCGGGAAAAATAGAAAAACTTTCTAATGAACTAGATGGAGTCGAAACTGCTAGTTTAGATTTTGTATCTAAAAAATTAAAGATTAATGTAAAAGAAGATGAAAAAGCACCTATAATAACTGAAGAAATAAAGAGAATTGTAAATAAACTGGAACCTCATGTAAAGGTAATAGATAAAACAGAAATAGACCATCATGGTCACGACCACGATCACCACCATGATCATGGTGATGTAGGCAAAAAGGAAATTATTAAATTGATTATAGGTGGATTATTATTTATACTCCCTTATCTTTTAAAACTAGAGGGAACACCAAGACTAATGGTCTATGCTCTTTCTTATGTTATAGTAGGGTATGAAGTAATACTAATAGCAGTAAAGAATATAATGGCTGGGATACCTTTTGATGAAAACTTTTTAATGACTATAGCTACCATAGGAGCATTTATAATAGGGGAGTATCCAGAAGGGGTAGCAGTTATGTTATTTTATCAAGTAGGAGAAATGTTTCAAGGAATGGCAGTTAATCATTCAAGAAAATCCATATCTTCTCTATTAGATATACGTCCAGATTCAGCTAATTTAGAAAAAGATGGAGAAACTATAGTAGTAAACCCTAATGAAGTAAATATTGGCGATACTGTAATTGTAAGACCGGGAGAAAAAGTTCCATTAGATGGAATTATAATAGAAGGTGAATCTTCTTTAGATACTTCAAATATAACTGGTGAATCAGTTCCAAGAAATGTAGGAGTTAATGATAATGTTTTATCTGGAACTGTAAATAATCATGGATTATTAAAAATTAGAGTAACAAAGAAATTTGGAGAGTCTACTGTATCAAAGATACTTGATTTAGTAGAAAATGCCTCAAGTAAGAAGGCTCCAACAGAAAAATTCATTACTAAATTTGCTAGATATTATACTCCAGTAGTAGTATTTGCAGCATTGGCCATAGTCATAGTGCCAACTGTATTTATGGGTGGAGATTTAAGACAATGGGCTTATACTGCTTGTGTATTCTTAGTTATATCCTGCCCTTGTGCTTTAGTTATATCTATTCCATTAGGTTTCTTTGGCGGAATTGGTGGCTCATCTAAGGCTGGAATACTAATAAAGGGCGGAAACTATTTAGAAGCTTTAAATGACGTAGACACAATAGTATTTGATAAAACAGGGACTATTACTAAAGGTACATTTAAAGTAACAGAAATAATTTCTTATGGAGGATATTCAAAGGACGAAATACTAGAACTAGCTGCATATGGAGAGAGTCATTCAAATCATCCTATTGGTAAATCCATATTAGATGCATATAATAAAGAAATAAATAAGGAGTATATAAAATCATATAAAGAAATACCAGGTAAAGGAATAGAGGTATTTATAGATGGAGAAGAAGTTATACTAGGAAATAAAAAAATATTTGATGAAAAAAATATAAAGGTAGAAAAAGCCGATTCTATAGGTACTGTAGTATATATAGGAAAGAATAATAAGCATATAGGTACAATTATAGTATCTGATGAATTGAAAGATAGTGTAGTGGAAGATATTAAAAAATTAAAGGCTTTAGGAATTAAAAGAACTATTATGCTTTCAGGAGATAATGAAAGTACCGCTAAGAAGGTAGGAGAATTAGTGGGCTTAGATAAAATATATGGAAATCTTCTCCCACAAGATAAGGTTAGCAAATTCGAAGATATAGTTAAGGATAGTAATGGTAGAGTAGCCTTTGTAGGAGATGGAGTAAATGACGCACCAGTTCTTGCTAGAGCAGATGTAGGTATAGCTATGGGTGGTTTAGGCTCAGATGCTGCCATAGAAGCTTCTGACATAGTTATTATGACAGATGAAGTAGGAAAAATTGCTACAGGAATTAAAATCGCTAGAAATACTAAGAAAATAGTTACTCAAAATATTGTATTGGCATTAGGATTAAAAATTATAGTTCTAATATTAGGAGTCATAGGAATGGCTACTATGTGGGAAGCAGTGTTTGCAGATGTTGGAGTATCTATTATAGCCATATTAAATTCAATAAGAGCATTAAAAATAGAGGAATAATAATTCCTCTATTTTTTTTAGTATAAAATGTGGTAGACTATAGGTAGTATAAAACTTAAGAGGTGGTTTTATTGAGTAAAATAACCAATAATAATAAACAATATAATTATATTTTATTGGCAGAAAATTTTTATTTGAATAATGATAAAGAAAAGGCAATTAGCTTTTACGGAAAAGCCTTAGAATTTACAGAAGAAATAGGAGAGTATACATCAATACTATATAATATAGCTGAGATATATGATGAATTGGATTATATGGAAAAATCACTATTTACTTATGAAAAGATAACAAAAATTAATCCAGGAGAAGCAGGAGCCTATTATGGTATGGCTATGCTATATGAGAAAATGAATGATTTTGACAAAGCTTTAGAATACTACCATAAGGCCATAGATATGGACCCTAATTATGATAGAGCATATTATTATGCTGCCAATATATTTGATGAAAAGGGTAATAAGGATAAAGCTATTGAGTATTATAATAAAGTAATTGAATTGGCACCTGATGACTATATAAGCTATAATAATATAGGATCTATATATGAGGAATTAGGGCAATATAATAAAGCATTAAAATTTATAGAGAAAAGTTTAGAGCTTGAACCCGAATATTATAAGGCATTATTTAATAAGGGAGTTGTTTTAAAGGCTTTAGGAGATAATAAAAAGGCCTTAGAATATTACTATAGGGTCATAGATATATATCCTGAATATCCATACTCATTTTTAAATATATCTGCTATTTATATAGAAGAAAAAAGATATGAAGATACAATAGATTTATTAACAGATGGTATAAATCATAACCCAGATGGCCATGACTTATATTATAATAGGGCTTGTTGCTATTCCTTATTAAATGATGATAGGAGAGCCATCAGTGATTTAAGAAAAGCTATAGTCTTATTGCCAAGTATAATAGAATATATAAGGACAGATAAAGATTTTGTAAATTTACATGATAATAAGGATTTTATAAAATTAATAAATAGATAAATAATAACTTAATATAAAGGAAAGGGAGATTAAATGATTATATTAAAGACTCAAGAACAAATAGAAAATATGAAAAAAGCAGGAGAGATATTAGCAAACCTACATAAGGAAATAGCTAAGATTATAAAGCCTGGAATATCTACTATGGAAATAGATAAATTTGTGGAAAAATACTTAGAGGAACGTGGAGCATATCCAGAACAAAAAGGATATCACGGCTATCCATATGCGACTTGTGCATCTATAAATGATGAAATATGCCATGGGTATCCTAGAGTAGAGCCATTGAAGGATGGAGATATAGTAACTATTGATATGGTAGTCAACTTAAATGGATGGCTTGCAGATTCTGCTTGGTCCTATGCTGTAGGCAATATATCTGATGAAGCAAGAACATTATTAGATATAACAAAGGAGTCCTTATATAAAGGAATCGAAAAAGCAGTAGTCGGAAATAGATTAGGAGATATTGGTCATGCTATACAATCCTTTGTAGAATCCCATGGTTATTCTGTAGTTAGAGATTTTGTAGGTCATGGAATAGGAAAGAAGATGCATGAAGATCCTCAAGTACCTCATTATGGAATTCCAGGCAGAGGACAACGATTGGTAGAAGGTATGGTTATAACCATAGAACCAATGATAAATGTGGGAACATATCATATGAAAATAGATGATAATGAATGGACAGCAAGAACAGTAGATGGTAAACTATCAGCCCAGTATGAACATACTCTAGCCATTACCAAAGATGGGCCAGTAATTTTAACAGATCAGGGGGAGTAAATGACAGGGGAGTTTCCTCGAGAAAGGATAGGTGAAATTATGAAAAAAGAAAATCCAGTTCAACTTCTAAGTAAGAAATATACAGTGAAGGAGGAAATAGCCAACGGTATAACTCATGGGCTAGGGGTTTTATTTGGAATAGTATCTTTAGTCGTACTATTGGTGCTATCTATACAAAAAAGGGAAACTATTTCTATAGTTGCCTTTAGTATTTATGGCTCATGCTTGATTTTAATGTACCTAGCATCTACATTATATCATAGTATTCCTTATGAAAGAGCAAAGCAAATACTTCGTGTATTTGACCATTCATCTATATTTTTATTTATAGCTGGAACATATACGCCAATAGCGCTTCTTACTATGACAGGAGCATTAAGAATTGGAATACTGATTTCAGTGTGGTCCATAGCCATAATAGGAGTTGTATTTAAAATATTTACCTTTGGAAAATTTGATAAGTTCAAAGCAGTATCCTTAATTATGTATATAGGTATGGGATGGATAGCAGTATTTACAATAAAACCAATTATTAGAATGACTTCACTAGGTTTTTTCATGTGGATATTAGGTGGAGGATTGCTTTATACATTGGGAACCATATTCTATAGTATAAAAAAGATACCTTATCACCATGCGATATGGCACTTATTTGTATTAGCAGCATCTGTATTACATTTTGTAGGTATAGTACTATACTTAGTATAAAATTAAATAACTCCGATTTCTAGCATCAGAAATCGGAGTTATTTAATTTCTAAGAAAGGGGCATAGAGATGATTAGAGTTTTAATTGTAGATGATCAAAGTCTAATACGAGAAGGACTTAGAATGATGCTTGGAATTTATGATAATATATTTGTAGTAGATGAAGCTATTAATGGAAAGGAAGCCATGGAAATACTAAGGAATAAGGAAGTAGACTTAATTTTAATGGATATACGAATGCCTGTGATGAATGGAGTAGAGGCAACAAAGATTATTAAAGAAAATTATCCAGATATAAAAATATTAATATTGACTACTTTCAATGAGGATGAATACATATTTGAAGGACTAAAAAATGGTGCAGATGGATATTTATTAAAGGATATATCTTCCCAAGAGTTGGTAAGAGCAATAAAAACAGTATATGAGGGAAATGTACTGCTACAACCAGATGTGGCTAAGAAAATGTTAGAGTCTATGAAGCAAAACAATACTATTCAGAAAAATATAAGTAAAGATATATTTAAAGAACTGACTAAAAAAGAATATGAAATAGCATTGCTTATTGGAGAAGGAAAATCTAACAAGGAAATTTCTAAAACTTTATACATAACAGAAGGAACAGTCAAAAATCATATAACAAAAATATTAGATAAATTAGAGTTAAGAGATAGAACTCAATTGGCATTACTTATTAAGAGAGGAAAAAGCTATGATTAATTAATCATAGCTTTTTATATTACTTTAGTAATATGAAAACATGACCTTGGTTAGATTTAGAATATTCAATATTCTTATATAATTAAGGTATTAGAACCTTTTGTTCCTGAAATATAAATAAACTATGGAGTGATAATATGGGATCTAATAAAGTAATTGTTTTTTTGGCTAACCTATATTCTCAGGTAATAGTACCATTTGAACTAATTTATATGATTTTCACTGGAAGGTATGACACAGTAAGTGAATATATTTTATTGGTTATATATGTATTAGTAATATTCTTTTTTCATTTTTCATTTTGCTATTGGGGATATACCAGTTTTTACTTGAGATATGTATATAGCTTTTTTATAATAATTGGTACTTTTTTAATTATCTATAGAATTATATTTATTCAAGATATTATATTTGGGCAATTAAGTGACTTGAGAAATAGTTTCAGAAGGATCATTTTTATTATAATTTTTACCGTAATAAATATTAATATTATTTTAAGTAAAAGGAAAAAGAAAAATTGTTTTGATTTAACTTTTCCTTTTGAAAATGGTAAGTTTTTAGTTATTGATGGTGGAGATGGTAAAAAATCATATTTCACTAATTACCATTATTATGGATGGAAAAGAAAAAATATAAAAAATTATTATTCTATGCAATTTGCTGTAGATCTGATTAAACTAAATAAATATGGTTTCCAAAAATGTAATCTACTATCATCTTCTAATAAGGATTACAATATTTATGGAGAAAAAGTATATAGTCCTATAGCAGGTCAGGTAATAAAGGTAATTGAAAATCTAGAGGATAATATCCCACATGGTAGATTACCTAATAATACTGGAAATCAAATTATTATTAGGAGTGACAATTATTATATATCTTTATATCATTTTAAAAAAGATACTATTGTAGTAAATCTTGGACAAAACCTAGAAATAGGTGATTATCTTGGAGAGGTGGGTAACTCAGGCTACTCAATAATACCCCATCTTCATATTCAAGTTGTATACTCTGAAGACAGTGATTATTGGTTAGGAGAAAGTATTCCAATAATATTTAATAATATATATCCTGTTAAGAATTATGTGATTAAATCTTAGGTTTCTTCTAAGGAAAATATAAATAAATTTTATAGTTTAGTATCCAACTTTATTATTAGTATTAATAAAGATACTAAGAAAATAGAGTATATAGACTTATATAATATCTACAGAAAATTATAATTATAATGGAGGTAATACTATGCAAGAGCTGAGAAAAACCATCTATTTTATATCTTTTCCATTGTCCTTTATAGGGTTTATATTTCCTATATATGCCTCATCTATAGGGGCAAATGTTATCCAAATAGGGTATCTTTATTCTATTTTTTCAATAATAAGCATTATGATACGACCTATGGTAGGAAGCTTAATAGATAAGAAAGGAAGAAGAATAGGGATATTAATAGGTACAATTTTTTATACAATAGTGAATATATTTTTTATATTAGCTAAGGATTTTAAATATCTATTGATAGGGAGAATAATTCAATCCTTAGGGGCTTCATTTTTATGGATAAGTGTAGATACTTTTATCTCCGATATAAGTAATGAAACTAATAGAGGTAAAAATTTTGGTTTGTTAAATCAATTTATGGCTAAAGGTGAATGGGTGGGTAGTATTATTGGGTTTACTATTCTATATAATAATTTTACTGATAATCCATTTAAATTAATATTTACTATCTTTCTAATTACTAGTTCCATATCTGTCTACTATACAATTAAAAAAGTTCCAGAGACCATTAATCTTAAAAAGGAATATAAGGCAGGTAATATTAAAGATAAGAAACAATTAAAATATTTCCTGGGAATAATAGGAGTTATTTCATTGATAATCAGTTTAACAGCACCAATATATTTATTATATTTACAGGAGCATATTACAAATGACCTTAGTCTAATAACCTTCTTATTTATTCCAGCATCTATTTTAGCTCTTTTCCTACCAAAGAGATTTGGTAGTTTATCAGATAAATACGGGAGAGAAAAGATAGTTATAGCCGGTATGTTTATAAATGCCATACTTCAAGTATTGATACCTTTTAATAAAGGGTATTATAGTTTTATGGTTTTATATACTTTGATTTCTACTATAGTAATGTTCTATAGTCCTGCATTTTCATCATTGATTATTGATTTTGTAGGAGAAGATAAAAGAGGAAGGTCCTATGGCTTATATAGTTTTGCCAGTGGTATAGGAGGAGCAATAGGATATATAGCTGGTTCCTATATATATGAAAATATAGGTAGTGATATGGTGTTTTATACTAAAGGGGCTCTTTTAGTTGTAATGACTTTGGTTATTTGGTATCTTTATATTAAGAATATAAGAGTGAAAACAGAAATAGAGATAACTAGAACAATGAGGTAATATAGATGAATAAAACTTACAAGTACAATCGTTATTTATATAAGGCAGTACTGATTCTTATAGGGATGGACGTTATTTATCGTTGTAGAGACAATAATATTAAGGCATTAATTTGCTTTGTATTATTTTTAGTAATAGTAATAAATGATTATCTAAGGCAAAAATATTTTTATAAAACTGTAAAAGAATATTATTCATCTATAGCTTTGGGAATGATAATAAACCTAATATTATCATTGCATATAGAGGGATATATAGATATATATTTTTATCTGATTTTGTATGAATTAATTTTATATGGAGAAGGAAAAATTTCAAGATTATTTATATCATTAGAAGTAATATCTCTTCTAGCTCTAATTTCATTTAGAATGATATCAGGTTATGATAATATAGGTTATTATGATATATTGGGTATTATTATGGTATCAACGGGAATATGTTTCTATTTAGTAAGTTTATTTGGATATAAAGCCTTAAGAAAAGAAAAAAGAGAAGTAGAACGACTAAATAAGGAATTGGAATTATCTTATGAAAAACTAAAGGAGCAATCGAAAAAAATAGAAGAATTAACTATAAGTAAAGAAAGAAATAGAGTAGCGGAAGAAATTCATGATAATTTAGGTCATAATCTTATAGCTTTAAATATGAATCTAGATGTGGCAGAGAAGATTATAGATAGAGACATGGATAAAGCTAAAGAGCTAATAAATAAATCCTATATACTGGCTAAGAGAAGTATGGAGGATTTGAGAAAGGCTGTTTATGCCTTAAAGGAGAAAGTCACCAAAACATTTATAGATTCCTTAAAAGAAATAGTTGCTAATATAGAGTATACAGGAAAGGTTAAAATAATATTAGATGTGGAAGAGAGTATAGAGGAGATTTTACCTGAATATAAAGATATAATATATACTTCCATAAAAGAAATCATAACTAATAGTGTAAAACATGGTAAATGTGATGAAATTAATATAAGTATCAAGTTATCTATTGAAGAAATAAATATTATAGTGGCTGATAATGGAGTAGGCTGTGATGAATTTGTTAAAGGAAATGGATTGTTGGGAATTGAAAAAAGAATTATGGACTATAAAGGTAAGATAAATTATGATAACAGTATAAGTAAGGGATTTAAAATTGAATTAGTGTTGCCAAATTTATAATCAATTAGGTGGTGAATAATGTGTCCAATATAAAAACAAATGCTATGCGTATTTTAGACCAGATGAAAGTAGAGTATAATACCATTACTTATGATAAAAGTGATGATAGAATAGATGGAATTTCAGTTTCAGAAAAAATTGGCAGAGAACCAAAATTTGTTTACAAGACATTAGTAACTCAAGGTCATAGTAAAAATATTTATATTTTTCTTTTACCTGTACATAAGGAACTGGATTTTAAAAAAGCTGCAAAATTAGCAGGAGAAAAAAATATAGATATGATACCAGTAAAAGATGTATTAAAATTTACAGGCTATATAAGAGGTGGATGCTCCCCCATAGGGATGAAGAAGAATTATAAGACCTTTCTAGACACATCTGCTCTAGATATAGATAAGCTTATTGTAAGTGCAGGAAAGATTGGAGTTCAAGTGGAGCTTCCTGTATCTAAATTAATTGAAGTAGTACAGGCAGAGGTTGGGAGTTTTATTACTGAGTATTAGGAGGGAATAAAGTGGAAAAAACAAAAGATGAAATAAAGATTTTATCGCCTCAAATTCCAGCGAGGTTAGAGAACTTAGATATAACTGACAGAGATATTCAAGATGAAGACTTTTTTAGTATGGGGGTTATAAGTGATTGTTATATAGAAGAACAAAGGGCAGAGAAAGTAGTATTTGAGAAAATTATATTTAGAAATGTTATATTTGAAGATATATTTTTTAGGGGACTTGAACTGACGAATGTGAGGTTTATTAACTGTGACTTATCTAATATAGATTTAAGTGGGGCAATTATACATAGGACGGAGTTTATAGATTGTAAGATGATGGGTGTAAAGATAATTGATGGAACCTTTAGAAATGTAGTATTTAATAATTGCAATTTATCCTATGGCAACTTTAGAGTTTCTAATTTTAAACAAGTAATTTTTATGAACTGCTTATTAAGAAATGGAGACTTTCAAAGTGTTGAACTTTCTAAAGTAAGATTTCAGGAGAATGATATGAAGCAAATACAAATGAGTGGAACAAAGTTAAAAGATATAGATTTAAGTACTTGTGATATAGAAGGGATAGGTATAAGAATAGAAGAACTATATGGAGCTATAATTTCAAATACACAAGTAATAGATTTTGCTAAACTATTGGGACTTGTGATTAAGGATTAGTAAAAAGGGGAAATAAATGATGAAAATAGATAGGCTGCTTTCTATTATAGTTATATTACTTAACAAAGATAATATAACTGCTAAAGAATTGGCTAATAGATTTGAAGTTTCAGTAAGGACTATATATAGAGATATAGAAACTATCAATTTAGCAGGCATCCCTATAGTATCTAACCAAGGCAGGGATGGAGGATTTAGTATTTTAGACAACTATAAAATGAGTCATCAGCTACTAACATTAGATGATATGACTTCAATTGTCATTGCACTAAAAAATATAGAAAATTTTTCACATAACAAAGATATTGACTTAACAATTGGTAAGATAAGTAATATTGTACCAAAGGATAAAAGAGAGGAATTCGATTATTATTTTAATGAGTTGATAATATGTGACTTGCCTTGGGGATATAGAGCTAATTTTGGAGATAAAGAGAAATATAAGATTATATATGAAGGAATAAGGAAAGAAAAGCTATTACATATAGGGTATAGAAATCGTGATGGAAATATAACAGAAAGAAGAATAGAGCCTATGAGTCTTGTGTTAAAAGGACTTAATTGGTATGTTTTTTCATATTGTCTTTTAAGAAATAGCTATAGATTTTTTAAGCTTTCTAGAATACATAAAATCCATTTATTAGAGGAAAGTTTTAATCGGAGAGAAATGAGTTATGAAGATTTTAAGTATAAAAGTATTTCTAAAAATAATATGGTAGATTTAATTTTAAAATTTTCTCCTGAAGCACAACAAAGAGTAGAAGAGCTTTTTTATGAAGAGGATATTATCATAAGTGAAGATGGTTATATTATAGTTAGAACTTCATTTCCAGAGGATGAATGGGTTTATTCCATGATATTAAGTTATGGTGAGTATATAGAAGTTCTAGAGCCACATTATATTAAAGATATAATCAAGAAGAGAGCACAAAAAATTTATGAAAAGTATTAAACATGACATACTGTTGGCAAAACATAATGGTATCATAAGATAAATAATAAAAATAGGGAGGAAGTCTTATGAACCAAGAATATTGTCAAAGCTGTGGAATGCCAATGGAAGATATTAGCCTTTATGGTAAAGAGAAAGATGGAAGTAAAAGTTTAGATTATTGCACCTATTGTTATGAAGATGGAAGTTTTAGAAAACCAGATGAAACAATGGAAGAAATGATAGAAACTTGTATACCTTTTATGAAGGAAAATGGAATGGCTGAAGAAGAAGCAAGAGCAATACTAAATAACGCCCTTCCACATTTAAAACGCTGGAGTAAATAATTAATTCACAGTTTTAAAACTCTTATATAACAAATATGTTACATAAGAGTTTTTTTGTTGACTTTATCTGCTTACTTTGGTAAAATCAACCTTACGTTTTAAAAAATAGAGAGGGGGTTTTGTCATGGTTATTGTAGCAAATCAGTTGTCTAAGGAATATAAAATAGCACAAAGAAAATCTGGTATAATAGGTGGACTACAAAGTATTATACATAAGGAATACAAATTAATAAATGCTCTAGACAATATATCCTTTGAAATAGATGAAGGAGAACTCGTTGGATATATTGGACCAAATGGAGCAGGAAAATCTACCACAATTAAAATATTGTCTGGCATATTAACACCAAATTCGGGACAATGTAAAGTTCTAGGAAAAATTCCATATAAGGAAAGAATTGATTATGTAAAAGATATAGGAGTAGTTTTTGGACAGAGAACTCAGCTATGGTGGGATTTACCTGTAATTGATTCCTTCGAACTTTTAAAAGATATTTATAAGATTCCAAAAGGAGATTACTTAAAGATTAAAAAAGAACTTATAGAATGGCTTAATCTAGAGACATTCATAAATACTCCAGTAAGACAACTAAGTTTGGGTCAAAAAATGCGATGTGAGTTAGCTGCATCATTACTTCATTCTCCACAAGTACTTTTCCTCGATGAACCTACCATAGGACTAGATGCCGTATCTAAATTAGCTGTTAGAGAATTTATAAAAAAACTCAATAAGGAAAAAGGAGTCACAGTAATACTGACAACCCACGATATGGATGATATTGAAACACTATGTAATAGAGTAATGGTAATAGGAAAGGGTAAAATTCTTTTAGATGGTTCTTTACAGTCTCTTAGGGATACAGTATCGAAAGATAGAAGATTGATTATAGACATTCATGAAGGAGCAAGTGACTTTTCCATAGTAGGAACAACTCTAATAAAAGAAGAAAAAAATAGGCTTGTCATAGATTTTGATCCAGATATAATAACCCCTGCAGATTTAATAAACACTTTATCTACTAAATATAGAATAAAAGACATATTAATAGAAAATACCCCCATTGAAGAAATTATTGCTAAATTATATGGAGAATTAAATATATGAAAGCATTTTTATCTATTATAAAAATTAGATTTAATTTGTTGTTACAATATAGAATAGCTGCTTTTGCAGGGGCAGTGACTCAATTTTTCTTTGGAACTATTATGGTCATGGTTTTATATGGATTTTACAGTTCTTCAGGTGTGGAAACTCCTATTAATTATAAGTCTGCCATCACTTATATATGGATTGGTCAAGCTATGCTTGGAATGTTACCTTGGAATGGAGATAGTGAGATCCAAAATTTAATTAGGACAGGAAATGTAACATATGAGCTTATAAGGCCAATGAACCTATATAATTACTGGTTTGCAAGGGCATTTGCCCTAAGAACTGCTCCAACTCTACTTAGATCTATTCCTTTATTTATCATAGCCTTATTATTACCAAAAGATTATAGTATGGAATTACCACTAAATACTTTGGCTTTCATAGGATGGATAGTGGCTACCTTTGGAGCACTTCTGATTTCTTGTACCATAACAAATATAATAAACATAACTACTCTTTATTCTATTTCTGGAGATGGGATACAAAGACTATTATCATCTATAGTGACTTTATTCTCGGGAATGATAGTACCATTGCCCCTTTTCCCAGATAAGTTGAAACAATTATTAAATTATCTGCCCTTTAGTGGTTTAGTAGATATACCAGCTAGATTTTTTACTGGTGAAATTCTCATTAATCAACTACCAAAATATTTTTTATTTCAGTGTTCTTGGGCATTAGTAATTTATATAATTGGACAATGGATATTAAATAGAAAAATAAAAGATCTAATAGTACAAGGAGGCTAAAATATGGAAAGTATAAGATTATATTTTAAATATATTAAATTGAATATAGAATCTCAGCTTCAATATAAGGCTTCTTTTATTATGATGTCTGTAGGTCACTTTTTAATAACTTTTATTGAATTTCTTGGTATATGGGTATTATTCGAAAGGTTTGGTAATATAAGAGGTTTTACTTTTGAAGAAGCTGCTTTATTTTATGGAATAGTTCATATAGCATTTGCTATTACAGAAGGATGGACTAGAGGATTTGATATTTTTCCTAGATTAGTTAGGTCAGGAGATTTTGATAGGATATTACTTAGACCAAGGACTACAGTATTACAAATTTTAGGGCATGATTTTCAGATAATGAGAATAGGAAGACTTTTCCAAGGTCTTGTTGTGCTTATATGGGCTGTATTTAAATTAAATATAAGATGGACTTTAGGTAAAACTTTACTATTAATTGGATCAATTTTAGGGGGAAATTTTCTATTTTCAGGACTTATAGTGCTTCAAGCTACTTTGTCTTTTTGGTCTGTTCAGAGTTTAGAAATAGTAAACTCCTTTACTTATGGTGGAGTACAAGCAGCCCAATATCCAATATCAATATATAAGCCTTGGTTTAGAAAAATACTTATATATATTATTCCCTTAGCTACAGTCAACTATTTTCCTGCCTTAAACATATTGGAAAAATCTCAATTATTCAATTACCCCATATGGCTAGGATGGATTTCGCCTTTAATTGGATTGGTGTTTTTTATATTTTCTCTACTTGTGTGGCAATTAGGAGTAAGATACTATACATCAACAGGTAGTTAAATTATAGCAAAGGTTCTACTAAAGTTTTTTTAATTATCTTGATTAATTTCATTTTTTACTATACAATTATTTAGAGTCGCTAAGAATAAATTTATTAATCAACTAAAGGAGAGGTATATGCAAAAGAATATTAACTTGACAGAAGGAAATATATCCAGTACCCTTACTAGATTGGCATTGCCTATTATGGGTACATCTTTTATACAGATGATGTATAATCTAACAGATATGATGTGGCTAGGCAGACTTAGTACAAATGCCGTAGCTGGAGCAGGAACAGCAGGGTTTTTTATGTGGTTTGGTATGTCCCTTGTACTTATATCCTCAATAGGAGTAAGTGTAGGGGTAGCTCAAGCTCATGGAAGAGATGATATGGAAGATGCAAGAGAATACATATCAAATGGATTAAAACTAGATATATTTATAGGGCTTATGTATTCTCTAATTCTACTAGTATTTAGAAATCAAGTCATTGGCTTTTTTAATTTAGGAGATGCAGAAGCTATTCAAATGGCTATTGATTATTTAGTAATCGTGGCTTGTGGATTTATATTTAATTTTGTGAATCCAGTATATTCTGCTATATTTAATGCTTCAGGAAATAGTGTTACACCTTTTATTATTTCAAGTATTGGACTAGTGGCGAATATGATTTTAGACCCAGTTTTAATCTTCGGATTTGGGCCAATTCCAGCCATGGGAATAAAAGGGGCAGCATTAGCTACTATAACTGCACAATTTATAGTTACGTTAATATATGTATTTGTTTCAAGAAAAAATAGAGTTTTATTTTCACATTTAAACCTATTTAAATTACCTAATATGAACTATATTAAGAAAATATTTAAATTAGGATTTCCGTCTTCATTACAATCAGGAGCCCATGCATTAATATCTATGGTACTAACAAAAATATTAGCTAATTGGGGACCGACTCCTGTTGCAGTATCTTCTGTAGGTTCACAGATAGAATCAATATCCTGGATGACGGCAGAGGGTTTTTCTACTGCCATAGCAGCCTTTGTAGGACAAAACTATGGTGCAAAAAATTATGATAGGGTAGAAGAAGGTTATTATAAAGGACTTAGAATAGTAAGCATTATAGGTATATTTGCCACATTTTTATTAGTATTTGCAGGAAAACCAATATTTAAAATATTTACTCCAAATGATTTAGAAGCAATAGAAATGGGAAAAACATATCTAAGAATATTAGGATTTTCACAACTTTTTATAACTATTGAGATAGCATCTACAGGAGGTTTCAATGGAATTGGTAAGACATATATTCCAGCTACTACAGGAATTATATTAAACTTACTTAGAATTCCGGGAGCCTTGATATTATCAAGTACTATACTAGGAATGGCAGGAGTATGGTGGAGTATGAGTATTAGCACAGTATTTAAGGGAGTAATCTTGACTGCATTATTTATATATATTCTAAAGAGGGGGCTTCATAAAAAATAATTCCGATTTTTGAAGCCAAGCTTCAAAAATCGGAGTTATTATAGACTATTTACTCGACGGGCTGCAATCACATTTACACCAGTGTCTAATATGTTTTCTATAATAATATCTCCCTTTTCTACAGGGGCAGATACTTCAGTTACTTTGATGATTTCCATACACTTTTCTACTAGATTTTCAGGAATAATATCAGTAGTCTTTACTGGTAGCCTACTCATAGGACCATTTTTAAGTAATACTCTAGATGTAAGAACTCTAGAGGGTTCTTTGATTTCGTTTATACCATATTCTTGACCTCTATTACATCTATTGCCTTCAACAGAATACTTATTATTATCCTTGATAATTTTAAGACTACATCCTATAGGGCAGACCTTACATTGTTTTTCAATTATATTCATAGGTATAACCTCCATTATTATTTGCATAATTATTATAACATAATATAAAAATAAATATAAATATAATAAATATAAGGAGTGGTAAAGTGGATATACTAAAAGCTATTATGACTAGAAGAAGTATAAGACGATTTACAGGAGAAGTAATTACTGATGAGCAATTAGATACCTTGCTTAGGGCTGGATTTCAAGCTCCATCTGCTCACAATTTTCAACCTTGGAACTTTGTAGTATTAAGGGATAAGGATTTACTTCAAAAAATATCTCAGTTCCATAAATATGCAAAGATGCTGCCTAACGCTGGATGTGCAATAGTAGTTTGTGGAGATGAAGAAAAACAACCTGCTAAGGGATTTTTAGTAGAAGATTGTTCTGCTGCCATACAAAATATTCTTCTAGCTTCCCATGGAATGGGATTAGGAGCAGTATGGTGTGGATTATATGATTCATCTGATTTAGTAAATTCTATGAGTGAAGTTTTAGAGCTGCCAGATAATATAATTCCTATAGGTATGGTAGTAGTAGGAAATAAAGATGAAGAAAAAGAGCCATCTAATAATTACGACAGTAATAAAATACATTATGATAAATGGTAAAGGATATAAAATTTAAAGGAGAGTCTTTACCATGATATCGAAAATTGAAATAATTGCAAGACTTTTATTATCCGCCATAATAGGGGGGTTTATAGGGGTTGAAAGGGAAGTCAACAATAGACCTGCAGGTCTTAGAACTCATATTTTAGTAACATTAGGTTCTACCTTAATCATGCTTATTTCTATTGATGGGTTTTTAAGACTTGGTGAAGGTGTACCAAAAGGTGATCCAGCCAGATTAGCAGCCCAAGTTGTAAGTGGAATAGGTTTTCTTGGTGCAGGAACTATTATGAGAACAGGAAATAATATTAGTGGGCTTACTACTGCCGCCAGCCTTTGGGTCTGTGCTGGTATTGGGCTAGCCATAGGATCAGGATACTATTTAGGGGCAATTGTTACTACATTCATAGTTTTAGTTACTTTAATGAGTGTAGGAATATTCGAAAAGAGAATATTAAGGAAAAAATATAAAGCTATTGAAGTCATAGCTACAAATATGCCGGGTATTATTGGTCAAATAGGAGTACTTTTTGGAAAACATTATGTATCTATTAAAGATATTATGATATTAAATAATAGTGGTTATGATGAAGAAAATGGAATTATGGAAATCCGTTTTATAGTTAAAACACCTAATAATTTTAATATTAATAACCTATATAAAGAAATTTATCAGATTCATGGAGTTATAAGCGCAAATTTTGAGGGAAATATCATACCAAATAATAATGATATATAAGCTAATACTAACTATATACAACCATAAAATTATGGTGTATTATTAACTAGGAGATGGAGAAATGTATAAATATACAAAGCAAACTATACTAATATTACTTGTTTCCCTTATTGCTTTATTTGCAGTAGGATGTAAAGGTAATAATGATGATACTGAAATAGAAAAAAATGACGAAAATCAAGGAGGAAATTATATGAACTTAGACCAATTAAAAATGCCTCAAGAGGGAGAAGAAGTAGTTGTTATTAGTACAAATCTTGGAGATATTAAAATAAGATTATTTCCAGAGGCAGCACCAAAGGCAGTGGAAAACTTTAAGACTCATGCTGAAAATGGATATTATGATGGAGTAATATTCCACAGAGTAATCAAAGACTTTATGATCCAAGGTGGAGATCCACAAGGTACAGGAACAGGTGGAGAAAGTATATGGGGAGCACCTTTCGAAGACGAGTTTGATCCAAATTATCATAACTTTAGAGGAGCATTGTCCATGGCAAATGCAGGACCAGGAACTAATGGCAGCCAATTCTTTATAGTTCAAAGTTCAAGTGTAGATAAGAAATTAATGGATCAAATAAAAGAATTAGGAGAAAAAGCAGGTTTTTCAGAAGATGTAATAAATGGATATGAAGAATTAGGTGGTACTCCATGGTTAGATTTTAGGCATACTGTATTTGGGCAAGTCTATGAAGGAATGGACATAGTAGATAAGATTGCAAATGAAAAAGTTGGAGCTAATGATAAGCCAGCAGAACAAATTACAATGGAAAAGGTAGAAGTAAAAAAAGTAGAATCTAAATAATAGGTAATAAAGGGGAAGATAGTATGAAAGAAAGAATCGAGAATACTATAAGAGAATTTATTTTCAGCTATCAGAATAATGAGGATATAACTACAAGATGGAAAGAACCAATAATTGCATATGCATATGCAGAAGATCCAATGTTTCATAAGTTAAAGGAGGTAGTAAGTGAAACGCATTTACTGCCTCATGATTTACTTGATGATGCAGAAACTGTAGTTGCTTATTTCCTGCCCTTTGAAGAATATATACCAAATAGCAATATTAAAGATAGGTGCAGTTCTAAAGAGTGGGCAATTGCCTATATAGAAACTAATAATATTATTGCAGAAATAAATAAATACTTAACAGAAAAATTAGGAGAATTAGGCTATAGAACTAAAATTGTACCTGCAACACATAATTTTGATACAGAAAAACTAATGAGTGATTGGTCACATAGACATATAGGATTTATAGCAGGACTTGGTAAATTTGGGCTAAACAATATGTTGATTACTGAAAAAGGATGTTGCGGTAGGATAGGAACTGTAGTTACAAATATGAAAATTGAACCAACTACAAGAAAAGATAAGGAAAATTGCCTATATAAAAACAATGGCAGTTGTAAGAAATGTATAGATAGATGTGTAAACGATGCATTGAAATTAAGCGATTTCAATAGACATTTATGTTATGAAATGTGTTTAACTAATGGAGAAACTTATAAGGAACTTGGATTGGCAGATGTTTGTGGAAAATGTCTAGTTGATTTACCCTGCTCCTTTAGAGATCCAGTTAAATAATGGATTAAACTATATAATAACTATAAAAATTGGCATTAGCGCCAACTTTTATAGTTATTTTAATTTTACCACCTTTTCAGTTTATCTTCCAATAATGCTATCATCTTATACATTAATACTGATATAATAGCTAGGATAAATACACTCATCATAACAATATCTAGCTTAAATACTTGGCCACCATAGACGATTAGATATCCTATACCAGCTTTAGAAACTAAAAATTCCCCCACTATTACGCCTACCCACGACAATCCAATATTGATTTTTAAAGTATTAATAAGTGCGGGAATAGATGATGGAATCACTATTTTCTGTAGAATTTGCAGTTTAGTAGCACCAAAGGTATTTAATAGCCTTATTTGATCGTTATCTACTGATATAAAGCTTTCAAACATATTCATTATGGTAACTACTATAGATATGGTAATAGCCGTCACTATGATGCCACTATATCCTGCACCAACCCAAATAATTATAATAGGTGCTAGGGCAGTTTTAGGAAGACTATTTAGCATTACTAAATAGGGATCTAACACTCTAGCCCAAAAATCTGACCACCAAAGACCAATGGCTATGATGACACCTAATAATGTTCCACCTAAAAATCCTACTATAGTCTCCATTACTGAAATTCCAATATGATAGAATAGATTACCCTGCTTCATATAATTTAAAAACAGCTTCCAAATTTGAGATGGATAACTGGTTAGAAATGTGTCTATCCAGTTAAAATAAGCTGCCACTTCCCATAATAAAAGACTTAGTATTAAAATGCTTATTTGAGTTAAGAAGATATTTCTATTTTTTTTCTTCAGACTAACTAAATACTTTTCATGTTCTTTAGAAGGTTTTTGATTAGACATGTACATCCAACTCCTTCCATATCTTATTGAAGTAATATCTAAATTCAGGCGCTTCCCTACATCCTAAAGGGGTTTCTCTCCCAAGTGGACAGGTTAATTTAATCTCTACAATTTCCTTTATTGTTGAGGGTCTATTGGAAAGGATAACAATTCTATCTGATAAACTAATGGCTTCGGCTATATCGTGAGTTACCAATAGACCAGTTTTTTGTTCTTTTTTTAAAATAGTACCAATTTCATCGGCTATGGCAAGTCTCGTTTGGTAATCTAAAGCAGAAAAAGGCTCATCTAAAAGAAGTAATTCTGGCTCTAATAAAAGAGTCCTAATTAAGGCAACTCTTTGTCTCATACCTCCAGATAACTGTCTAGGATATGAATATATAAAATCTCCTAATCCATAATTATGAAGCATTTCTTTAGCAGTATTATAGACCTCTGAATTTAATTTCCCTTGAATTTCTAATCCAAGAACTACATTATTTAAAATATTTCTCCATTCTAAAAGTTGATCTTTTTGAAACATATATCCAATATCACTACTAGATTTACTTACCTTCTTCCCATTTATCAATACATTTCCCTCACTTGGCTCTATAAGTCCTGCTACTATTGATAATAGGGTAGATTTTCCACATCCGCTAGGACCGACGATTCCAACTATTTCACCCTTTGATATATTTAAATTTATATTTTTAATGGCTTCAGTTTCACCTTCTAAGCTGTGATAAGTCATTCCAATATTCTTAATCTCAACTAAAAGATTATCCATAGATAAAACACCTCCCAAAATAAATATATAGTAATTTATTGTATTCTCAAGGAATGAAATATGTGAAGTTACAAAAATATTAATTTTGTCCTAAGCTGTAAAAGATGGTATAATATTTCAGTACTAATATTAAGGAGGAATTCGTTTTGCATCAATATAAAGGAAAATTAATTATACATACAGGCTCCATGTTTTCAGGAAAGACTTCAAGCTTAGAAAAGGATGTAAAGAGATTTAATATAGCTAAATATAAAACTGTTGCCTTTAAACCATCAGTAGACACTAGATATCCTAACTCAGAAATAAGAACCCATGATGACATCACTTTAAATGCAGTAATTGTAAACAATATATCCGAAATATGTGAGTACTGCAAACTACATGATCCAGATGTTGTAGCCATAGACGAAGTGCAATTCTTAGGAGGAAAAATAGAAGAGATTACAGATGTCATAAATAAGCTTTTAGAAAAAAATAAAACTGTTATACTGGCAGGTCTTGACATGGACTTTACTGGACAAGCCTTTGAAATAGTAAAGGAACTTATGCCTATGGCAGATTATCTATATAAACATCATGCAGTATGTGCTAAATGTGGTATAGATGCTTGGGTAAGTCATAGAAAAACTAAGGCTCAGGAAAGAATAGTAATAGGAGCAACAGATGAATACGAGCCTCTTTGTAGAAAATGTTTTTTAGAAGAACAGAAGGGATAGGTGATATAGATGGAGAGGTATATAAAATTTGAGCCTTCAAAGGAGCCACTATATAATAGATGCAATAAAGAAGAGATGTATTTATTTCATAAAGATAAGCTTATGGTAGAAGTAAAAGGAGAAAAATATATTATACCTAATGGAGAAGATATAAAAAGGCTTGATTTGAAGGTTAATCATCTTCAATGCCTGGGAGCCTATGATGGAGCAGATTGTTATTCTGGAGAAATCGAAGAAATTAAAGATAATAAGTATAAGTTTATAGATTTAAGAACTTATTCTAAAGATATAAGTCATGAAGAGTTTTTAGTTGGAGCTAAGGCATTGCTTTTATTGAACCATGTAAGGGAGAATCAGAGATGTGGAGTATGTGGCTCCCAGATGATTATGAAAGTCAGTGGAAATGATAGAGCGATGATTTGTACAAATTGCGATAATATGGTATGGCCTAAAACTGCTCCTGCCATAATTGTTGCAGTTATAAAGGAAGATAGGCTATTATTAGCCCATAACAAAATGTTTCCAGAGGGGATGTATAGTGTACTAGCAGGATTTGTAGAAATGGGAGAGACTTTTGAAGACTGTGTAAAAAGAGAAGTCTTTGAAGAAGTAGGTATTAAAGTACATAATATTAAATATTTTGGGTCCCAACCTTGGCCATTTCCAAATTCTATGATGATTGGATTTACGGCAGAATATCTTGATGGAGAAATAAAAGTGGATAATGAAGAAATCGTAGATGCTAAATGGTTTTCAAAGGAAGAAGTCAAAGAAATATCTAGAAAATCTATTAGTATAAGCAGTGAATTAGTAGAATGGTTTTTAAATAGATAAAATCTTCTTGCAAAATTAAGTGATTTGTGATAATATTTAGTTAATTTTAATAATAGAAAAGGATGGATACTAGAACAATGAGAATATAATCCCTTTAATTAAAGAACAATTTGGTTTTAAAAAATACTACCTATTTAATAGGTTTATTTTGGCATACAAATGTTCTGAAGGTGATTATAATCATTTATTATTCTTAAATTAACCTATATAGGTTGGTTTATTCCTTTTGCAATAATAACGAAATTAATCCCTTCAGATATAATCAGGAGGGATTTTTATGTTAATTTTAGATATAAATAATTTAAAGAAGTATTTTGGTAATAGACTTGTATTAGATATTAAGGATTTAAAAGTATATTCCAATGATAAACTAGGTTTAGTTGGATTAAATGGTTGTGGAAAAACCACATTATTGAATTTAATTTCAGGAGAAATTAGTCCAGATAATGGAACCATAAGAACAAATATTAAGCCATTTTATATTAAACAACTAGAAGATAGTCCAAATAAGGAAGTAGATGGTGAGTATATAGGTAAATTGGGATTAAAGGATAAGAATAAGGAATTTATGAGTGGTGGGGAGTTGACTAGGCTAAAAATTGCTAAGTTTTTAACTGAAAATCGTAAATTCCTCATTGCAGATGAACCAACTTCAAACTTGGATACTGAGGGAATAGATATATTAATAGAGAAATTAATTAGCTTTCAAGGAGCTATGATTATTACTTCTCACGACAGAGATTTATTAGATAAAGTATGTAATAAGATAGTAGAACTTGAAGATGGAAAAATTAAAATATATGAAGGAAATTACTCTCATTATAAGACTCAAAAAGAGTTGGAAAGAAAGACCCAAGAGCTAGAATATGAGAAGTATATTAATGAAAAAAGAAGATTAGAAAAAAATTTAATTGATACTAAGACAAAATCAGATAAAATAAAAAGTTCACCTAAAAGAATGGGAAATTCTGAAGCTAGACTTCATAAAATGGGTGGGCAAACTGCCAAGAAAAAACTAGATAATAAGGTAAAGGCAGTGGCTTCTAGAATAGACAAACTAGAGGTAAAGGATAAACTAAGAGAAATAGATAAAATAAAAGTAGATATTAGTGAGAATGAGATTTTTTCTAAAATAGTTATTGAAGGTAAAAGCCTTACTAAATCTTTTGGGAAGAGAACACTATTCAAAAACTCTAATTTTCAAATATATAACAAAGCTAAGGTTGCTTTAATTGGTGATAATGGTAGTGGAAAGACTACATTACTAAAAATGATAATGGAAAATGAGGATAATATTAGTATTTCTAAGAAGGCTAATATAGGCTATTTTAGTCAAAACTTAAATATTTTAGATGAAAATAAAACTATAATAGAAAATCTACTTGAAGTAGGTTTAGAACAAGATGCAAGAGATATTTTAGCTAGATTTCTTTTTAAACGAGATGATGTATATAAAAAGGTGAGTGTGCTAAGTGGAGGAGAAAAAGTAAAGGTATCTTTGGCAAAAATACTACTTAGTGATTTTAATATATTAATATTAGATGAACCTACTAATTATTTAGATATATATTCAGTTGAGGCGGTGGAAGAAGCCTTAATAAATTACGGTGGTACATTATTATTTGTTTCTCATGATAGAAGATTAATTGAAAATGTGGCAGATACCATAATGTATATTGAAAACAAGCAGATCAATACTTTCCAGGGAAATTTCAATGATTACAATAATAAATTTGATGACTTTGAAGATAAGGATATTGTATATAAGAAAGCTATATTAGAGAATAGACTAAGTGAAGTAATAGGACTTATTTCTATTGCTACAAAAGTAGAGGAAAAGGAAAAGCTTGATATGGAATATATGAACATATTAAAAGAATTAAATAAAATTAGATAAGATAAGGTGATAATATATGAAATATGTAGTCAGTGATATACATGGAAGACTAGATAGACTAAAAAGACTTAGTGAAACTATTGAGCTTGGTTGTGGAGATACACTTTATATAATCGGAGACCTAGTAGATAGAGGGGATAAACCTATAGAAACTATAGAGTTTGTAATGAATCATCCACAGATAGAAGTAATCATGGGAAACCATGATGAGATGATGCTTTATGCACTTAAATATAAGGACGAGAAGCAGATAGAAAGATGGGGAAGAAATGGCTGCGAACCTACTATAGAAGGATTTAATAAAAGAACCTTAGAAGAACAAGAAAAGATTTTATCCTATATAGAAAACTTACCATATTTTAAGATAATAGATAATAAGTTTCTATTAGTCCATGCTGGTTTTGAACCAGAAAGATTGATTGAAAGTTTAAAAGAGAAATCATTAGAAGATGCTTTAGTTGAACAAAGGGATAGACTTGTTTGGGTAAGAGATGATTTTATAAAATCCAAAGGTTTGGATAATCTAATCACCATATTTGGGCATTCTCCTAGAAGATATATAGATAAAGTACTTGAAGTAGAATCAAAAATACCTTATGAAATTTGGTTTGATGAAGTTCATAGGGATAAAATAGGTATAGATACGGGAAATTGTTATGATGATGGAAGAATGACTTGTTTAAGGTTAGATGATTATAAGGTGTTTTATATTGAGTAATAATATAGGATGTTTCCTTAAAAAAAAGATAAGGAAACATCCTATAATTTAATTATTTAGAATATATTGAATTGCTTCATCTGTTTTATAACTAGTGCCGATTGTAGGATCTATCTCTATATCAGGAGTAGTCTGTACTTCTTCATTTATAGTTCCGTCACCATTTAGAGCTAGTAGACTGCTAAAACGTACTACTATACCGCTATTGGGTAAAGAAAAGAACAATGGATCTATTCCAATACCATCTCCACCAGTAGTGGAGCCTACCAAGGTTGCAAAACCACTATCCTTACAAAAACTGGCAAAGCTTTCTGAAGATGAATAAACAGCTTTATCTACTAATAAATATATTTTACCATTAAAATTCACGGGGTCTTTTGGAACTACTACTCTGCTAGATATATAATAATAGTCAAAATCTGTATTTACCTCTTCTGGAAAATCTTCTAAAATACTTTTTGCTATGCTTGTTACAGGGGACTGTTTTATTCTCCTTGCCTTATAAAAAGATTTTCCATATTTACCCCTCGTAAAAATATAGTTATCTACAGATGTTCTTTCTTTAGCTAAAGGCTCTATAACATTTTCTATCCAATATAAATCATCACCACCGCTATTACCTCTGATGTCTATAATTAATTTATTATAATCTTTGATTTTTTCATAGAAATTTCTAATTTCTTTGCCGTCTTCTTCAATTTTTTCACCATTCATTTGATTGATTTGCAAATAGGCTACTTGATTAGGTGTAATAATATCTGAAATGAAAGCTGGAGTATTAAGATTAAAGAATCCTTGTTTTTTTGTATCTGCAGATTCATTTTCCTTAAATCCATACCATTCAAGAACAGTTTTATTTTTAAATACTTTAGCCCATGGTTTAAGAGATTTTCCCTGCTTAGGATTGGTATATACGGTGTAATATCTTGTGAAATTTTCTTTATCTATTACGTGAGTATGACCGTTGTTCAAATCTTTTACTATGGCAGAAATATTATACATAAAATCCATATCACTGTTGGAAGCTTTGATTAATTCTATATATTTTGTCTTTTGTTCTAGCCAATTAATACCATTAACTCTTTCATTAACCTTTAAAAAAGGATAATTATCAGAAATTATTGTGTATAGGTATTCAAAGTCCTCAAGCTTTTCTTCCATAGATAATTCTGTAGAAGTATTTATATTATTTACTTCTTGTGTGCAACCAGCTAAGCCACCAAATACTGATACAATCAATAAAATATACACTAAGAATCTTTTCCCAATAAAATTCAAAACTATCTCCCCTTTTTTAATTAATATATTTTATTAAAGAAAAATTCCTATAAGAATTTTCTTATTTATCTATTTTTGTCTAAATCTAACGTCTCCAGCTGAAGTACTAATATCAATAGATTTTTCCCCTGAACCTATTGTAGCTCTAAATCTGCCCTTATCGTTTTCTTGTATATTCATATTTCCAAATGTGATAAAGTCACCTGAAGAAGTAGTGCCTTGGATAGTGTAACTAGGATTATCACCTAAGCTAATAGATATATCACCAGAAGTAGTGGATAATTTCATATTTTCTTTTGTGTTTTTATTATCTAAAGAAATACGACCAGAGCTAGTAGATATTTTAAGTTCACCTATACAATTTTCTAATTCTATATCTCCAGAAGTAGCTGATAGGTCTAATTTTTGACCCTCAACATTCTTGAACCTTTGTTCGCCGGCACTAGTAGATACTTTAAGTTCACCTACACAATCTTCTAATTCTATATCTCCAGAAGTAGCTGATAAATCTAACTTTTGACTTTCAACATTTTTAAATCTTTGTTCGCCAGAGCTAGACTCACATTCAACTTCACCTTTAGAATTTTTTAATGTAATGTCTCCAGAAGTAGCAATCAAAGTTAATTTATTACCCTCAAGGTTTTCAAGTTTCTGTTCACCAGAACTGGATGAAATATTAAAGTATTCTCCAGTTAGATCTTTCATATAAATATCTCCAGAAGAAGCAGAAACATCAAAGTTACCATTGTAAGATTTTGGTACAAATATCTCTAAAACAACATTAGAATCTACTATAGAATAACTATTTTTATTTGTTTTAAGTTTAATATTTAAACTATTAGATATTTTTTCCACATTTAAAACTGGTACTACATTGGTTTTCATTTTACCATAATAATGAATACCAACATCATCTCTTTCTTCAGAAGTTATCTTAACATCAATAAACTCAGGAGAAACTATTATAGTATCTATTCCAGTTATTTCAGCTTGATTTTCTTCATCAACAGTCTCCCATTTTAAATTTCTGGAATTTATACCGAACCAGTTCCAGTTACCCAAAAATGATTTATTTCTTTCCTTGATGTTAACACCATTTAAGCCAATAGAAACTTGCTCATCTCCATCCTTAACTTTGACTCCATCCCAGCCAATAGAAACTCCATCATCTCCATCATTGACTTTAATGCCGTTCCAACCAATAGAAACTTGATCATCACCATCTTTAACTTCTATTCCGTCTGGACCTATTTTTATCGCCTCATTCCTAGATTTAATGTTTAACAGCCTATTAAATCCAGAGCCTACAGATCTATAGTTGTCATTATATCTTAAAGATAGAAAGCCCACTCCAAGAGCTATTAAAGCAATTGCTGCTAAAATTGAAACAACTTTTTTAGTACTCATTTCTTAAACCTCCTATTTATTAATTAATTCTAAATTCCATCTAATATATTTAAAGGTCAACTGATATAACAGTTTTGTTAAGTATATAGACAATATTATTCCCAATGCACCTAATGCAAGTAAGCCTATACCAAAAGAGAGGGATGTAAGAATGTGGGGTGCAGGTACCAGGGATAAAAAACTAAGCGGAGAACCAAATAAAATTGCAACTCCACCGGCTGTAATACCTATACCCATTCCATATGAACCAAGAAGAAGACCTACTAAGCCTAAATAGGGTCCTAATACTATTATTACATTAAAAGCTATTAAACCTAAGGTGATTAACAGTTTTCTCCCATCATTATTAGAATAATTCCCATTATTAATATTCCCGGTATCATGCGTTCCATATGTTGTTTTATAATTGCTTGCAACCTCTCTAGGATCACCTAATTCTTTAGATATTTCTTCTTCCGATTTACCCTTAGAAATACCTATGTGAAAATGTTCTTCATAATCTGATAAAATATCTTCTAATTCGAATATAGGTAATCCTTGTAGATAAAACCTTAGCCTATTTAAATATTCTTGCTTATTCATGATAAATCACCTCTTAATATACTATTTACTCCATCGATAAAACTTTCCCATTCAATAACTAATTCTTCGAAAACCTCAGTACCCCTTGCAGTTAACTTGTAATATTTTCTGGGAGGTCCTTCTTGGGATTCCTCTAAATATGTTGTAACATAGCCTTCAGTTCTAAATTTTCTCAGTAGGGGATATATTGTTCCTTCTGAAATATTTATATACTGAGAGATATGTTCTACTAATTCATAGCCATAGAAATCTTTTTTATCTAGTAGTGAAAGAACACAAAGCTCTAATACACCTTTTTTAAATTGAATATTCATGAGCATATCTCCTTTTATTTTCTTAACTACAATATATCATATGCTACCTTTTATTACAAGGTACTAAAATAAAAAAATAGAGAAGAGTTAAAAAGTTAATTCTTCTCTATGAACACTTATGCTTAATATTATACCTATACATATCATATTAGATAATTGAAATGTTCCTCCGTAACTCATAAAGGGGAGAGGGATTCCTGTTATTGGCATAAGTCCTATTGTCATACCTATATTCTCCCATATGTGAAAGAGAAACATTGCAGCAAATCCTACTATCATTAATGAACCAAATAAATCTTTAGATTTTCTAGCAATTATTATAAATCTATTAAGCATTATAAAATATAGGATAATTAGTCCAAGGCCTCCTATTAGTCCTAATTCTTCTACTATTACGGCAAATATATAGTCAGTTTGTTTTTCTGGTATATAATTAAATTGAGTATATACTCCTTCAAATAAACCTCTGCCAAATATTTTACCAGAACCAATGGCAACTCTGCCCTGCATGGCCTGATATCCAGAATTTGATAGATCTCTTTCAGGATCTATAAAGTTAAATATACGATCCTTCTGATATTGATCCAGCTTAAACCATAGAACAGGAAGACTTAAAAGTCCTAGTGATAATGCATAGCCAATATATTTCCATTGTACTCCAGCGATAAATAGCATGGCAGCTATGAAAAAAACAAATACCATTGCAGTACCAGCATCAGGTTGCATAAGAATAAGAACTACTGGAAGAAAGGCAAAGCCCAATATCTTTAATAAGATAAAAGGTTCATTTATACGGTCTTTATGATTATCTATAAATTTAGCCAAAGATATAATTAAACCAATCTTTACGAACTCCGCTGGCTGAAACCTAACAGGTCCAATTTTCAACCAAGATCTGGCACCCCATTGGTCTTCTCCAATACCAAATATAAGAACTGCTATAAGTAAAAGATTACATATTACATAAATAGGTATGTAAAGCTTTCCCAAAAACTCATAATCTAATAAAACGAGTATGGCAATTAACACTAGCCCTAAAATTGTAGCTATACCTTGAGTTTTAACATTACTCATGGTGCCATAGCTTAAGGTTGCACTCATTATCATAAGTAGGCCATAACCACAGAGTAATATCATGGTAAAAAATAGAATGTAATCAAAATTTTTATAGGCTTTTTTCTTTAAATTAAACATAATATTTCTTCCTTTCTCAACACTAAAGAATATTATAACATATTTTAATCTTTTGAAGTAGTTAAAAATAAATAACAATATGGTATTATATAGAGAGAAAGGGTGATAAAATATGTTAAATATTGGTTGTCATTTATCCATTTCAAAGGGATATTATAATGCTGCATTAGAAGCAGTATCCATAGGAGCTAATACATTTCAATTTTTTACTAGAAACCCTAGGGGGGGAAAGGCAAAGGAAATTGATATGGAAGATATAAATAGACTTAAAGATTTAATGAATGAGTATAAATTTGCACCACTTTTTGCCCATGGAGCCTATACGATGAATCTGTGTTCAGATAAAGAAGGAACTAGAGAGTTTGCAAATATTATTTTAAAAGATGATTTGGAAAGACTAAAAATAATTCCAAATACTTATTATGTATTCCATCCAGGTTCCCATGTAGGACAAGGTAGTGAAAAAGGTATAGAATTTATCGTAGATGCTTTAAATAATGTCATAGATGAAGATAATGATACAGTAATTTTATTGGAAGGAATGTCAGGTAAAGGAACAGAAATAGGAAGAAATATGGAAGAACTTAAATCTATAATAGATGGTGTAAAATACAATAAAAATCTTGGAATATGTATAGATACCTGTCATTTATATTCAGCTGGATATGATATAGTTAATAATTTGGATGGTGTGTTGAAGGAAATAGATAAGACAATAGGTATAAATAGAATTAAGGCAGTACATCTTAATGATAGTAAAGTAGATTTTGCTTCTAATAAAGATAGACATGAAGTCATAGGAGAGGGAACCATAGGTTTTGATGCTATAGTAAACGTAATTAACCATCCATTATTAAAGGACTTACCTTTTAATTTAGAAACTCCAAATGAGTTAGCTGGATATAAGAAGGAAATTGAAATTCTTAGAAGGGAATATAAATGGAAGGATTAAATCAATATATATTAGAAAAATCCAAAGAACTAAACATAGATATTTGCGGATTTACAGACTCATTACCCTTATATACCTTAGGGGATTATCTTGTATATAGGGAAAAAAATAATATAAAAACTGAATTTGAGGAAAAGGACATAAATAAAAGAATAGATCCAAGACTTACTATGACTAACTGTAAATCTATAATAGTAATTGGATTATCTTATAATATAGACTATAATGAAAAGCCAGAATATCTATTACGAGGAAAATTATCAAAATCAAGCTGGGGAATTGACTACCATTTAGTATTAAAGAAAAAAATAGAAGAACTCATTAAAGAAATAAAAAAGAAAGTAGATTTTGAGTATAAATATTTTGTAGATACAGGTCCTTTAATAGATAGGGAATTAGCTAGAAAAGCCGGTATTGGATATTATGGTAAGAATTGTTCTATAATAAATAAAGAATATGGTTCATTTATATTTCTAGGGTATATATTAACTGATTTAGACTTAGAAGTAAGTAAAGAAGCTGAAGCAGAATGCGGTGATTGTAATCTATGTATCAGTGCTTGTCCTACAGGCGCTTTAGAAAAACCATATAGGTTAAATCCTAAAAAGTGTATATCATATTTAACTCAAACAAAGGATAATATACCTATAGCTTTGAGAGAAAAGATGGGAATGAAAATATATGGATGTGATACCTGTCAATTAGTTTGTCCAAAGAACAAAGGTATAAAAAAGTCCAATTATGAAGAGTTTATTCCAGTATTGACCAAAGGTTATATGAATATAGAAGAATTGCTTACCATATCCAATAGAGAATTCAAAAGAAAATACGGAACTATGGCTGGAAGCTGGCGAGGAAAATCTATATTAAAAAGAAATGCCATAATAGTTTTAGGTAATATGAAAAGAACAGAAAACATTCAATTATTAGTAAATTTATTAAAAGATGAAAGCCCTGAAATTAGAGAATATTCAGAATGGGCTATAGTAAATATTTTTTTAACAATCCGTAAAAAACGGATGTAATAAATATAAAAGATGTGTTATAATATATCACGAAAGAAGAAATTTAAGGAGGTATACTATGTCTAATGTTCATGAATTAAGTTATTTAAAGGAAAAGATTGAAGAACTGAAGAAGGATGGAGTATATAGGACGTTGCCAGTAATGGAAACAGCAAGTGAAGCAGAAGTAATATTAAACGGAAAAAAGGTTATAAACTTATCGTCAAATAACTACCTTGGATTCGCTAATAATGATAGAATAAAAAAGGCAGCTATTGCAGCAATAGAAAAGTATGGTGCAGGTTCAGGAGCTGTTAGAACTATTATTGGAAATATGGATATTCATGAAGATTTAGAAAAGCTTTTAGCTAAATTTAAAAAAGATGAAGCAGCATTTTTATATCAATCAGCTTTTAACTGTAATGCTGGTACTATTCAAGCTATAACTGAACCAGGAGATATTATAATATCTGATGAATTAAACCATGCTTCAATAATAGATGGTTGTAGATTATCAAAGGCTTCAAAGACTGTTTTCAAACACTCAGATATGGACAGTTTAGAAGCAGTTTTAAAGGATGCAAGAAAAAATTATAAAAATATCTTAATCATTACTGATGGTGTTTTCAGTATGGATGGAGACATAGCTAAGCTTCCTGAAATAGTTGAATTAGCAGAAAAATATGAAGCTATGACATATGTAGATGACTCCCATGGATCAGGAGTATTAGGTGAAAGTGGAAGAGGTACTATAGACCATTTTGGATTACATGGTAGAGTAGACTTCTCAATGGGATGTCTTTCAAAGGGAATAGGAGTAATGGGTGGATATGTATCTGGTTCACAAACTATGTACGATTGGTTAAGCCATAGATCAAGACCAGTGTTATTCAGTACATCGTTACCACCAGCAGTTGTTGGAGCTGTTACAGAAGCAGTAACTATGTTAATGGAATCAACAGAATATACAGATAAACTTTGGGAAAATGCAAGATATTGGAAAGAAAAAATTGGTGGCTTAGGATTTAACACAGGACATAGCGAGACTCCAATTACTCCAGTAATTATAGGAGACGAAGCAAAGACTATGGAATTCAGTAGAAAACTATTAGAAAACGGAGTTTTCGTATCAGGTATTGTATTCCCAACAGTTCCAAAAGGAACAGGAAGAGTTAGATGTATGGTAACTGCAGCTCATACAAAAGAACAATTAGATAGAGCAGTTGAAGTGTTTGAAAAAGTAGGAAAAGAAATGAATATATTAAAATAATTAAAGGGAGAATATTTCTCCCTTTTTCTTTTACATAAAAATAAAATATAAGATTAGGAGATTATAAAATGATAATAGGTTCTTGCTCATTGAAAGTAATAATATATGAATCTAATTCGTTAAAAGATAAAAGACAAGTAATAAAAAGTATAATGGGTAGACTACAATCAAGATTTAATATATCCATAGCCGAAGTAGGCTTAAATGATAGTTGGCAATCTTCCATAATAGGATTTGTTTGTGTAACAAATGATGTCAATCATGCCAATGAAATTTTGTCAAATGTAATTAAGTTTATAGATGATGATGGTAGGGTAGAAATAGTAGAGCATGAAATAGAAATATTGTAGGTGAGAAAATGAAGAAAATGTTATCAAAAGAAGAAATAAAAGTAGTTTTAGAAAAACTAGATGAAAGGTTTCCAGATGCAAAGGCAGAGCTAAATTATACTAATCCCTTTGAATTATTAATAGCAACTATACTTTCAGCCCAATGTACAGATGTTCAAGTAAATAAGACTACATCCACATTGTTTGAAGAACTTATAACACCAGAGGATTATATAAAATTGTCAGAAGAAGAAATAGGAAAAAGAATTAAATCCTGTGGGTTTTACAAAACTAAAGGAAAAAATATACTTGAAACCTGTAGACTACTCATAGAAAATCATAATAGCCAAGTACCAAATACTATGGAAGAACTGACTAAGCTGCCGGGAGTAGGTAGAAAAACTGCAAATGTAGTACTATCAAATGCCTTTGATATACCAGGTATTGCTGTAGATACACATGTTTTCAGAGTAGCTAATAGAATAGGGTTAGCTGATAGTAAAAATGTCCTAGATACCGAAAAGGATTTAATGGATAATATAGATAAACAAATATGGTCAAAGGCTCATCATTTATTAATCTTTCATGGAAGAAGGATTTGTAAGGCTAGAAAACCTTTATGTGATATATGCCCTGTAAGGGAATATTGTTTCTATTATGAAACGGAAGTTCAAGAATAGATAAATATTAGTTTAGAATATATATACATGGCTTAGATAATAATAAAATGAATAATGATAAATCAATTAAACAGTAATAAATACTGAAACCATATAAATATAATGTATAATAATAGATTTATATAAAAATTGATTATTATAATTCGGAGGTAATATATGAAAAAGTCTATAATTATATTATTATCTATTTCTATAATATTAGTTGCAGCAGCCCTAGGGGCAGGAATGTATATTTATAAAAATGTTCTAAATATAAATACTATTTATAAAGGTGTAAAAATAGATGGTAATTCCGTAGAAAATAGAACAATAGACCAAGCCCTAGAACTTATAAAGGAAAAGAAAGAACCTGAAATTGATGAAAAATATATGAACCTATTATATGGTGGAAAAATATACAAAATAGATTTGAGGCAGTTAGGATTTTCTTATGAATATGATACTGCTGTTAAGAATGCTTTTCAGCTAGGTAGAGAAGGAAACTTTATTAAAAGATTAAGGGATATAAGAAAGATAAAAGCAGGTGTAAATATTCCTCTAGATTCTTTTTATGATGAAGAAAAGATAGAAAACATATCAAAGAATATCTCCCGGGAAATAAATAAAGATAGTGTAGATGCTAAAATCAAACTTGATAAAGGTAAAATTACTGTAACAGATCATATAGTAGGAAAGAAAGTAAGTTTAGATGAATTAGTCTCTATAATAGAAAAAAATATGTATGAATTAAGAGATATAGAAATTCCAGTAAAAGATATAGAACCACAGCTTACAAAGGAATTTCTATCTAGAATAAATGGAGTAATAGGGGAATTTTCTACTTCCTTTAAGGGAAGTAGTGCAGGCAGGGTGGAAAACATTAGATTATCAACTCAAGCCATTAGTAATAAGCTTATTCTGCCAGGACAAGAATTTTCATATAATAATACTACAGGACCTAGAACTCAGGAATCTGGATATAAAGAAGCAAATGTAATCATAGGTGGAGAGTTAACCCCTGGTCTTGGTGGAGGCGTTTGCCAAACATCAACTACTATGTATAATGCTTTGCTATTAGCGGATCTTACAATTTTAGAAAGGAGTCCTCATTCCATACCTGCCAGCTATGTGCCATATGGCCAAGATGCAGCCGTATCTTATGGATATTTGGATTTGAAATTTAGAAACGACTTTGATTTCCCAGTATACACATATGGAAAGGTAGTAGGCAATCAAGTATATATTTACATCTATGGAGATACAAGGGCAAAGAATTATCAAGTAAAAATAAATCCACAAATTGTAGAAACTATTCCACCTAAAGTAGAAGAAATCTATGATGGGAAACTATCTTTAGGTGAAAAAATAAATGTACAGAAGGGAAGAACTGGATACAAAGTTAATACTTATAAAACTATTATAAAAGATGGGAAAGTAATGTCAAAAAAACAAATTACTACAGATCACTACAGAAAAAAAGATTACGTATATAAAATTGGGCCTTCAATCCCTGTTAATTCCAATAATTAATGTTATAATGATATATAACATGATTATAGGAAAGGTGGAGTAGTAATTGACAGATGTAAAGGAGCTATTTGACAAAAATATTAGATGTCCAATTTGTAAAAAAGCGTTTGTAACTAAAAGAGTGAGAACATCAAGACTAAGGCTTATAAAAAGAGATGAGGATTTTTTAAATCATTATAATACAGAAAATCCTATAAAATATAGTGTACTTGTATGCCCACATTGTGGATATGCAGCTTTAGAAACTAGATTCGACGATATTAAACCTAGTGAAATAGAGATAATCAGAAAGAGTGTATCAGCTAAATGGAAAAGCAGAGATTTTGGTGGAGTAAGAGATTTAGATGAATCAATAGAAGCTTATAAATTAGCATTACTTTCTGCAACCTTAATAAGTGCGAAAAAAATTGAGGTTGCGAATATCTGTTTAAATCTTGGTTGGCTATATAGATTAAGTGAAAATAATGAGGAAGAAATAAGGTTTTTAACTTTAGCAAGAGATACTTTTATAGATGTATATAATAACGATTCTCTGTCAGGTACAAATATGGATGAAAGTAAATTATCTTATTTAATAGGAGAACTATCAAGGAGATTAGATGACAAAGATAAGGCTTCATCTTGGCTTCGCATTTGTCTAGAACTTCCATCTACAAAAATGAATCCGGGTTTAGATGATATGGCTAGGGAACAATGGAGATTAGTGAAGGATATGTAGCTATAAATAAGAGTTACTTTTAGAAAATAATAAAAGTGACTCTTTTATTTGTCGAAATTTAATGGCTAATATAACATTGTAAGAATATTAAGAATGTGATATAAAGTAAGTGTCAAATGCTTTGAGATTATATTTATAGTAAGGGGCGAAAAACATGGAAAACAATATTGGATTAATTGAATCTTTTAAAAGAAAAAATATCAAAGCCATAGATATGATTAAATTATTTATATACCAACACGCTGCTGTTTATACAATTTTATTATTTTTAATTATAATTGAATTCATACTAAATACTAAAGGATATTCAATGCATAAAGGTATTCTATATAAAGGCGATAAATCCACTATTAACATTACGTTTTGGACAGGTGTCCGTATTTGTACAATTTCACCATTTATAGAAGAAGTTGTTTTTAGAGATTTAATATTGAGATTCCTAAAAAAATATGGAGTCAAATTTGCTATAATAACTCAAGCATTGATATTTGGTATCCTTCATAACAATATAATTACAATTGTACATACTACAGTATTCGGGATACTATATGGATATATTGCAGTTAAGACGAATTCAATTGTAGTAACAACTATTTTACATATAATGCAGAATTCATTTACTGTTTTAATGGGTATGACTATATTAAAAAATGTAGCCAATGTAGATTTAGCACAAATCGTCATGACTATAATATATATTATAGTAGCAATAATAACTTTATATCATTCTAATTGGAAGATTAGAGTAGGTGACGAAATAAATATAGATGTGAGGGAGATTTTATTAAAATATAAATCAAATAAGTAACAGGATGGAAGAATATTAGGTAGGGGGAAAGGCTATGAAAAAAGATACTAAGAATTTATCTTTTGCTAAAGTATCTTTAAAGGATAGGATTTTTTATCTTAACCTGGGCATATTTTCAACTTTAATTCTAACTAACTCTACCGCAATTTGGAATAGTGAAATAGGCTACTATATACAAAAAGTATTTAGAATAATTACATTTATTGTTTTTACTATTATATTTATATTAAATATAATAGGCTTAAATCGAAGGCTAAAGAATAAAAAAGATTTATATAATAAAAAACAAACTTTTAAAATGATATTTGGAGCCTCAATTGAACTTATAACACTGATTCTTGTTATTATAGCAAATGTGAAGTATATATAGATAGCGCATAAATTAAATTTATAGTAAAGTGATTTAAATATCAAAAGGCACTTTTTCATCTTTAATTCAAGGTGATAGAAGTGTCTTTTATATTTATCTAACTTATCCTAGAAAAAAATATTTAAAGAGTTGTTTTCTACAACAGAAATATCATCCTATTTCTATTATTAAAATTTAATAGCTAGTCCAATATTGAAGAAATAGCACCCAGTTTTGCAGGTTGGATTGTAAAGATTTGAAAAGATGATATATTAATATGCAAAACGAATAATTAGTTTGGCTGCTTAGATAAAAGTTCATTAGTAAATTTCGATGTCTATATTTTACTAAACAGAAAAGAGAACTATAAAAAATCAAAGAGGTGATGTTATGAAATATAGGTGTAAAGATGTTTTTATGATAAGGACGCCAACCTTACCAATAGACAAGTTTTCAGAACTATTAATTAAAAACGATATATCAGAGCTTGTTAGTGATGAAAGTATGTATGGCTTTCTTAATGAAAGTTTATTGGTGTCAAGTAAATCTTTGCAGAAATCCCTTAATATGAATACAAAAAATAAGAAAAAAGAAAAGGCTTATAATCTCAGTCTATTAAAGTACATAACTAGAGCATCTGCAAGACCAACCCCTTATGGATTATTCGCTGGTGTGGCACTGGGAAAATTTATAGATTGTGAAAAAGAGGATCTAATTATTATAGATGAGAGTAAGTGCAAAAGAGATGCGAAAGTGGATACTTATTGGATATGTCACCTAATACATGAATTAGAAAAAAAATGCGAAGTACTATCGAAATTACGATTACAATTTAATACTATCTGCTATAGATATGGAGATCGGATGAAGAATCCATATTTTTCAAATCACGGAAGCATTGATAATCTTAAAAATTATGTGGAAGAAAATAATATAAAATATTCTCCACTAATTGATATTATAAAAGAAAATTCAAAATCTTTTATAGCCTATAAAGAACTAAAGTCTAAGATATGTGAGAACTATGAAGGAGTACCAGAGCATATTATAGATAATACACTTGCCATGTTAGTAGAAAACGAGTATCTGTTAACGGATTTAAGGCTACCTGCCTATTGTAACGATAGCTTAGAACATGTTATTCAGAAGCTAGAAAGTAATAAAGAAATAGAAGATTTAACAAACAATCTAAAGAAGTTGAAAAGATTAATAGACGTATATAATAAAAGTACAGCACCTGTAGAAGATGTTGAGATTATAGAAAATATATATGAAATAATGGAAAAACTACATACAACTAAAGATTATATGGAAGTTAATCGGGGGTTAGTTTTAGAAAAAAATAATTTACCTATGTCCTTAAAAAAGAAGATTGAAAATTTCGCCAATACATTTTGTGATATTTATTTGGAAAGTGAACATTATCCAAAACTTGATAAATTCATAAGTGAATTTTCTGAACAGTATGGGTTGAATGTAGAATTACCATTAAAAGAAATTATTGATCCTAATGGATTTGATGGATTATCTTTAATAGAGTCCAAGCCAGTATCGATTAGGGAAAGGGAGAGAAAAATTAGGAAGGTTATAGATAATAAGATTATATCTGCTTTAATGAATAATCAAGAGGACGTAATGCTAACCAAAGATGACTTTGCAAAAACTATAGATAAATATGCAAAAACAAAAGCCCCTAAATCATTTGATATAAATTTTTTTATAACAAAGGTAGGGGATGAATATAATATAGTAGCGGGACCGAACAAAGGTTCATCGAAAGCTGGAAGTATGTTTCAGAGATTTGCAAATCTCTTTGATAGGAATCTTTTAAAAGAATATAATGAAATTTATAGAGAGGAAATTAATATTTCTGAAGATGAGTACATTTTAGTAGAATCAAGAGAGCTAAATATTTCTGGCAGATCAAACAATGTAACAAATAGATTCAAGAATCATAGCTATTATATTCCAATAGCTTTGACAGATGAAGATACTTCTAATCAAATTACAGTGGAAGACTTACTCATTGGATTATCTCAAGATAGAAAATTATATATAAAGTCAAAGAGTGAAAATAGAATATGTAAAATAGTTGAGGATAACATGTTAAATTCAGCTGCAAATAGTAAAATGTTAGGATTCTTAAAAGAAATCTCAAATAAATATGAGGATAAGTTTATTGATAGGTTATATATGTTATATGATAATAAATATGTCTATACTCCTAGAATCAATTTTGAAGGAATCATAATAGAACCAAGAAAATGGATATTAACATATGAAATGCTAGAGTTAGACACTTTTGAAGCATTTAAAATGAGTTTTCAAAAGCACATACATCAGTATCACATAGATAAATTGATTTATCTATGCGAATATGATAACAGATTGATTCTTGATTTGGAAAGAGAAGAATCTATGGATATATTATATTCTTCAGCTAAAAAAAATAAAAAATTAGAATTATGTGAGTTAGAAGATGGACTATTTAATGGAAGTATTGTGAAGGATAAAAAGGAAAGAAGTTATGTTTCTGAAATGGTATTTTCTTTTATATTAAATAATGAAAAAAATGATATGGTTAAACAAAACATAGAAAATTATGTAAAAGACAATTTGATTTTACATAATAAAAATAGAATATTTCCACCATTTAAAGATGGGTGGATATATATAAAATTATACGGAATTGGAAATAGAGAAGATGAGGTGCTTAAAAATATACCTAATATATTAGAAGTTTTGGAAACTCCAAAATTCTTCTATCTAAGATACTTTGATAAGGAAGGAAAACATCTAAGGATTCGATTTAAATTTAGTGATGAAAAAAAAGCTATAGAAAAGATGCAATCCTTAAATACTTGGTTACTAGAGCTTCAAGAGAAAACTTTAATTAATAGATGGATTTTTGATGTTTATCAAAGAGAGATTAATAGATATGGGGGTACAGAATTAATAGAAGAAGTTGAAAACCTGTTTTATAAAGACAGTACTTTTACTATCCATATCTTAAGTTTATTTGATATAGAACAAGAAAGTGAATTAGAAAAAGCTTACATAGTAGGACTAGGTACAATGCTAAAGAGATTAACAAAGAGTGAAGTAGATATGTTTGAAATCCTAGATATTAATGCTTATCCTAAAGTATATAGAGAAGAATTTAAAAAAAATAGGCAGAAGTATATGGATATAGTAGAAAATATATTAACTAATGAGATTGAATCTATTGACTATAGGATAGTAGAAATAAGAGATAGTATATTAGCAAGGGGAGAAGCACTCAAAAATTTTGAAGAAAAACTATCGAAAGCAGTAAATAATAAAAGAAATACCAATAGCAGAAAAGATATTATCTTATCTCTAGTGCATATGTATTGTAATAGATTAACTGGAATAAGAGGATATGAAGAAAAATACTTAGCTATAATAAGACATGCATTATACCATCATATAGAAAAAGAGAAGCATATGAGACAAGTTTATAATAATATATAAATATTTTATAAATAGAAATTAATTTTTGGGACTTGTAGTGATGAATTTGTTTGGTTGAAAATAAATAAGTTGGAAAGAGAAATAAAAATTATTTGGGGGTTATATAATGGGTAATTTTAATGATTTTGATTTAGAGCTTAAGCAAATAAAAAACAGGAGTGGAGATATTACAGCTGCAGCTACTGAAGGATTTATATGTGACTATATTAAAAGTAAGATAGTTGATGTTAGTATAGAAACACTTATTAAAACTTATACAGAGTGTACTGAGGGATGCCCTACTCCTTCAATAGATTATGAACATCGTTCTTGTCGTGGTCCATTAAATGATGGAACAATACAAATTAATTGTTAATAGCCAAATGTAATTTTAAAAAAGCAAAATAGACTAATAAAGTCCCAAAAATTAATATATAATGTATAATTTCACATCAAAAGAAGGAAAAGTCTATGGAAGAAACAGATAGAAATGAAATTTTTATAAAAGTAAGTAATATAGAAAAATTAATTCTCATAGATATTTTTGTTCAACTTATATTTGTAGTATTTCTAATTGATCCAATAGTCAATATATCACACAAATATGAATATTTAAGTAAATGTGGTACCTTAGAGATTGATATAATAATCATAAGCTCTATGTACACGTTACCTATAGTCTAAAGAGAGGTAGAGATAAGACATGGAAGAAATAAATAAAAGTGAAATTTCTGAAATTGCAAGAAAAATGGGAAAGTTTATTATTATCAATTTTTTAGTTGAACTCATTTTTACAATATTTATAAATGATTATTTAGCAAATTTATTACATAGTTATGGTCCATTAAGTAAAAGTGACCCTATTGAAATTGATATGTTGGTTAGAAGCTCTACACATGGATTAAATTCAATAATTGTTGGAATATTTATTTTTAAACCCAATATTAAAGATATATTTTCAAATAAAAATCAAATCTATAAATTAAGTTTAAAGTTAAAAACAAAGTTAACAATATTTTTTATTAGTATGGCACTATTATCTACAATACCAAGTAGTTTTATAATGGTTACTTATACTAAACTGGATATACCTATGCCTGAAACAGCAGTTATTTTATCAATTTTTGCAATATTTACAACACCATTTATTGAAGAAATTTTAAATAGGGGAATTATACTAAATCAATTAAAAGGTATTGGTTATTTATTTTCCATTATAATTTCATCAGTATATTTTGGATCGATACATGGAATCGGATTTTTTCATGCATTTATTATAGGCTTAATACTTGGAGCTGCTTGTATTTTAACAGGGAATATAAGATGGCCAATTATTATCCATTTAATATATAATTTGACATTGCCATTAATTGAAGAGGTATTTTTACGGTTATTCCCAAATGTGAGCTACAGAGTTGGAAAGTTAATTATAGCAATTATACTACTTTTAATCTTTTTAGTGATCAGCAGAAGAGATAAAGAAATTAAGAAAATTAATATAAGGATAAATATAAAAGATATAGTTTCTGAATTTAAAAAAGATAAAGAAAAATATTTAACTTTTATTACTGAACCAATAATTACAGTTATTATTATGAGCTGGATTTTTATTCAGCTAATTTCAGTGCTTGTGATGTGATTATAATAGGTTAAACAGAAGGAGGATGAAGTTATAATATATGGAAATGAAAAAAATAGTGTCAATAGTGGGAAGTAATAATAAAAATTCAGTCACTAATTTAGTTATGTTTGAACTATTGAATAATATAAAAAGTCAAAATGAAAGTTATGAGTATGAAATTATATGTTTAAGCGACTATAATATAAAATATTGTGAAGGATGTGAAGTCTGTTTTAAACAAGGATTTTGTCCAATTGATAAAAAAGATGATTTTGCAATAATTAGAAAAAAGTTAAAGGAAGCAAATATAATTTTTTTTGCAAGTCCAGTCTATGTACATAATGTTTCTGGTATAATGAAGACGTTTTTTGATAGATTTGCAGTTTCTTGTCATTTATTAAATTTTGCAGGTAAACTGGGCTTTACGCTTACAACAACTTATAGCAATGGTCAAGAAAAAGTTAAATTATATTTAAAAGATCTACAAAATTCTATAGGAGTTAAGAACTTAAATAATTATGTATTTTCTAGGGCTACGGACTCAATTGATGAATTTATAGAGACTAATACTAAAATTTTTTTTAAAGAAATAGAACTGAACTATGGATATACAGATAGATACTTAGAAAAAAAATTTAACCAATTTAAATATATGTATGGTCAAATAGATAGAAAAAATTTGTCTATAAATGAGATAAATATCTATGAATGGGAATATTGGAATCAAAAATGGATTAAAGAATGTAGATCTTTCCAAGAATTTGCTGTAAAAAACAAATAGGTTAAATAGTAAATTATGCGAATTAAACAGGAGGCAATGAAATATGAAATATAATTGGAATTACGTAAGTCTATCTGATGATATAAAGAGAAAGATAGAAAAGTTTATTAGAAATATATACTCATATATAGAGAATGAATATAACCAAGAAGTTTTAAATCCTATTTATTATAGGGATGTAATCTTGTTAATTTCAGAAGGATTTCCCATATTAAAAGATAAAGAAAAATGGGAAAAAATTGGTTATGATATATGTAAAGCGATAAAACAAGATTTAGAAAATTATGGTGTTATGGAAAATGATATTGGGATGATTGAAAGTTTTGGATACACATGTTTTGTAGTATCCCAATACAGCAAAAAAACAGGAAACCTAACAATGTTTTCTAATGGCTTAAATAAACTATTCCTTGATTTTCTGGTAGATAAGGCAGAAGTATTTAAAGCGGATTCCAAAGTTACAATGAGAAGATATGATGTTATTTCTGGACTTTCAGGAAGTCTTTATTATCTTTTGGATTTCTCTTGGAATGAAGATGAAATAAAAAAAATAGGGGGTGTTATTTCTTATTTAGTTAGTCTAACTAAACTTTATAATTATAAAGGGAATTCTGTGATGAAGTTTCATATAACTAGAGACAATCAATTTAGAGATGATGAGAAAGAAAGATTTACTAATGGAAACTTTAATTTTGGAATCTCTCATGGAATAATGGGCCCTCTTGTTGCGTTGTCTAAGGCATTTAGTCTTGGATATAAGGTAGACGGATTAAAAGAATCAATAGTAGAGTTAGCTGAACTATATGAGAGATTTAAAGTATATAAAGACAATATTTCATTATGGCCTTCACAGCTATCATTCGAGCAATATTTAATAGGAAAATGCGAAGAGGAACATTGTCACTTAGCTTCCAGCTGGTGCTATGGAAATATAAGTATAGCAAGAGGACTACAAAAAGTCTCTAAAAATATGGGCTGGGCTGAAAAAGAAAAGTTATATAAAAATGACTTAATTAATATAATCAATCAGCCAAGTCAAAATTATAATCTATACAGTCCAGCGCTTTGCCATGGCTATTCAAGTATCTTAGCTATAAGAACTTCTTCATATATAGGTGATAGAGATTATAGATATATAGATAATATTGAAGAAAATATTAATATTATTCTTAGAAGATTTGAAGAAAATAATAAATACATAGAAGAAAATAAAGAAGTACTTAAAAATAAAGATAATTATATCGAGGGATATATTGAGGATTTATCTTTATTAAGTGGATCATTGGGCATTGCGTTAGTTCTATTAAGTGTCATATTAGAAGATATAGGGTACAGTAAACTATTGTTAATTGATTAGAATGATAGATATATACGTGTAGAGATTCTATAATGTTATCCTATCATAGAGATTATAAAGGAGGATATTATGAATAAGGAGACATATTCATTTAACTTAAAAGATGCAATAAAATCCTTCAAGTCATTTCCAAAGGTATTTAGACTACTATGGAGTGTTAGAAAATGTCATCTAATATTAATCACCATGTTTCATATAATAAATGGGATACTCCCTGCGGTTTCCATACTTGCCACACAATCTTTATTAAACGCCATACAAACAAGCATGGGAGAGAAATTTACCTATGTATTATATCCTTTAATAATATATTTAGTTTTAAATTCCTTTGGATATATAATTTCACAATTAAATGCATATCTACAAAGCATATTTAGAATAGATTTAAACTATAAAATGAGTGTAATGATACTAGATAAGGCAAAAACTCTTAGCCTAAGTGATTTTGAAAATTCAGAAGTCTACGACAAACTAAGAAGGGCGCAAAATGAAGCCATAGAAAGACCCTATGCAGTATTTTCCATAGTACTAAGTTTAATAAGCCAATTTTTAGGACTTATATCATCCTTAGCCATACTATTATATTGGAAGCCTTGGGTGATACTTCTAGTGGTTGTTATCCCAATTATATCAACAATTTATATGGCTAAAATGGGACATTTGCAATATAAAATAGAGTATGGAAGATCACAAGAAAGAAGAAAATCTTGGTATCTTAATTATCTAATGACAAATGATATAGCATTTAAGGAAATAAAGATTTATAGACTAGGAGATTATCTTATTGAAGGATATAAGAAACTAAATAAAAAGTTTATTAAACAGGATAAAAAAATAATCAAAAAAAGAACATTAGCATCATTTATATTTGAGATATTAGATCAAATAGTGGGAGGATTTATACTATACCTAATAGTACAATCTGCTTATATAGGAGAAATACTATTAGGAAATACAGTTGCGTACATAAGAAGTCTTTCAAATATAAAAGGAAATATGGAAGGGTTACTAGGTTCAATATCAGCAATGTATCAAAACAACCTATATACAAAACAACTATTTGACTTTTTGGAAATGCCGGTAAAAGAAGAACTATCAATATCAGATAGTATACCAATAGAAGAAATAAACACAATAGAATTCATAGATGTTAGTTTTAAATACCCTAATAGGCAGGAATATGCTTTAAGGGATATAAGCTTTAAAATAAGAAAAGAAGAAAACATTTCTTTAGTAGGAGAAAATGGTTCAGGAAAGTCTACATTGGTAAAGCTAATATCAGGATTTTATCATGATTATGAGGGAGAAATACTAATTAACGGAGTATCAATGAAGAAAATAAATAAGGAAGATTTGGGCAATAAGATAGGCATTATATTTCAAGACTTTAATAGATATGAATTAACCTGTAGAGAAAATATAGGATTAGGAAATATACATTTAATAGATAATGATATAAAACTACAAGATGCAATAGATAAAGCTTATGCCAAGGAAATGGTTAATAGTCTACCAAAGGGAATAGATACACAGTTAGGAGTATGGTTTGATGAAGGAGTCCAACTATCGGGTGGACAATGGCAAAGAATAGCATTGTCTCGTGCATTTCTAAGAGATGCAGATTGTTATATATTAGATGAACCAAGTGCATCCTTAGATCCAGTATCAGAACATGAGATATTTCGAAGAACTTCCGATTTAGCAAAAGATAAGATAAGTATATTTATATCCCATAGATTATATAACCTAAGAAAGATATCATCCAGGATATTAGTATTAAAGGAAGGTAAGTTAATAGAAGAGGGAACTCATGAAGAATTAATGAATTTAAATAAACATTATAGATATCTTTATGATTTACAAAATACTATTGATTTAGTAGATGATATTGAATCGATTGCCTGAAATTCCACATGATATAAAAAATGATTTTAGATAAAGTTGAAGGCATGATGGGAATAGTATGGAAAAAATTAATCAAGAAGATTTTAGAAAATCATATAATAAAGTGGAACTATTGTTTATCTTACAAATACTCTTATAATAGGAATTGTAGAAGAAATAGCATAAAGAAGAATTTTATTGGAAAGTTTGCGAAGATATGAGATGCTTTTACTATAGTTATTTCTGCACTTATTTTTGATATGACCCATGGATTTCGAGTAATTCATTCATTTATTTTTGGAATATTTACTGGGATTTTATATATAAAATCAGAACAATTATCCTAGGAACGATAGAATTTAAATATGGTAGCAATAAATTCCATACAGCATTATTGATGTTTGTTGAATGAGACAAAAAGTTTTTATCTAATAGCTAGCTGGATACTATAAATATTTTTTAAGACACATAATAGCTTGGCTTAAAATACAATATATATCAATAGTTATTTAGAGTATAGTGAAATTGAAAACGTAATAATAAACTTAATTATTCAAAGGGGAATAATAAAAAACGTTGGTATAGATTAATAAGTAAGAGAAGATGTAGAATTAAATAGGAAAAAATATAGTTTCATTATTTGTATTATCTCCATCATATGACTAAGACCTTCAAATATCTTTAAGTGTAGATGCTTGAAGGTCTATTTCTTAATAGAATATTCAAGATATGTAATCGCCTGTATTTGATAAATAGAGTATTTGACTTTGAGGTAAGAAATTCTAGTAACAATAATGAGGTTTATAGGACTAAATTCTATTAGAAATCTTAGATCGTTACATTAAAATATATAGTTCATGGCAACTTATCGCATATAAAAATATGTTTGTTATAATTAATACATCAAAGTGGCTTAAGGAATGTAGACTTGCTCTGAAGATTTTAGGGATAAAAATTGGCGTGGTATTGGTTAGTTTAACTTTGTCAATGACATCATTGGACATGCATGGTGATTCTATTTAGCCCGTTAACCAAGCTACTAGAGGGAATTAGCAGCATCATAAGTTTAATTAATTTAGATGTGAGCTATTGATAATGAGGACAATATATACTACTCTAAAAATTGGCAAAAATAGTGTTATTTTATGAATAAAAGGGGGGGAATAGAGTATGGAATTTAAAAGAATTAATAACAACACCGAAGACATAAAACCTTTGGGACCTTGCCCTGTTAAGGATCAAGTATGTAGATTGTGTGATTATCCAAAGGATATTTGTAACACATGCGATTCAATACAAGATATATGCCGTAAATACGATTATACTTAGAATGAATTAAAAGAATTAAAGAAAGGATATAACTTCTAAGCATTATCAAGAACAAGAAAACACTATTTTTGCCTTTTTATATATAGTTGCTATTAGAAAAACTCGTTTTTATTATAAAGAGCAGATGATTAACAATATATAGATATAAAGAAAAGGAGAGTTAGATATGTATAATACAATTGAGTTTTATCCATATAAAAAATTTGATGTGAATGGGGAAACATTTCTATATTCCGCAACAAATACAGGAATTTTCAAAATCAATGATAAAGTTGAAAAGATGATTAGAATGCATGGAGCTTCATTTGATCAAATGAGCATAGAATTAAATGATACATGTACAATGGAAGAACTAAAAGAATGCTTATCCGCTATGGAAAAAGAGATGTTTTTAAAAACTGAAGAAAATGATATTAAAATTGAAAAAAGACTTAATCCAGACATTGACCAGAAAATAATGAGTGTTACTCTTATGTTAATTCAAGAATGCAATATGAGATGTAAATATTGTTATGCTGAAGATGGACAATATCATGACAAAGGGAAAATGAATCTTACTACTGCAAAAAAGTCTATAGATTTTCTTATAGATTCAGCTGGAGATATAGGAGAACTGCAAGTTAGTCTATTTGGTGGAGAGCCTTTAATAATGATGCCACTTATTAAAAATATAGTAAATTATATAAAGTTAAAGGAGCAAGAAACGAAGAAAAAAATACATATAGGAATGACTACAAATGGGACATTAATCACGGAAGAAATAGAACAATTTATGATAAAGAATGATATACATGTTCAAATAAGTATAGATGGAAATAAAGAAACACACGATTCAAATAGGTATTTTATTAATAAGACTGGTTCTTACGATAAAGTTGTAGAGAAGACTAGATCTATGCGAGAGAAGGGATTACTTACGGCTAGAGGAACAATTACAGATGAAGGCTTGAATATTTTACAATCATTTTATCATTTAGATTTATTAGGATTTAGAGGAATCGCATTAGCTCCAGCCAATAATTTATTATCAGAAAAAAATGATAATAAATTATTAGAAAATCAGATTGAATATATTAGAGAATTTGAAACACTGGTAAAAAACGGGAAGTTAAATTTAGCACGAAAAATGAGAATGACGTTATCTATGATGGAAAAAATCCATAATGGTAATATTCGATTTTTGCCGTGTGGTGTGGGAAGAAATGCTTATGCAATAGATATAAATGGTGATATTTATCCATGCCACAGATTTGTAAGTAATAAAGAATATAAATTAGGTAGTGTATTCGATGTATCAATAGGCCGAGATCAATTTATTGAGAAAGTCTTGATATGTAATCATAAACAATGTAAAGATTGTTGGGCTAAAAATTTATGTTTGGGAAATTGTCCACATGAAAATTTGATGGCAACGGGTAATATACAAGAGTCTCCAGAGAGAATCTGTAATATGACAAGATCAATGTACGAAGAAGTGATTAAAGTATATTTAGACCTAACAGAGGAAGAAAAAGAGTATTTGTTTCCCAATGAATATAAGGAGAGTAAAGATGATAAAAATTGAGAATCTTATGAAGGCCTATGGAAGGAATCTAGTTCTAAATAATATTGATATGGAAATACCAAAAGGTATTTATGGTTTACTGGGAGAGAATGGTGCAGGGAAAACGACTCTGATGAAAATTTTAACTACTACAATAGGATATCAAAGTGGAGATATAGAAGTATTTGGAGTGAATTTAAAAAAGAACCCAGAGGAAGTAAGAAGGATGATTGGATATTTGCCACAGGATTTTGATTTTTTTCAAAATAGTACAGTTTATGAGGTAATGGATTATCTAGCAGGACTTAAAAAGGTTTCAAAAGGAAAAGCTAGAAAAGAAAATATTGATACTCTTTTAGAAAAATTCAAGCTTATGGAACATAAGAATAAAAAGATAAAATCACTTTCCGGTGGAATGAAGCAGAGATTAGGTATTGCACAGACATTACTAGCAAATCCTAAATTAATTATTTTAGATGAGCCTACTGCTGGATTAGATCCAATGCAGCGGCTTTATTTTAGAAATACAATTAATGAAATAAGTGAAGATAAAATTATTATTTTATCAACACATATTATTTCAGACATATCCAGCACCTGTGAAAATATAGGCATATTAAAAGAAGGAAGCCTATCCTATAACGGTCCTATTGATAGTTTACTGGAAAAGATAAAAAATCGTGTTTATGTAGTGGAAATGACTGGTAAACAGCTGACAGAACTTGGACATAAGGTGTATATTCTTTCAATTCAAAGAAAGGCTGAACGATTTATTGTAAGATTTATGGGTGATTGCAATAATGGTATTGAAGGCGCATATCCCGTAGAGCCCATTTTAGAAGATGCTTATTTCTATCAATACTATATATTGGGAAAGGAGCTAGAGAATAATGTATGAGCAGATATTAAAGAGTATAAAAATCAATGATAGAGAAAATTTAGGTATTATTAAATTAATCTTATATCTGATTCTTACTTTGTTTTCTATCTTTATTCAAAATATGTTGGGATATCTATTTTTATTAATATTTATTGCTATAAATTCATATCAAATAGCAACATTGGAAGAACGATGTGGAATGGAATCCATTGTAGTAACAACAGCTACTGAGAAAGAAAATATATTATGGATAAAATTCACCACAAGTGTAATCAATAATTCGATTGGATTGTTTTCATTGTTTCTTGTGTTATTTTTAGCAATGGATACATCAATATGGTTAGCTATACTAATATCAATGGTTACTTTTCTTTATGCCATTACTGCAGGAATATGTATAGGGAAACTAATTAAAAATCAAATTATTGGGATTAGCATTATATGTCTTTATTTTAAATTAACATCAGGTGACATGAGATATATAAATCAGGAAAGTATTCGTTACTTTTGCCCTATTCTATCTTTAAATGACATCAATGAAATCTATGGTTCAAATATATTAGGATTAATTAGTTGTATTATTCTTTTTATGGGAATAGCTTTTTTATTTTATACAATGGATACAAAGAAAGGAAAATTACATATATCTATTTTTTTTATAAGTTTTTGTCTTCTGATAAGTTTAGGGATATATAGAGACATGAAATTTAATAAACAAATAGAAAATATGCCTTATGAAACAATGGAAATGGAGTCACTGTCTGTTTTTTATAAGGGAGTTGAAAAACAAGAGATCTTATATTTAGTAAAGACAGCCTTATCTTATAAAGGGCAAATAGAAAAGTATAATTTACCTAATTTAGTGGATACGATCATTTGTGATAAACAGTTTATATTTCCATGGAAAAAAATACAGACATTTCAACAAGTTGATAATAAGCTTTTGATTCATTATATCTCCCCGGAAATGCTTAAGCCAAATGATATTAATCGATTGGTTGACATTAGTTCTGCTATTTTTCAAAGGGAGAGATATCTTACAGAAATACAAAATATTGTAGTAGATATTATAAGAGATCAACTTATTAGCAGTACATTAATTGATAATGAGTATAAAATTTTCTCAGAAGAATCTATTGAAATAGGTAAAATGATGAAGGAGCAAGGTTATGAGGCATTAGTATATCAAGCGAATCACGTAAATAACCCTGTTCCATATATATTAGATTGGTTTTTTAAGTATAAACCAGATAAGATAAGAGAAATTTTTCAATATACCATGGAATATACGGGGATTGAAAGACCTTATGATTTTGTAGAGATGATAAAAAGGGAGATGCCTGAAGAATATAAAGAGATTCAAGAGCAAGGGGAGGTAAGTTTAGAATGGAATGGAGAGTACTAACCGATTCTAATATTAAATTAATTATAAAAAACAAACTAACATGGATATATATTATATATCTTGGATTGTTTGTTTTAGGTTCTAAACAGAGTGTAGCATTTTATCATGGTTCACCGGAAATGGTAGCAATTAACTATAATATGTATATGGTGGAATCATTTTTTATGCTACCGGTATTATTGGGGATTATGTGTAATGATAGGATCAATAAATTTCTTACAACAGTGATTTTATCCAAGCTAAATCATAAGAATAATCACTTCATCAGTCAATTTCTGAGTTACTTCAGTATTGCTATTGGAACATTTATATTTGCAAATGCTAAAATGCTCTTTTTTACACTATTGTATGGTGGAAAATTTCAATGGATCTTCTTTATAAAGTATTTTTTTCTTTATAGTCTAACTTTGGTTTTTTATATTCCTTTTATGATGTTTATTTGGAGTTTGTCAAAGAAGTTTGTATTGATGATATTTGGTACTTTTATCTTTTTAGGGCTTAATTTATTTATTACGAATATATATATTCCTATATTATTTATCTCAGATATTTTTCAAAATATATTGATGAAAAAAGATATATTATTTTGGATATCAAGAGTAATTTATGCTTGCTTAGGAATTCTTTTATTGATGAATATGGAGAAAATTTATAGCAAGAGAAGTAGAGATTAGAATACAGCCGAAAGTTAGGATTTATAGCTATAATGATTAAAATGGCTGATTCCCTATTATCTTTTAAAGCCCTCAGAAATAGATGAATTATCCGTAAAAACTGAGATATTAGAAAAACAGCAGCGACAAATGTTGTTCAGAGAGAAAAAACGTGACATTATTCAACATTGCATTATTTATTTGGTTGGAGTTTATCTCTTATTCTTTGCTGTATATGTTATTGGGCGTTTTTATTTTGAGATATGGAATCCATCTGTTATCTCTGCTGAATTTTTGATCGCTACAGATATAGCAATCTTTATTTATATGATTCATATAAATAAAGAATAAAAATATTCCTAAATTCCAATTTGGAATACTGGGTACTTAAATAAAGGAAAATCTATTGCCGATTGCATTATAGATCATACAAATCGTGCAATAGACACTGGATAGGTTACAATAAACTAGATAACTAAAATAAGGTCATGTAAACTAATAATTGAAAGGAGAGATGTTAAATGAATAAGAAATCTAATACATCTATATTAGTACTAATAATAACTTATATAATAACTCGTATAATTTATAAAGTGACAGGATTTAACTATAGTTTTTCTGAAGGAATATTAAATGTAAAGCTGTTAATAGATCTAGGTCTATGGATTATAATATCTGTATTGATTAATACCATTTTAAATAAGATATTATTAAAATCTAAGGAGTAGTTTAAAAATAATAAAGAAAAATAGTAGAGCTACTGATGCTTTATATAACAAGATTGGATTTTAGATAAGATAAATATATGTTTTTAAGGGAAGAAAATAGTATTTTCAAATCATAAGATTTTTTTATGCTATTCAGAAATGATAACAATCAATGTAGTTGGAAACTAATGACTATTGATTCTGAAAAAGCTTGGTTTAACTTCTGTAAAAGAACTTAAGGAATTTGCTTCCTAAGTTCTGTAGTAGAACAAGATTTAATAGAATACATAGAAATTTACAAATTGTTATAGAAGAAATCACTAAAGAGATTTCTTCTGAACTTAGATACTATCAAGAACCATGTAGGATAGGTTGATAGTATTCCTATTTCAGTTTGTAAGCTTGGCAGAGCTGTATTTCATAAAATATTTAGAGGATTAGTTATCCATCTAAGTATTTCTAGGTTATCATTTTTGCTCTTAGGATTTCTACAATTTTCATATAAGCTAAGAGTGAATGAACTTTATTAGTACTATAGAATGAGGTAAATAAAACTTACAGCTTCACACATTTAATTTTATAGATAAAGGAGGATAACATGAGTTTATATTCATTAAACGAAATGGAAAAAGATTTAAATGAACTAGGGTGGGTCTATTTAAAAGGTAGATCTATGATTTTGGTAGTAGATTTTATATTTTCTTTAATTAGTGCATTATTATCCTCAAATGGTAAATTATCAGTAATAGAAAGCAGTTATTTTATTAATATTCGTATTAATATATCCTTTCTATGCCTGTTTTTAATGCTATTATTTCATTATAGAAAGAAAAATATATTATCTAAAGACATATTTAATATTAAAAGTATAGGGCTAATGACCATATTTAAAGCTTTTATTATTAGTTATCCTATTATGATGATAGGGGCTTATATATCTAAGATAATATTTACGCTTCTAGAGTTATTAGGAGTTACATTTGTATTTGATCCTGAAATATTTTCATCAGATAACATGACATCTATAGCAACAATAGTTTCTACTTGCTTAGTTGCTCCTATTTTAGAAGAATGTACATTTAGAGGAATAGTATTAAATATCCTTAGAAAGTATGGAGATAAATTTGGGATCATTACTTCAGCATTGTTCTTTGCGCTTATCCATGGAAATATATTTCAGTTTTTTACAGCTTTGACAATGGGGTTATGGTTAGGCTATTTATTTATAAAAACTAAATCTTTAACCTTAACCATATTAATGCATACCTTATCTAATTCTTTAGCTTTATCTTATGGAATATTTGAGATACCAGTAATTATTAATATAGCAATTAAAATAGGATTTGGATTAATAGCAATTGTAATATATTATTATTCAGGAAAGAAGTATAAGTTAGGTAAAATATCATACTTTTAGAAAAAAATAGCACAATTTTCTGTAGAAGTAAGTATATTAAAAAGAAACAAGAGAAACAATATAAGTCAGAAATTCCTTTAGAAATCATTAACCCATATGAATGTTTTTATGGACAAGTACCTATTAGATTATCGCTAATGATTGATATTGCCATTATTATAATAGTTACTTCATTTTCTATGAAATAATTAATTTTTAAAAGCATTAAATGGAATTTAAAAGGAGAAATTATGACTATACATAATAATGTCATAGGTACAATTACTCTAATACTTTATAAATTTAAATAAGCACTATAGATACCTTTATGATTTACAAAATACTGCTGATGCAGCAAATGATATTCAGTCAACTCTTAGAATATAAAAAAGTTACTTTTGTTTTATTTAAAAGTAACTTTTTTATATTATGATCTTTTCAAGATTCGACAAAATGTTCACTATGTCTATGATATGTTAGAGGCATAATTAAGAACAGATTAATTGCAATTAAAATTTTCAAGAAGTAGGTGAACTTAATGCGTATAGCTATCTGTGATGATGAGAGCTTTTATAGAGAAAAAATCAAAAAATATCTAGAAAAATATATAAACTTATATCCAGAAATAAGTATCACAGAATTTGATTGCGGAGAAGAATTACTCAAGACTTATGATAATGAAGAAAAGTTTGACTTTCTCTTTTTAGATATACAAATGAAAGATATAGATGGAGTACAGACTGCTCAGAAAATAAGAGTGAAGGACAAACATGTAATAATATTTTTTATAACAAGTTATGTAAACTTCGTATCTGATGCCTTTAGAGTGGGAGCATTCCAGTTTCTTATAAAACCTATTAGTGAGAATGACTTTAGAAAAGATTTTGATAGGGCAATTGAACAGCATAAAATCAACCATTACAAATATGTAGTCAAATATAAAGGTTCAACTACTAAATTAGAAGTTAAAGATATAATATATATTGAAGCTCTTAATAGACATTTGTTTATATTTAATGGAGTCAATAGATATGAATGTGTAGGAAAATTAAAGGATGAAGAAGAAAAATTATCATTTTATGGATTTGTTCGTTGCCATCAAGGTTTTTTAGTAAATATGGCGTACATAAAAAAAATTAATAAGACTTCAATCCTATTAGAAAATGGGGATGAAATCCCAGTTAGTAAAGGTTTAAGACCAAGAGCAATGGAGGATTTTAATAAATATATTACGAGGTATCTAGTATGAATGGTTTAAGACTACTAATAGATATTATAGGGCTATTTTTTGAAATATCTATAATTTCTTATTATATGGGGACGGTGTTAAAAGAATGTAAAGTAAACAAAAGAATAGAGCTATCATCCTATTTTATAATGATGATCTCTATAACTATTACAACTATATACTATCAAAATACAACTATACTTCCTATGACCTATTTTATAATGCTTATGCTTATTTCCATGCTTTATAAAGGAGAGATACTGTTAAAGGTAATCTTAAATTTAATTCTTGTTGCATTTTTTATAGCATCAGAAGTAATAGCAGTTACAATTCTTGTTGTTTTAATTGGAGAAAATGCACAATTTATTTTAAATAATATATTACATTATTCGCAAGTTATATTTATTTCTAAAGTATTAGTATTTATTATTATAAAAATATATGAATATAGAAGTGGTAATACTTATTCTTTTATTCGTCGAAGAATACTATTTCCATTAATATCAATACCTATTTCAAGCATTTTGGTAATATGTATTATTGCTAAAATACCTTTTGTGACTACAAGTACATATATAACTTTATCGGTTATACTAACAACTTCACTATTAATCGTAGCAAATATATTTATTTTTTATCTATTTGAAAAACAATTAAAACAAGAACAAAAAAATATTAAACTTGAATTCTTCAAGCAACAATTTAAAAAACAGAAAAAACACTTTGAAGAACTAACTGAAAATCAGAGAAGAATTAATAAAACGATGCATGATACTAAAAATCAATTATTAGCAATACTAGGATATATAGAAAACAATGAAAATGACATAGCCATAGAAAACTTAAATTTATTATGTAATAATATAGTTGAAAGACAGAAATCTATTAATACTGGTAATATAGCTGTAGACTCACTTTTAAATGTAAAGATAAATAAAATAAAAGAACTAGATATAGACCTAGAAATTTCTATCTTTTTAGAACAAAACAACCAAATAGAAGAAATTGAACTTTGCATAATATTGGGCAATTTATTAGATAATTCAATTGAAGCTTGTGAAAAGATACCTCTAGATGGTGAGAAAAAAATTAAACTTAAAATTATTCAGGTAGAAGAATACTTATCAATATATATAAGGAATTCTACTTGTGATAAAATCAAATTTGAAAAAAGTAAGATTTCCACTACAAAGAAAGATAAGATCTTTCATGGATTTGGTTTGGAAAATATAAAAGAAATAGTAGATAAGTATAATGGGCATATGGATTGTGAATATATAGAAGATACCTTTATAGTTAAAGTATTGTTGCAGAATTCCTTAACTAGTGCTATATCATAAATTCAATTTATGATAAAATACTTATAAGATTTTAATTTAAATACTAGGAGATGTAAGAATGAATCCAAAATATTACTCATTTAATTCACCTATAGGAAAATTAACAGTATACTTTATTGAAGAAGGGGTTATAGGGCTTTCCTTTGCAGAAGAAGGGGACAATCTTAAATATATGGAGAGATACTATGGTACTCCTATGGAAGTAGATAAAAAGGATTATAATTATCATGATGAAATAATCAAATATCTAGAAGGGAATCTAAAAGAATTTACTATACCATTTTTATTAAAAGGAACTCCTTTCCAAGAAAAAGTATGGAAAGAGTTACTAAATATTCCCTATGGTGAAACTAGAACTTATATAGAGATGGCTGAAAGAGTCGGATGTCCAAAAGGACCTAGGGCTGTAGGCGGTGCATTAAATAAAAATCCTGTGGCTATAATTGTACCTTGCCATAGAGTGATTGGTGCCAATAGGAAATTGGTAGGTTTTGCAGGTGGATTAGATTTGAAAGAAAAACTATTAAGTCTAGAAAAGAATAACATTATATAATTAATCTGAATATCCTGATATAAAAACAGAAAGGAGAATAATTATGGACTATCCTATTGTTTTTATACCAGGACTTTTTGGTTCCATGGGTGATGATGTAATAAAGGGGACTGGAGAATTTTCTTTTGGCTTTGCAGAGAAAATCTATAGGCCTTTTATTCAGATACTAAACTCTATGGGATATGAAGAAAATAAAAACTTATATATATCTTATTATGACTGGAAAAAAACTGTGGTGGAAATAGTGGAAAGATATTTAATTCCCACCATCGAGAAAGCTAAAAGAGAATCAGGAATGGATAAGGTAATTCTTTTGGGACATAGTCTAGGAGGTTTAGTAGGAAGGGGGTATATGAGCTACTATTCTTCAGCTATTGACAAATTAATTATGATAGGTACTCCAAATTTAGGTTCAGTAAATGCATATTATTTTTGGAGTGGTGGTAAACTACCTTATTCTAAAATAGAGGATAATGTTTTATATAATGCAGTGAAATTTGGTTTTATATTATACTATTCTTTATTTTATGGAGTAAATTATCTAGAAGGATTGAGAAATTTATTTCCAGTTGCACAGGATCTATTACCAAGTCGTAAGTATGGAAACTATTTATTATTTAAAAATAATAAGGGTGCGAAGGAACTTTTAACTGAAGATATGGCAATAAGTAATCCTTTTCTAAATAAATTAGAAAATACCACAATAGATAAAGATAAAACTTTTATTGTAAGTGGCACAGGAGTATTTACAAATATGGAACTTATAGTAAGTAAAAATAAAAGAAAAAGGTTAAGATGGGCAGATGGAAAACCTATAAATACAATTAGAACAAGCAGTGGAGATGGTACAGTAACTACAACTAGTACACTAGGATATCTAGGTGGAAATAATATAGTATTGGAAGGAAATCACACAAATATTTTATATAGATCAAAGGATTATTTAGAAAATGTATTGGGGAAAATATCTGTAATGGAAGAAATAAAAGAGGAAAAAATAGAAAAAGTATATGTAATTATCGCTGACAAGTGTAATGCCATAAATATTCAGACTTCTGGATTAAATCATATATCTAGTCAATCTATAAATATAACTGACAACAAGGTTCAAGCTATAAAGTTATCTCCTAATAGATTTATGGTAATGATTACAGGAGATAATGATTTAGATTTTAAATTTAATATAGAATCCTATAAAAAATTTAAGGGGCAAATCCATATGTTTATTGCCGATAAGAATGGTATAAGTAAGGAGTCGAACTACTTGAAGTATACAATATAATATGATATTATTGGCTTATAATATCATAGCTTTATAGGTGTTTCATATATAATATGAAACTTAATAGGGAAAGTGGTGAGATACCACTACAGCCCCCGCTACTGTAAATGGGTACGAAACCGATAAATGGCCACTGGGAAACTGGGAAGGCATTGGGAGTAGGATGAACCATGAGTCAGGATACCTGCCTATATTTAAGCCTCGGTGGGAGGGATGAGATGAGAAAAACTTATCCTTTAATAAAGGCGTAAGTTTTTTTGTTTGTAAAGAAACAAGCTATTATAGACAATAAAAAACAGGAGGAAGAAAATGAGAAAAATTAAAGGGTTAGCATTATTGTTATCATTATTACTAGTGTTTTCAATAGTTGGTTGTACTCCTAAGGAAAAATCAAATGAAGAATTATCATTAGAAGATATAGATTCACAGGGCAATGAAATAGGAGGAGAATTATCTTCTTTTCCAGTAGAAATAGAAGATAGCTTTGGAAATAAAGTAACCATTGAAGAAGAACCTACAAAAATAGTATCTTTAGCACCAAATAATACAGAAGTTTTATTTGCTTTAGGATTAGGAGACAAAGTTATCGGAGTAACATCTTATTGTGATTATCCTGAGGAAGCTAAGACAAAGGAAATCGTAGGAGATTTTAATGGAAATAATTTGGAAAAAATAGTGGAGTTAGCTCCAGATTTAGTTTTAATTTATGGTGCTGGAAATGAGGAAGACAATAAGATATTAAAAGATGCTGGAATAAAAATTCTTGGATTTATGCCTGAAACTATAGATGCTGTAATGAATGATATAGAGATAGTAGGAAAAGCCACTGGTAAAGATAAAGAAGCAACTAAGCTTATTGATGTTATGAATAATAAGAAAGAAGAAATATTAAATAAAGTAAAAGGTCAGGAAAGTGTTAAAGTGTTTTATGAAATATGGCATGATCCATTAATGGCAGCAGGTAAAGGTTCATATATAGATGAACTTATTACTTTAGCTGGTGGAGAGAATATAGCAGAAGATGCAGATGGGACTTATCCTCAATATGACTTAGAACAATTAGTTGAAAGAAATCCAGAAGTTTATCTAACATCATCAGATACTGAAGATAAAACTATTGAATCCATCAAATCTAGACCAGGTTATGAAAATATATCAGCTATAACAAATGATAGAATATATATATTTGAAGGAAACGAATCAAATATTATGTCAAGACCTGGACCAAGGATAATTGAAGCGTTGGAATTAGTGGCAAAATCCATTTATCCAGAATTATTTAAATAAAGTTGGGATTGAAATGAGAAAAGGTATAGATAGAACTAAATATAGTTTGATTATAATCACACTAATATTAATCTTAATATTTACAATAGCTGTCTTTTCCATAATAGGCACTGCAGATATTAGTGTAATAGATACCTTTAGAATTGTTGGTTCAAAGATACCTATTATAAGAAGATATATAGATATTTCAGATATTGGGAAGTCCCATGAAACTATAATTTGGTCTATAAGACTTCCTAGAGTATTATTGGGAGTTTTAGTTGGTGCTAGTCTATCTATGGCTGGTGCTGCCTTTCAAGGGATATTCAAAAATCCAATGGCAGATCCTTATGTAATAGGTATTTCGTCGGGAGCTGCCCTTGGTGCATCTATAGCCATAATACTTAAAATCAATATATCCTTTATGAACTTATCTACAATATCTGTGTTTGCATTTATTGGGGCATTAGCAGCAGTTTTTACAGTATATAATATAGCAAAAATAAAGAGCAAGGTTCCAGTTACCACCTTGCTTTTGGCAGGGATTGCCATAGGACAATTTTTAACTGCAATAATGTCTTTTTTAATGGTGATATATAGTAAGGATATGGCAAAGATAATATATTGGACCATGGGAAGTTTGGCAGGAAAAGGATGGGGTCCTTTAAAGGGTATAACTATTCCTGTAGTCATATCAATGATAGGTATTAGCCTGTTCTCAAGGGACTTAAATATTATGCTGACAGGAGAAGAATCAGCCCAAAGCCTAGGAGTAGATGTAGAGAAGACAAAGATATATATATTAATATTAGGCAGTTTTATGGTTTCCATGGTAGTGTCCATATCTGGAATCATAGGATTTGTAGGACTGATTATACCTCATATAGTAAGGATAGTATTAGGACCGGACAATAGAATACTTCTACCTGCATCGGCTTTAGTAGGAGCTATATTTATGATTTTTGCAGATACAATGGCTCGTACAATAATTTCTCCAATAGAAATTCCAGTAGGAATAATAACTGCTTTATTTGGCGGACCATTTTTTCTATATTTACTAAGAAAGAGTAAAAAATAGTGAATATGACGACACCGGAGGTGTTACTATGTATGCTTTACAAGTTAAAGATTTAAGATTTAGTTATGGTAAAAAAATAATATTGAAGGATATATCTCTTAATATAGAAAAAGGAAAGTTTGTAAGTATAATAGGCCCTAACGGTTCTGGAAAATCAACTCTTTTAAAAAATCTTAACCATATACATAAACCTAAGAATGGAAAAGTGGAATTAGAAGGGCTAGATATAAAGAAGATAAAGCCTAGGGAATTGGCTATGAAAATAGCTCTAGTACCTCAAAATACTATTATTGATTATGAGTTTACAGTGGAAGATATAGTTCTTATGGGGAGGCACCCTTATAAGGGAAGGTTTCAAAAAGAAGATGAAAATGATTATATGATTGTGAATCAAGCAATGGAAATGACAAATACACTTCACTTAAAGGATAGGATTATTACAGAGATTTCAGGTGGTGAAAGACAAAGAGTCATAATAGCTAAGGCCTTAGCTCAGAATCCTGCTATAATTTTACTAGATGAGCCAACTTCTCATTTAGATATAAATCATCAAATAGAAATATTAAATCTTTTAAGAAAGCTGAATCAAGATAAAGGTACGACTATAATAGTGGTAATCCACGATATAAATTTAGCAGCTAGATATTCTGATGAGATTGTTATATTGAATGAAGGAGAAATAGTAGATGTAGGAAGTCCAGATGATGTTATTACAAAGAAAAATATCGAAGCTATATATAATATTGATGTTGTTATAGAAAAAAATAAATATTCCAATAGTCTTTATTTAACACCAATCAATTAAGTAAAGATTAATAATTAGAAATATAAACTAGCTTGAGCTAGTTTATATTTTTTGTTAACTAATGGGCAAGTTATACTTTTATCTTTATATTTGTTATGTTATATTAAATAATTGAGGAGTGATAAGAATGAAATATAAATTAGTTGCTATAGATATGGATGGTACACTTTTAAATAGCGATAATCAAATTTCTGAAAGAACAAGAGTGGCAATAGAAAAAGCAAAAGAAAAGGGAGCACATATTGTAATATCCACAGGAAGAGTTTTAAAATCAGCATTATACTATTCAGAGACTTTAAAGTTGAGAAATCCAATAATTGCCTGTAATGGTGCAATTATTGTAGATGAATCAGCTAATGTTATCTATAAAAAACCTATAGAAAAAAGTTTAATAAAAACAATAATTGATATTGCAAAACACAAAAATATATATTATCATTTTTATGATGAATCTAGATTTTATTCTCATGTTAGAGTTGAGGAAATATTAAAATTCTATAATGAAGGCAGTGAGAAGAGTACTATAGATATGGAAGTATTTGAAGATATAGAAGAAATCATTAGAAACAAAGACTTAAATGTATATAAATTTATCTTTATTGATGATAATAAAGATAATCTACAAAGTTTAAGGCTAGAATTGGACAAGATAGATAATATAGGCACATCTAGTTCATGGATTAATAATATAGAAGCCATGGGATATAATGTATCAAAGGGCGAGGCAGTAAAAGAACTATGTACAAGGATTAATATTAAACCAGAGGAAGTTATAGCCATAGGCGATAGTGAAAATGATTTATCTATGATACGTTTTGCTGGTTTAGGAGTTGCCATGGGAAATGGAGATGAAATAATAAAAAAAGAGGCTGATTATATTACAGATACAAATGATGAAGATGGTGTAGCTAAAATAATAGAGAAATTTATATTAGAATAGGAGCGTAAAGAATATATGGCATTAAATATAGTACTTGTAGAACCTGAAATACCATCAAATACAGGTAATATTGCTAGAACCTGTGCCTTAACGGGAACAGTACTTCACTTAGTAAGACCTTTAGGTTTTTCAGTAGATGATAAAGCACTTAAACGAGCTGGACTTGATTATTGGAATTTAGTGGAAATACATTATTATGATAATTTCTTTGAGCTATTGGAAAAGTATCCTAATGGAGACTTTTATTATGCTACTACTAAATCTAAAAATAACTATACAGAATTTACTTATAGGGATAATTCATTTTTTGTCTTTGGGAAGGAGACAAAAGGCTTATCAAATGAGATATTGGAAGGAAACCTTGATAAAGGTATTAAAATACCTATGAAGGCGAATATAGCCAGGTCTTTAAATTTATCCAACTCAGTAAATATAATATTATTTGAAGCTTTAAGACAATTAGATTTTCCTAATATAGGAACATAGAATAATTTTATTTCAAGTGGTAATAGCCACAATAAATGTGGTATTATATATCTAGAATAAATAGGTTAATAAATTTACTAGGAGGTTGACTATGGATATAGCTCTGCCAGTACTTGGTGGACTAGGTTTATTCTTATATGGAATGAATCTAATGGGCACAGGTTTACAAAAAGCAGCAGGTGAGAAACTAAAGAGATTAATTGAAGTTTTAACGAACAATAGACTTATGGGTGTATTAGTGGGCGCACTTGTAACTATGGTTATTCAAAGTAGTTCTGCTACAACAGTTATGGTAATAGGATTTGTAAATGCGGGTCTTATGTCTTTGGCTCAAGCAGCAGGTGTTATTATGGGTGCCAATATTGGTACTACAGTAACTGCCCAGTTAATTGCTTTTAACTTAACAGATTTTGCACCTTTAGCAGTAGCAATAGGTGTAGGTATTTGGATTGCAACCTCAAAGAAAAAAGCTAAAAATATGGCAGAGATACTTATTGGATTTGGTATTCTGTTTATTGGTATGGATATGATGAGCGGTGGTCTAAAGCCTTTAGCAGATTTGCCAGCATTTACTAATATTATGGTTAGTTTAAATAATCCAGTTTTAGGTATGTTAGTGGGATTGGGACTTACTACCATTGTTCAGAGTAGTAGTGCTTCTATAGGTTTACTACAGGCTTTGGCTAGCCAAGGATTGTTAAATATAAATATTGCATTTCCAATTCTTTTTGGAGATAATATTGGTACAACTACAACAGCTATGATATCATCAGTTGGGGCTAATAAGACAGCAAAACGTGCAGCTATAATACATTTTTTATTTAACTTAATTGGTACCATTATATTTATGACAATTTTAAAAACACCAATACAAGATTTAGTAACGAAAATATCTCCTAATGATGTTCAGAGACAAATAGCTAATGCTCATACATTATTTAACCTAATAAATGTAGCTATTCAATTACCTTTTGCAGGATTATTGGTTAAGGCTGCACAAGCTATAGTTCCTGGAGATGAAAGACAAGATGTCCAAGAGTCAAAATTCCTTGACTTTAGAATTATAGAAACTCCATCTATAGCATTAGGACAAGTAAGAAAAGAAATTGCAAGAATGGGTGATTTCGTAGAAGATAATCTAGATAGAGCTAAAAGAGCATTTGTAGATGGTGAATATAAGGAAATTGAAATTGCTTTGGAACAAGAACAGAAAATAAATAGATTACAAAAAGAAATTACTGAATATCTAGTTAGACTTTCTAATGCCCCTATATCTGATGAAGAACATAAACAAGTTAATGTGTTTTTTAACAACATAAATGATATAGAGAGAGTAGGAGACCATGCTGAGAATATAGTTGAACTTGCAGAAGAAAGAATGGAAGATAATATGCAGTTTACAGAAGGAGCTATAGAAGAATTAAATGAAATGTTTGGGAAGTGTCAGTTGGCATTTAAAAAGTCTATGGAGGCTTTTAAAACAAATGGAGAGAAAGAAGCTCGAGAAGTATTAGTTTTAGAAGATGAAGTAGATGCTTTAGAAACAAAAAATAGGGAAAATCATATATATAGATTAAATAAAGGATTATGTTCTACAGGACCTGGTATAATCTTTTTAGATTGTATAAGTAATTTGGAGAGAATATCAGACCATTGTTCTAATGTGGCTTTATATGTACTAGATAACTATAAAGCAAAACCTAAACATTAATAAAAAAATTAATAATCAAAAGGGTTGTATATTTATATTTTATGTATTATAATACTAGGTGGATGTGAAAAAAGTATCAAAAAGTCGAATTCACACATATAGTAATTAAAGAAAGATTTAATTATAAAATTTAATTATCTGGATGACTAATACGGAAGAGACCATATTATTTGTGGCGCCGAAGGAAGAAGTTGATGGATAGCCGATCCATAATGAAACTCTCAGGCAAAAGGACCGTATTGTGACAGAACTCTGGAAAGCGCAAGCACCGAAGGAGCAATCTTAAGTGGAGAATCTCTCAGGTAAATGAACAGAGTAAATAGGCCCAATAGACCTATTTATTCTGTTTTTTTTTAAATAAAAACCCTAGCAGCAAACGTAAAAAAAATGTTGATTTTTTAAGTTCATATGCCTATAATTAGGGTGATGTGCTTAATGTAAAATCAATAATATTCCTCTTATAAGTGAAAAATAGGAATATTATCAGCTTTATTTGGCAAAAATGCAATATTAGAGAACTACATAAAAAATATATAAGGGAGGAAAACAAATGATTTATGATGTAATAATCGTAGGAGCAGGTCCTGCAGGATTAGCAGCAGGTCTTTATGCATCTAGAGCAAGACTTAATACTTTAATCATCGAAAAAGATGGAGATGGAGGACAAATAGCTACAACTGATGAAGTTGCTAACTATCCGGGTTCCATTGAAAATGCAAGTGGTCCATCTTTAATCGCAAGAATGGTAGAGCAAGTAAATGAGTTTGGTGCTAAAAAAGTAAACGATGAAATTAAATCAGTAGAAATTGAAGGAAAAATAAAAGTTTTAAAAGGTGCAAAAGAAGAATACCAAGCTAAGACTGTTATTATTGCAACAGGTGCTACACCAAAACCAATAGGTTGTCCGGGAGAAAAAGAATTAACAGGTAGAGGAGTTTCATACTGCGCTACATGTGATGCAGCTTTCTTTGAAGACTTAGAAGTGTTCGTAGTAGGTGGTGGCGATTCAGCAGTTGAAGAAGCTATGTACTTAACAAAATTCGCTAGAAAAGTTACTATCGTTCATAGAAGAGACGAGCTTAGAGCAGCTAAGTCAATCCAAGAAAAAGCATTTAAGAACGAAAAAATGAACTTTATGTGGGATACTACTATTACTGAATTAAAAGGTGATGGTATTCTTGAATCAATGATAGTTAAAAATGTTAAAACAGGTGAAGAAAAAGAAATATTCGCAGACGAAGATGATGGAACATTTGGAGTATTCGTATTCGTAGGATATAACCCAGCAACAAAATTATTTGATGGAATAATTAACATGGAAGATGGGTATATAAAAACTGACGATAATATGAATACTAACGTACCAGGAGTATTTGCTGCTGGAGACAACAGAGTTAAATCACTTAGACAAGTAGTAACTGCAACAGCAGATGGAGCAATAGCAGCTGTTCAAGCTGAAAAATATATAAATGAGCATTTTGAAGACTAGTTGTGACTAAAATTAAATTTAGGAGGTATAATAAATATGTTAGAGCTAAATAAAGATAATTTTGAAGCAGAAGTATTACAAGCAGAAGGATATGTTTTGGTAGATTACTGGGGACCAACTTGTGAACCATGTAAAGCGCTTATGCCACATATTCATGCTTATGAAGAACAATATGGTGACAAAATCAAATTTTCATCATTAGATATTACTAAAGCAAGAAGACTTGCAATTGGACAAAAAGTTATGGGATTACCTGTAATTGCTATTTACAAAGATGGTGAAAGAATAGATGCAGTAGTAGCAGATGATGCTACAAAAGAATCAGTAGAAGAATTAATTAAAAAATACATCTAATTAATTAAATTACATTGATTTTAGTTCTGGCCCTTGTGCTGAGAATTAAGATATAGATATTTGCTAAAATAAGAGGAGGTGAATTTTATGCGTCTGGAATTAGGCCATGTGCTAATTAAAGATGTTCAATTTGGTAGTGAAACCAAACTTGAAAACGGGGTGCTAACTGTAAATAAAGAAGAATTAATCAACTTAATTACAGAAGACGAGCACCTTGCATCAGTAGACGTTGAAATTGCAAAACCTGGTGAAAGTATTAGAATTACACCTGTTAAGGACGTAGTTGAGCCAAGAGTTAAGGTTGAAGGTCCAGGAGGGGTTTTCCCAGGAATATTATCAAAGGTTGATGTTGTAGGTTCAGGAAAAACTAATGTTTTAAAAGGTTGTACAGTAATGACAACTGGTAAAATCGTTGGTTTCCAAGAAGGTATTGTAGATATGACAGGACCAGGAGCAGAATATACTCCATTTTCAAAAACTATAAACTTAGTTATGAAATGTGAACCAATAGAAGGATTAAAGCAACACGATCATGAGAAAGCTGTTAGATTTGCTGGATTTAAAGCTGCTGCTTATCTTGCAGAAACAGCAAAAACATTAGCTCCAGATACAGTAGAGGTATTTGAAGTAGATACATTGTTAGAAGGAATTAAGAAGTATCCTAATCTTCCAAAGGTAGGATATGTTCAAATGCTTCAAACTCAAGGATTACTTCATGATACTTATGTATACGGAGTAGATGCTAAACAAATAGTACCAACTATAATGTACCCAACTGAAATTATGGACGGTGCAATTGTAAGTGGTAACTGTGTATCTGCTTGTGATAAGAATACAACTTACCATCAAATGAATAACCCAGTTATTCATGACCTTTTAGCAGCTCACGGTAAAACACTTAATTTCGTAGGTGTTATAATCACAAACGAAAACGTTTACCTAGCTGATAAAGAAAGATCATCAAACTGGTCAGCTAAACTTGCTGAATACCTAGGACTTGATGGAGTTATAATTTCACAAGAAGGATTTGGTAACCCAGATACAGACCTTATAATGAATACTAAGAAAATAGAAGCTAAAGGTATCAAAACTGTAATCATTACTGATGAGTACGCAGGTAGAGATGGTGCCAGCCAATCTCTAGCAGATGCTGACCCTTCAGCTAATGCAGTAGTTACAGGAGGTAATGCTAACGAAGTAATCGTATTACCACCAATGGATAAAGTAATTGGTACTTTAGATTATGTTGACATCATAGCAGGAGGATTTGACGGAAGCTTAGCAGCTGACGGTACAATTACTGTAGAAATCCAAGCTATTACTGGAGCAACTAATGAAGTAGGCTTCAACAAAATGTCAGCAAGAGGATTCTAAATTAATAATATATATGTAAAAAAATAAATTATATGCTAAAAAATAAGAAAGGAAGTGGACAAATGTCAATATTTAATGAAAACACAAAAGTTATCATTATCGGTGACAGAGATGGTATACCAGGACCAGCTATGGAAGAATGTATAAAAACCACTCCTGCAGAAGTAGTATTTTCAGCAACAGAATGTTTTGTCTGAACGGCTGCAGGCGCAATGGACTTAGAAAATCAAAAAAGGGTTAAAGATTTAACTGAAAAATACGGAGCAGAAAATATGCTAGTATTAATCGGTGGAGCAGAAGCTGAATCAGCAGGATTAGCAGCTGAAACAGTTACTGCAGGAGACCCAACTTTCGCAGGTCCATTAGCAGGAGTTCCGTTGGGACTTAAAGTTTATCATGCAGTAGAACCAGAATTCAAAGAATCAGTAGATGCTGATGTATATGATGAGCAAATCGGTATGATGGAAATGGTTCTTGACGTTGATGAAATAGTGGCAGAAGTAAAAGGTATGAGAGACGAATTTACTAAATTTTAATAAATAAATAATATCCCGATACGAAATACACGAGAGGAGGGAAACAAATGGGGAAAATTAAAGTAGTCCACTATATAAACCAGTTCTATGCTGGAATCGGTGGAGAAGAAAAAGCAGACCACAAACCAGAAGCTAGAGAAGGCGCAATGGGACCTGGTTTAGCTATTCAAGCAGGATTTAAAGATGAAGCTGAAATCGTAGCTACAGTTATATGTGGGGATGGATATTTTGGTGAAAATCTAGAAGATGCAAAAAGAGAAGTTCTTGAATTAATAAAACAATATAGCCCAGATCTAGTTATAGCTGGACCAGCATTTAACGCAGGTAGATATGGAGTTGCAGCAGGTACAGTTACAGAAGCTGTACAAAATGAATTGGGAATACCAGCTGTAACTGGTATGTATATAGAAAACCCAGGTGCTGATATGTTCAAGAAATCAGTATATGTTGTTTCTACAAGAAACTCAGCTGCTGGTATGAGAGATGCAGTTGGAAAACTAGTACCATTAGCACTTAAAGTAGCTAAAGGTGAAGAAATAGGTTCTCCAGAAGAAGAAGGATATTTAGAAAGAGGAATCAGAAAGAATTACTTCACTGATAAGAGAGGTTCTGAAAGAGCAGTTGATATGCTTGTAAAGAAACTTGCAGGAGAAGAATTTGTTACTGAATTCCCAATGCCAAACTTTGATAGAGTGGATCCAAATCCAGCTATTAAAGATCTTTCAAAAGCTACAATAGCTATAGTAACTTCAGGTGGTATAGTTCCACACGGAAACCCTGACCACATTGAGTCATCATCAGCACAAAAATATGGTAAATATGACATTGAAGGTGTTGATGATCTTAAAGAAGGAGAATGGGAAACAGCACACGGCGGACATGACCCAGTATATGCTAATATAGATTCAGATAGAGTTATTCCAGTTGACGTTTTACGTGAAATGGAAAAAGAAGGAAAAATTGGAAAGTTACACAGATATTTCTACTCTACAGTAGGAAATGGTACTGCTGTAGCAAGCTCTAAGAAATTCTCAGAGGAATTTTCTGCAGAAATGAAGAGAGATGGAGTAGACGCAGTTATCTTAACTTCTACGTGAGGCACTTGTACACGTTGCGGTGCAACAATGGTAAAAGAAGTTGAGAGAGCTGGTATTCCAGTAGTTCATATGTGTACAGTAGTTCCAATATCATTAACAGTAGGAGCTAATAGAATAGTTCCAACTATAGCTATACCTCACCCATTAGGAGATCCGAAATTAGATCCTAAGGAAGAGAAAGCTCTTAGAAGAAAATTAGTTGAAAGAGCATTAGAAGCTTTAACAACTGAAGTAACAGAGCAAACTGTATTTGATGTTAAGAAATAATTAATAAGACTTATAAAAGGGTGATTTTTTTATCACCCTTTTATAAGCAAAGCTTCAAAAAAGAGTTTTAAATAGAAAAGTAGAACTTTTCTATTCGTTATAAGCAAGACCAGATAATTACATACCAAAATTTATGGAGGTGGACATATGAATTATTCAGTAGTAAAAGGAACATCTTATGTATTGGTGCATACACCAGATATGATTATTCACAATGGTACAACTCAAACAACAGAAAAACATTTAAATCCAAATTCAGAGTATTTAAAAGCTATTCCAAATCATATACGTACTTTTGAAGAAGCAGTTAACTATATGCCAAATCAAGTGTACATTGGAAATCATAAGCCAGCTGAGCTTAAAACAATTGAACAACCATGGTATGATAAAGACGTAGCAGATGCAAAAAGAGATGGTAAATTTGGTGAAATAATGCCACAAGATGAATTTTTAGGTCTTATTAAAATAGTAGACGTATTTGATCTTGTGTTATTATCAAAAGAGTTTACAGCAGAAGTTAAACCAAAATTAGAAGCTCATCCATTAATTAAGGATGAATTTGTTGCAAAATTAAAAGAAGGTCACGATATAGCAGATATTGAAAAGTTTGTAAATGAACAAGATGCAGAAGGACTTTATTTTGATAAAAAATTAATTGGTTGTGTAAAAAGAGCTCACGATGTGGACGCTAACTTAAACGCTCATGTAATTTTAGAAAACCTTGTAGCAAAAGCTTCAGGAGTATTAGCAGCATGGCATTTACTAGCTAAAAATGATCTACAACCAGAAGAAGTAGAATATGTAATAGAGTGTTCAGAAGAAGCTTGTGGAGATATGAACCAAAGAGGTGGCGGTAACTTTGCTAAATCTATAGCTGAAATGGCTGGTTTAACAAATGCTACAGGTTCAGACCTAAGAGGATTCTGTGCGGCTCCAGCTCATGCTTTAATTTCAGCAGCTTCACTAGTTCAAGCAGGTACTTTCAAAAAAGTAATGGTTGTTTCAGGTGGATCTACGGCTAAATTAGGTATGAATGGTAAAGACCATATTAAAAAAGGTATGCCTATATTAGAAGACGTTGTAGGTGGATTTGCAGTAATAATCGCTGAAAACGATGGAGTAAACCCAGTTTTAAGAACTGATTTAGTTGGTAGACATACAGTTGGTACTGGATCATCACCTCAGGCAGTAATTACTTCATTAGTTACGGCACCACTTGATAAAGCAGGATTAAAAATAACTGATATTGATAAATATTCAGTAGAAATGCAAAACCCAGATGTTACAAAGCCAGCAGGAGCAGGAGATGTTCCAACAGCTAACTATAAAATGATTGCAGCTCTAGGAGTTAAGAGAGGCGAAATTGAAAGAACTGGTATAGATGCATTTATTCAAAACCATGGTATGGAAGGATGGGCTCCAACTCAAGGTCATATTCCTTCAGGAGCACCATATGTTGGATTCGCTAGAGAAGCAATGTTAGCAGGTGAAATAAATAGAACTATGATCGTAGGAAAGGGAAGCTTATTCTTAGGTAGAATGACTAACTTATTCGACGGGGCATCAATAGTTATGGAAAAAAATACTGGAAAGTTAGATGCGGGTAAAGGTGTATCAGAAGAAGAAGTTAGAGGACTTGTAGCAGAAGCTATGAGAGATTTTGCTTCTCATCTACTTCAAGATTAGAGGTGATACTATGTCAGATAACAATATAAAAGGTATGATTGGTAAAGTATTTAATGATATTGCAGATGCAATGCAAACTGGTCAATTTGGAGAAAGGGTTAGAGTAGGTATTACAGTAGCAGGCTCAGAACTAGGAATTGACAATATAGTAAAAGGTGCTGAAATGGCTCAAGCCAGAGACAATAGCATTGAAGTAGTACTAATTGGACCAAAAGTTGATTCAAAACTTACTCAATACAATGTTGAAGGAGAAGATGCTCAACATAAGAAAATGGAAGAATTACTAGACAGTGGAGAAATTGGAGCTTGTATCACTATGCACTATAATTTCCCAATAGGAGTTTCTACAGTAGGTAGAGTTGTAACTCCTGGACAAGGTCGTGAAATGTTCTTAGCTACAACTACAGGAACATCATCACCACATAGAGTTGAAGCTATGGTTAAAAATGGTATCTATGGTATTATAGCTGCAAAAGCTATGGGAATCAAAGAACCAACTGTAGGTATTCTAAATGTTGATGGTGCAAGACAAGTAGAAAGAGCTTTCAAGGAATTAAATAGCAAGGGATATCCAGTTAACTTCACAGAATCAGGAAGAGCAGATGGCGGTTCAGTAATGAGAGGTAATGACCTTTTAACAGGAACACCAGATATTATGATTAATGATACTTTAACAGGTAATCTTTTAATGAAGGTATTTTCATCGTTCTCAACAGGTGGATCATATGAAGCACAAGGCTTTGGATATGGCCCTGGAATTGGAGAAGATTATAATAGAACAATTCTTATTCTTTCAAGAGCATCAGGCACTCCAGTAGTGGCTAATGCAATTGGTTACGCAGCATCTTTAGTAAGAGGCAATGTAATTAATATTGCTAAGGAAGAATTTGAAAAGGCAAATAAAGCAGGACTTAAAGATATATTAAAAGGTCTTACAAAAGATACCAAAAAAGTGGAAGCTAAAGAAGAAGAAACGGTAGAAGCTCCACCAGCAGAAACTGTTACCGGAACTATAAATGGTATAGATATTATGGAATTAGAAGATGCTGTTCAAGCACTTTGGAAAGAAGGTATCTATGCTGAGTCTGGAATGGGTTGTACAGGACCAATAGTAATGGTAAATGAAGCTAAGTTAAGCGAAGCTATTAAAGCATTGGCAAAGGCTGGTTATGATGTAGGCGAATCTGATCCATGCTAAGATTAAAAGCTCCAAGGAAACTTGGAGCTTTTATATTGAAAAAAAACTGAAGATACATTATAATGTTATTGTAGATTAATTTGCCTAAAAAGGTAATTATATAATATTATATATACATAGTATTATATAACAAATAAAAAAGTGGGGGTAATGAAAGTGAAAAGAAAATTATTAGCATTATCATTAGTCTTAGCATTAGTTCTATCCTTTGCATTAACAGGATGTAAAGCAGCTGATAAGACTCCAGAAGATGATAACAGCACAATAACCGATGGTACTAATACACCAGATGACAATGATACAGAAGCTACAGACCTTAAAGTTAGTATGGTTACAGATGAAGGTGGAGTAAATGACCAATCATTTAACCAATCAGCTTGGGAAGGTTTACAACAAGCAGAAAAAGAGTTAGGAGTTACTGTAAAATATCAAGAATCACATCAAGAAGCAGATTATGCACCTAACTTCGAAACATTATTAGATGCAGGTAACGATTTAATTTGGGGAATTGGATATAAATTAGCTGATGCTGCATTAGCAGCTGCTGAAGCAAATCCAGATACTAACTATGCTATAATTGACTCCGCTTATGAAAATACACCAGAAAATATGGTAGGAGTATTATTTAAACAAGAACAACCATCTTTCTTGGTTGGATACATTGCAGGTAGAATGACAGAAACTAACAAATTAGGTTTTGTTGGCGGTATTGAAGGAGAAGTTATTGGAGCATTTGATTATGGATACCAAGCAGGAGTTCAATATGCAGCAAAAGAATTAGGAAAAGAAATTACAGTTTTATCACAATATGCTGATTCATTCTCAGATGCAGCTAAAGGTAAATCAATAGCTACTAATATGTATCAACAAGGTATGGACATAGTATTCCATGCAGCTGGTGGAGTAGGCGATGGTGTTATTGAAGCAGCTAAAGAACAAGACAAATGGGTAATTGGAGTAGATAGAGACCAAAACGATATGGCTCCAGATAATGTTTTAACTTCAGCTATGAAACGTGTAGACGTTGGTGTATACAATATAGTTAAATTATTAAAAGAAGGAAACTTCCCAGGTGGTACTACTGTAGTATACGGTTTAGAAGATAATGGTGCTGTAGATATAGCTCCTACATCAAGCAAAAATGTTCCAGCTGAAATTTTAGAAGCAGTAGAAAAAGTTAAACAAGATATTATAGATGGAAAGATAGAAGTTCCAGTTAATCAAGAAACTTATGATGCATTTGTAGAAGGTTTAAAATAATAAAAATAAAGCAGCTCAGGCTATAGTCTGAGCTGTTTAACTCTAAATAGGAGGGAAACCTGTTGACCACTGAAAAAATGGATAAAAAAGCAATAGAGATGAAAAATATAACTAAAAAGTTTGGTGATTTTACTGCCAATGATAATATAGATTTAACTGTCCATAAAGGTGAGATCCATGCCCTATTAGGTGAAAATGGTGCAGGCAAAAGTACTTTAATGAATGTGCTCTATGGACTTTATACGCCAACTTCTGGTGATATATACATAGATGGTAAGAAGGTAAGCATTACCAATCCTAACGTAGCAATAAAAAATGGTATAGGAATGGTTCATCAACATTTTATGCTAGTAGATACCTTTACAGTGGTAGAAAATATTATCTTAGGTATGGAAACTACAAATGGTGCTGTATTGGATATAAAAAAGGCAACTAAAAATGTAGAAGAAATTTCAAAAAAATATGGACTATTAGTAGATCCCCATGCAAAGATACAAGATATTTCTGTAGGTATGCAACAAAGAGTAGAGATACTCAAGGCTTTATATAGAGGTGCCGATATTCTAATATTGGACGAGCCAACAGCAGTTCTTACACCTCAAGAAATTGATGAATTAATTAATATAATTCATTCCTTAGCGAATCAAGGGAAAACTATAATTATAATTACTCATAAATTAAAAGAGATAAAGGCAGTTGCTGATTATTGTACAATCATTAGAAGAGGTAAAAGGATTGATACAGTAAAGGTTGAAGATGTAAATGAAGAAAACCTTGCAGAAATGATGGTAGGTAGAGAAGTAAGTTTTGTTACAGATAAAAAACCTGTAAATAGAGGTAAAAAGATATTAGATATTAATGATATTCTTATAAAAGATAATAGAAAGTTAAATGCAGTAAATGGGCTATCATTAGAACTTCATTCAGGAGAGATATTAGGAATTGCTGGAGTAGACGGAAATGGTCAATCTGAATTAATAGAAGGTATTACGGGACTTAGAAATATTGAATCTGGAAATGTAATTCTTGATGAAAAAGATATAACAAATAAAACTCCTTTTGAAATAATAAATTCTGGTTTAAGTAATATTCCAGAAGATAGACAAAAAAGAGGTCTAGTATTGGACTTTACAATTGCAGAAAATATGATATTGGAAAATTACCATAAAGAACCTTTTTCTAAAAAAGGTAGGTTAAATCATAGAGCTATAGAAAACTTTTCAAAGGAATTAATAGAAAAGTTTGATGTAAGACCAAATAATCCTAGCCAAAGAGCAGGAGCATTATCTGGCGGTAATCAGCAAAAGGTAATCATAGCCAGGGAAGTGACTAATAACCCAGAGGTATTAATTGCTGCTCAACCAACAAGGGGACTAGATGTTGGAGCTATTGAATATGTTCATAGATATTTAATTGAACAGAGGGATAATGGAAAAGCGGTACTTCTTATTTCCTTTGAACTTGAAGAAATAATAAATCTTTCAGATAGAATAGCAGTTATCTATGAAGGAAAAATAGTAGATATAATAGATTCTAAAGATGCAGATGAGAGAAAACTAGGCCTTCTTATGGCTGGAGGAGGTGCAGATAATGAAAAAAAATAACAAGTTTATGGTAACGTTATTTTCAATATTTTTAGGATTGGTAGTAGGAGCTATAATCTTACTTATATCAGGGTATAATCCAATAGAGGCCTATAAGGTAATGTTTATGGGTATATTCGGTAGTCCCAAATATATTTCCTATACAATAGTTAGATCTACCCCTATAATAATAACTGGTATATCAGTAGCCTTTGCCTTTAAAACAGGATTATTTAATATAGGTGCAGAGGGACAATTTATAATAGGTTCAATATTTGCAATGATAGCTGGATATTTATTTAAATTGCCTCCAGTAATTCATGGTATAGTGGCTATTCTAGTAGGAGCACTAGCAGCAGGTATATGGGCAGGAATAGTAGGAGTACTAAAATCAAAATTTGGTATCAATGAAGTAATTTCATCTATAATGCTAAACTGGATAGCTTTATATATGAATAACTATTTTTTAACTTTTCCAGCTTTAAGAAGACCAAATTCAGATGCTTCATTTAAAGTATTAGATACAGCAAAAATAAACTTTTTAGGACAATGGAAGGTATCAGAGTCAGGAAAAGCATTTTTGAAGAACAATGAATTCTTGAGAGAATTATTAAATCCACCAGTAAACTACGGTTTTATAATAGCAATTTTATTAGCTATACTAGTATGGTATATACTAAAACATACTACATTGGGATATCAATTAAAAGCTGTTGGATATAATAGGGATGCAGCTGAATACGGTGGAATAAATATTAAGAAAAATATCGTAGTATCTATGATGATTGCAGGTGCTATATCAGGTGTTGCAGGTGCTACTCAAGTTCTTGGAGTAGAGCATCAAATAGGAATTCTTGCTGCATCTCAAGGATATGGCTTTAATGGGATGGCAGTATCTTTAATTGCAGGAAATAATCCTTTAGCTACTATACCAGCAGGACTATTATTTGGTGGATTGACTTATGGTGGTGGAAAACTTAATTCCTTAATTGGAGCCCCATCAGAGGTAATAAATATAGCTATAGGTTCCATAGTATTCTTTGTAGCTATGCCAAAGTTATTTCAAATGTTTGGCAAAATTTTTACTAGAAGAAAAAGAGGTGAAAATCTTGATTAGTATAATTAATAATCTAGGAATTATAATAGGAATATCTCTAATGTATTCGGCACCTCTTATATATACGGCATTAGGTGGGGTTATATCTGAAAATGCAGGTGTAGTTAATATAGGTCTTGAGGGTATGATGACTATAGGTGCCTTAATAGGCGCAACAGTAGGTTATTATTCAGGAAACCCTTGGTTAGCATTTTTAGCAGCAGGTATGGCAGGAGGACTTATGGCTGTTTTACATGGTATAGCTTCTATTACATTTACTGCAGATCAAATAGTATCCGGTATAGCACTTAACTTCATTGGACCAGGACTAGCTCTATTCCTTTCAAGATTATTCTTTGAAGGAGCAACAATGACTAAACCTATACCACTTGATAACAAAATGCCACAACCATTTAAAAATATTTTACCTGAAATTACACAGGTGGAAACCATAAAAGATGCTATGATAAACTTCTTTAGAAACGCAATTTTTAATCAATATGTAACGGTTTTTATGGCTTTTATATTAGTCTTTATAGTATGGTTTATATTATATAAGACAAAACTAGGTCTTAGAATTCGTTCAGTAGGAGAACATCCAAGAGCAGCAGATACATTAGGTATCAATGTATATAGGATAAAATATATAGCAGTAATATTATCAGGAGTATTTGCAGGCTTTGGTGGCGCTGCAATGAGTATAGCAGTAGTGGCAAACTATAGGGCAACACTAATATCAGGTCAGGGATTTATAGCTTTGGCAGCTATGATATTTGGTAAATGGAAACCTCAAGGAGCTATGTGGGCTTGCCTACTATTTGGTGCAGCCCAAGGTATTGCAATTTACCTTGGTGGTACAACAGTTAAAGTACCGTCAACATTATTAGCCATGACTCCTTATGTAATTACATTACTAGCTTTAATATTCGTAGTAGGAGAAGGAAATGGACCTAAAGCTAATGGACTTCCTTATGAGAAAAACCAAGGCTAATTAAATTATATACTTTAAAAAGGCAAGGATAAAAACTCCTTGTCTTTTTATAACGAATAGAAAAGTTCTACTTTTTAATCTTTTTATTATTTAGGAACTTGCTATGACCTAAATGAGTTTCAAAAAAAGCTACTTTAATGCTTCTTTAGAAACTTTTTTTATTATGGATAGGAAAATTCTACTTTTATCTTTTTTATTTTGTACTTTGTTAAACTTCTGATATAATATAATCAAATATAAATTTATTGAGGAAGGTTGAATTTTATGAGGCTTAGCTATGATTTGATCCTTGAACAATCTCAAAAGTTAATAATGACTCCAGAATTAAGACAAGCTATAGAATTATTACAGTTCAATAGTTTAGAATTAAAAGAATATATTACCAATGAGTTAGAAGAAAACCCTATGCTTGAACCAGCAGGTACTAATGAAGAATTTGAAAACCTAGATAAATATAAAGATGATAACGACATAGACTGGAAAGAATATTTAGAAAAGTATGACGATATTAGTTATAGGCCACAAGTAGATAAAAATATAAAAGAATATAACTATGAATCTTTTGTAAGCCATGGACCTACATTAAGGGAACATCTAATATCACAACTAAATCTTACTTCGTTGGAAAGCAAAGAACATAAGATTGGAGAAAATATTATATATAATATAGATGAAAATGGGTATTTAAAATCTTCTTTAGAAGAAATTGCAAGTTTTATGAAATCAGATATAGAAGAGGTTAGAAAACTATTAGATATTATACAAACCTTTGAGCCTATTGGAGTAGGTGCTAGAGATTTAAAAGAATGTTTATTAATCCAATTAAGAGATATAAAAGATGTTCATCCCTGTGCTGCAATAATAATTAAAGATTATTTAGAAGATATTGGATATAATAGAATTCAAAAAATCTCCAAGGAATTAAACCTTGAGCTTATAGAAGTACAAGAAGTTTGTGATTATATAAAAACTTTGGAGCCTAAACCAGGTAGGACTTTTAGAGGAGAAGGCGGAGATGCAAGATATATAACACCAGATGCTGAAATTAAACTTGTAGATGGAGAATTTATTGTTATAATAAATGATTCTACAGGCCCTAAGCTTAATATAAACAACTATTATAAAGAACTTATGAAATCAGGCGGAGATAAAGATACCATAGATTTTCTTAACGAAAAATTTAATTCTGCAATGTGGGTAATTAGAAGTATAGAACAGAGAAAGTCAACTATTAGAAAAGTAATAGAGTCCATATTAAAGTTCCAAATGGATTTTTTTATAGAAGGAGAAAAATCACTAAAATCTCTAACATTAAAAGATGTGGCAGAAGATGTGGAGATGCATGAGTCTACCATATCTAGAGCCACAAATGGTAAATATGTTCAAACTCCTAGAGGATTATTTGAATTAAAATATTTTTTCTCATCTGGTATATTAAGTGAAGATGGTGATATGTCATCTACAAGTATAAAAGTTACTTTGAAGGAAATCATAGATAATGAAAACAATAAAAAGCCATATAGTGATCAAAAAATATCTGAGCTGCTAAAGGAACAAGGAATAAATATCTCAAGGAGAACTGTTGCAAAATACAGAGATGAATTAAATATACCCTCTTCATCAATGAGGAGAAGATATTAAATAAATATATTTATTTAATGTTGAATAATATATAAATGTATTATATACTATGGGTAGTAGAATTTTTATTCTACTATTTCTTTAAAAATACTGGGACAAAAAATACACTACCGGGACTTAAAATGACCAGCATTGTAAATAATTTCTATTAGAAGGTGATTTATATGGAAATACTAGAAATACTAAAGAAGATAACTCCAGAGATAGTTGATATAATTGAAAAAAGATATCTTATTTTAAGGGCTATTTCCTATAATCAACCTATAGGAAGAAGAGCTTTGTCCACAGAATTAGGATTTAAGGAGCGAACCATAAGGGACGAAGTGGGAATACTTAAGAACCAAGGGTTGTTAAGCATTGATTTAATGGGTATGTATATAACCGACGAAGGTAAAAAACTTTTGTCAAACCTACATTCAACTTATGGTAATTTGAAAGGTATTCCGAAAATGGAAGAAAAATTAAGAGAAATTCTTAAAATAAAAAAAATAATTATAGCACCTGGTAGTTTATCAGAAAACAGTATGGTTCTAAGAGATATGGGGAAAATTACATCTAAGCTGTTAAAAGATATTACATTATCTAAAGAGGTAATAGGTATTACTGGAGGAAGTACTATGGCAGCAGTAGCTGATGAAGTTACTCCTGATAACAAAACAAGAGATGTAATAGTAATACCTGCTAGGGGAGGATTAGGACGTGAGGTAGAGACTCAATCTAACTCCATAGCAGCAAAACTAGGTCAGAAATTAGGAGGTTCCTATAGGCTTCTATATGTACCAGATGGGCTAGAAGAAAAAGCTTTAGAACTTATGCTAAAAAATGAAGAAGTTAAAGAATCTATGGAATTAATTCATAATATGAATACCCTTGTATTTGGAATTGGTAGGGCAGATACTATGGCAAAGAGAAGAAATTTATCTGAAGAAAAAATAGACGCATTAACTAATGCTGGTGCAGTAGCCGAAGCTCTTGGCCATTATTTCGATATTAAAGGAAATGAAGTTTGGGAATTTAAAACCATAGGATTATCCCTTGAAAAATTTAAGGAATTAGATAATCTTATTGGAGTAGCAGGTGGAGAGGAAAAGGCTGAGTCAATAATTGCAGTATCCACATTAAACGAAAATATGACTTTAATAACAGATGAATCTGCGGCAAGAAAAATATTAGATATAGTAAGTAATGCTACATAGTAGCCAAAATATATAAATAAAAAATATATAATAAATAGGAGGAGTATATATGTCAATGAAAGTTGGATTAAGTGGATTTGGTAGAATAGGTAGAGACGTATTAAGAGCTTATGCAGAAAATGGTGTGGATGAATTTGAAATAGTAGCAATAAATGCATCAGGAAGCTTAAATGATTTAGCACATTTATTTAAATACGATACTATGTATGGTAAATTCAATGGTACATTAGAAGTAGTTGAAGATGGATTTATTATTAATGGAAAAAAAGTCAAAGTAGTAGCTCACAGAGATCCTTTAGAAATACCTTGGAAGGACCTTGGAGTTGAATTAGTAATAGACTCTACAGGAGCATTTAGAGATAGAGAAGGTCTATCTAAGCATATAACAGCAGGTGCAAAAAAAGTTATCATAACTGCACCAGCTAAGGATGAAGATATTACTATAGTATTGGGAGTAAATGAAGATAAATATGATCCAGCTAATCATCATATTATTTCAAATGCTTCATGTACAACAAACTGTTTAGCACCAGTAGCTAAAGTTATACTTGAGAAATTTGGTATTAAAAAAGGATTAATGACTACAATCCATGCTTATACAAATGATCAACAAATTCTAGATAAAAGACATAAGGACCTTAGACGTGCAAGAACAGCGGCACAAAATATTGTTCCAACAACGACAGGAGCTGCTAAGGCAGTAGCTTTAGTACTTCCAGAATTAAAAGGAAAGCTTAATGGCTTCTCAGTAAGAGTACCAGTTGCTACAGTTTCTATGGTAGATGTAGTGTTTGAATTAGAAAAACCAGCTACAGCAGAAGAAATAAATCAAGCTTTAAAAGAAGCTAGTGAAGGGGAATTAAAAGGAATATTAGGCTACTCTGATGAGCCACTAGTATCATCAGACTATATAGCAGATCCACGTTCATCAATTGTAGACGGATTATCAACTATGGCTATAGATAATATGGTTAAAGTAGTTTCTTGGTATGATAATGAGTGGGGTTATTCTGAAAGAGTAGTAGACCTTGCAAAATTAGTAGCAACTAAATAGGAAAACTAAATTTAAAATTATAATATGAAAGAAAAGTCGGGCAATATTGCCCGACTTCATCAAAATATTGGTGAAGAGGTGTTAATATGTTAAATAAAAAATCGTTAAAGGATTTTAATTTTGCAGGAAAAAGAGTATTAGTTAGATGTGATTTTAACGTACCAATGGACGAAAACGGAAATATTACAGATGATATAAGAATAACATCATCATTACCCACTATAAATTATTTAATAGAACAAGGGGCTAAGGTAATATTAATGTCACATCTAGGTAGACCAAAAGGTGAAGCAAATAAAAAATATACATTAGAACCAGTTGCCAATAGACTTAAAGAATTATTAAATAAAGAAGTAATATTTGCAGATGATGATAATGTAGTATCTAATACTGTAAAAAAACAAGTAGAGGCCATGGAAGACGGAGATGTTTTATTACTTCAAAATACTAGATTTAGAAAAGAAGAAGAAAAAAATGAAGAAAATTTCTCTAAAGATTTAGCATCCCTAGGAGAAATATATGTAAATGATGCCTTCGGTACTTCACATAGAGGTCATGCATCTAATGTAGGTGTATCTACCCATTTACCATCCGCTGTAGGCTTCTTGGTGGAAAAAGAAATATCTATTATGGGTAAAGCCTTAGAATCGCCAGATAGACCTTTTGTGGCTATATTAGGCGGTGCAAAGGTATCTGACAAAATAGGGGTAATAGAAAACCTTATAAATAAAGTGGATACAATAATAGTTGGGGGCGGTATGGCTTACACCTTCCTAAAAGCACAAGGCTATGAAATTGGAAAATCCTTATTAGAAGAAGATAAAATTGATCTAGCTAAGAACCTGTTACAAAAGGCAGATGCTAATAATGTAAAATTAATGTTGCCAGTAGATGTAGTAGCTGCAAAGGAATTTAAAAATGAGACTGAAATTAAAACAGTTAAAATAGAAGAGATTCCAGAAGATATGATGGGATTAGATATAGGTGAAGAATCTATAAAATTATTCTCAGATATAATCAAAAATGCAAAGACTGTAATATGGAATGGACCAATGGGAGTATTTGAAATGGATAATTTCAAAAAAGGAACAGATGCAATAGCAAAGGCCATGGCAGAAACACAGGGTATAACCATAGTAGGTGGTGGAGATTCAGCATCAGCAGTTGAAAAGTCAGGATATGGAGATAAAATGACTCATATTTCAACAGGTGGAGGAGCATCACTAGAGTTACTGGAAGGAAAAGTTTTACCTGGAATTGATGCAATATCAGAAAGATAATAAATAATTTTGAGTGAGGCTTTAAGATATTTAAGTTATTCACTAGATAAAGAGGGGGTAATTATTATGCGAACTCCTATAATCGCAGGAAATTGGAAAATGAACAATACTATTAAAGAGGCATTAGGGCTAATAGAGGAGATTAAGGCTTCTAAGTTAAATAAAGATGTGGAGGCTGTAGTTTGTGTACCTTTTATATGTCTATCTGAAGCTAAGAAGGCATTGGAAAATACGGAAATTAAACTAGGTGCTCAAAATATGCATTGGGAAGAAAGTGGAGCCTTTACTGGAGAAATATCTCCCAAAATGTTAAAGGAATTGGGAGTTGATTATGTAATAATTGGTCACTCTGAAAGACGCCAATATTTCAATGAGACAGATGAAACTGTAAATAAGAAAATAAAATCTTCTCTAAATCATGGTCTTAAACCAATAGTTTGTGTAGGAGAAACCTTAGATGAGAGAGAAGCTAATATAGAGAAGGATGTAGTAAAGAAACAAATAGAAAAGGCCTTTGAAGGTATCGAAGAAAAAGATTTAGATAATATAGTAATTGCCTATGAACCAATATGGGCAATAGGTACAGGAAAAACTGCATCATCTGATGATGCAAATAATATGCTAGCATTCATAAGGGAAACCATTGGAAACAAATATGAAGAAAAGAAAAATGACATTAGAATACAATATGGTGGAAGTGTAAAGCCTAGCAATATAAAGGAATTAATGGATAAAGAAGAAATAGATGGTGCCTTAGTCGGTGGAGCTAGTTTAGTAGCTAAGGATTTTGTAGATTTAATAAATTTTTAATTGGAGGATAATATGAATAAATCGCCAGTTATGCTAATAATACTAGATGGTTTTGGTATAGGAAGGGTATACGAAGGAAATGCTGTAAAACTATCTAAAACTCCTAATATAGACAAATTATTTGAGCAGTATCCAAATACTACTTTGGAAGCATCTGGTTTAGCAGTAGGTCTTCCAGATGGTCAAATGGGCAATTCTGAAGTTGGACATTTAAATATAGGTTCAGGTCGTATAATATATCAAGATTTAACAAAGATAACTAAATCTATTGAAGACGGAGATTTTTTTGATAAAAGAGAGTTTTTAGCAGCCATAGAAAATGCTAGAAAGAATAACTCTAAAATTCATCTAATGGGGCTAGTCTCATCAGGTGGAGTTCACAGTCATAATAGCCATCTATATGCATTATTAGAATTAATGAAGAAGCATGATTTCAATAATGTTTATATACATGGAATATTAGATGGCAGAGACGTAGCACCAACATCAGGCAAAGAAGATGTAAAAGAATTAATAGAAAAGATCAATGAAATAGGTGTAGGTCGTATTGCTACAATATCAGGGAGATATTATGCAATGGATAGAGACAAGAGATGGGATAGGATCAAGTTGGCCTATGATGCTTTTACTCTAGGTAAAGGTAAAGAAAGTGATAATCCTCTAATAGCAATAGATAACTCTTACGATGAAGGAATAACAGATGAGTTTATTATACCTACTGTCATTAAAGAAAAAGGTGAACCTGTAGGAACTATAGATAGCGGTGACTCTATTATATTTTTTAACTTTAGGCCAGATAGAGCCAGACAAATTACAAGGGCTTTTGTAGACAAAAACTTTGATGGCTTTGAGAGAGAAAAGATAGTAGATACATTCTATGTTACCATGACAGAATATGATAAAACCATAGAAAATGTTCATGTAGTCTATACTGATGAAGCACCAAAGAATACATTGGGAGAATATATAAGCAATAAAGGATTAACTCAATTGAGAATTGCTGAAACTGAAAAATATGCCCATGTAACATTCTTCTTCAATGGTGGGATAGAAGAGCCTTATAAAAATGAAGACAGAGCACTTATACCATCACCAAAGGTGGCGACTTATGATTTACAACCAGAAATGAGTGCCATAGAGGTAAAAAATGAAGTATTAAATAGACTCAATATGGATAAATACGATTTAATTATTTTAAACTTTGCTAATCCAGATATGGTAGGTCATACAGGAATAGTACCGGCTACAGTAAAGGCCATAGAGACTGTAGATGCTTGCTTAGGTGATATAATAGAGCTTCTAGCTAAAAAAGGCGGCAAAGCATTAATTACAGCAGATCATGGAAATGCAGAGATGTTAATAAATGAAACTGACGGCAGTCCTATAACATCCCATACAAGTAATAAAGTACCGTTGATTTTAGTGGGACCAGAAGATGTAAAGTTACGAGAAGGAATATTAGCAGATTTAGCACCAACAATACTAGAATTAATTGGATTGGAAAAACCAGAGGAAATGACAGGGAAATCATTAGTTATTCACTAAATATTAAGGAGGAATTATTTTGAGTATAATAACAGATGTATATGCAAGAGAAGTATTGGATTCTAGAGGAAACCCTACAGTTGAAGTAGAAGTATGGACAGAATCTGGGTCTTTCGGTAGAGCATTAGTTCCATCTGGAGCATCTACAGGAGCTTTTGAAGCTGTGGAATTAAGAGATGGAGATAAGGACAGATTTGTAGGTAAAGGTGTTATTAAGGCAGTAGACAATGTTAATAATATAATAGCAGAAGAAATAATAGGCTTAGATGTATTTGAACAAACAGCCATAGATAAATTAATGATTCGTCTAGACGATACACATAATAAGGGCAAATTAGGTGCAAATGCAATTCTTGGAGTATCTTTAGCAGTTGCAAGAGCCGCAGCAGATGAACTAGGTATGCCATTATACCAATATGTTGGTGGAGTAAACGCTAAGACTTTACCTGTTCCTATGATGAATATTTTAAATGGTGGAGAACATGCTGATAATAATGTGGATATTCAAGAATTCATGGTAATGCCTGTAGGAGCAAAGAGTTTTAAAGAAGCTCTTAGAATGGGAACTGAAATATTCCATAATTTAAAATCAGTTTTAAAATCTAAAGGATTAAATACCGCTGTAGGAGATGAGGGAGGATTTGCTCCAAACTTATCTAGTAATGAAGAAGCACTAAAGACCATAGTAGAAGCCATAGAAAAAGCTGGATATAAGCCAGGAGAAGAAATAATGCTTGCATTAGACGTGGCTGCTACAGAAATGTATGATGCAGATAAAAAAGTATATAATTTAGCAGGAGAAGGAAGAGTTCTTACAGTAAATGAAATGATTGATTACTATGAAGAACTAGTAAATAAATATCCTATTATCTCCATTGAAGATGGATTAGCAGAAGATGATTGGGACGGTTGGAAACTATTAACTGAAAGACTAGGAAATAAGATTCAATTAGTAGGAGATGACTTATTTGTTACAAATACTGAAAGATTATCTAAAGGAATAGAATTAGGAATCTCAAATTCAGTATTGGTTAAATTAAATCAAATAGGAACTTTAACTGAAACTTTAGATACTATAGAAATGGCTAAGATACATGGCTATACAGCAGTTATTTCTCATAGATCAGGAGAAACAGAAGATACTACTATTGCAGATTTAGCTGTTGCAATGAATGCTGGACAAATAAAAACTGGTGCTCCATCTAGAACAGATAGAGTAGCAAAATATAATCAATTACTTAGAATAGAAGATATGCTAGGTGAAGAAGCAGTATATAAAGGAATTAAAACTTTCTATAATCTAAAGAAATAATATCTAGGCATAAAAAGATTTCATTGTATCTAATGGAATCTTTTTTTATTTTGTAGAAAAATTAAGAATAAATAAGAAAATTTAAATTTGACAATTCATATTGCCTGTGATATATTTTACTTAAAATTTAATATTTTGTTCGTTGGTATAATCTTATATAAGATTATTTAAAAGGGAAGTTCGGTTTAATTCCGACACGGTCCCGCCACTGTGATAGATAGAACTTTACAAATACCACTGTACTAAGGTATGGGAAGGTGTAAGGTTCGTTACTCTTAAGTCAGGAGACCTGCCAATGATAAAGCGCTGTTTATTACTCACGAGGATGAGGAGGTGTTATTTATAAGGTAGATTAAGTAATTGTTCTACTCTATTGATACTATCCTTTCTATTGTAGAAAGGTTTTTTTGTTTTGCAATACTTATTTTGCAAAATAATAGTAATAACTCAGCAAGGTTTTGCTGAGTTATTTTTTTGAAAATTAAGTTGGGGGGATAAAGATGAATATACATGAGTATCAAGCTAAAGAGTTATTAAGGAGCTATGGGATTCCAGTTCCTAATGGAGAAGTTATACATAATCCAGAAGAGGCAGAAAAAGCTTCTTGGAGAATAGGGACTGATATAGCAGTTGTAAAGGCACAGATTCATGCCGGTGGAAGAGGAAAGGCTGGAGGCGTTAAAATAGCTAAATCAATAGATGAAGTTAAAGAGTATTCTAAAAAATTGCTAGGTAAAAAATTAGTCACACATCAGACAGGAGAAGAAGGAAAGGAAGTAAAAGCTGTTCTAATAGAAGAAGGATGTGAAATTCATAAGGAATACTATTTAGGATTTGTATTAGATAGGGATAAGTCAAGTATAACTATTATCGCCTCTGAAGAAGGGGGAACTGAAATTGAAGAAGTGGCATTAAAAAGTCCCGATAAAATTTATAAAGAGACTATAGACTATTTAATAGGGCTAACAGAATTTCAAGCTAGAAGAATATGTTTTAACATTAATCTACCTTTAGAAATAATAAATGATTCAGTAAAATTTATGATGAATTTATACCAACTATTCGTGGAGAAAGACTGTACCCAAGTTGAAATAAATCCATTGGTATTAACAAAGGAAAGAAAATTAATTGCCTTGGATGCAAAAATAAACTTTGATGAAAATGGCTTATTTAGGAATAAAGATATATCTAATTATAGAGATTTAAGTGAAGAAGATGAAAAAGAAATAGAGGCATCAAAACATGGATTATCTTATATATCTTTAGATGGAAATATTGGATGTGTGGTAAATGGTGCAGGTTTAGCCATGGCTACCATGGATCTAATAAAATTTTACGGTGGAGAACCAGCTAATTTTTTAGATGTGGGAGGAGGAGCGACGGAAGAAAATGTCACCAATGCATTTAAAATAATATTATTAGACCATAGAGTTAAAGGGATTTTTGTCAATATATTTGGTGGAATAATGAAATGTGACGTTATGGCCAAAGGAATTGTCAATGCAGCTAAAGAGTTACAACTAGATATTCCCATAGTAATTAGATTAGAGGGAACTAATGCAGATTTAGGCATGGAGATAATAAAGAGTTCTAGTTTTAATATATTTGCAGCGAAAGATATGGATGAAGGTGCTAAGAAAATATTAGAATTGATCAAATAGAAAGGTGGCTAAATAATGAGTATATGGGTTGATAAATCTACAAAACTAATGGTACAAGGAATAACTGGGAATACGGCTGCATATCATACAAAATTAATGCTTGAATACGGAACCAATATAGTTGCAGGGATAACACCGGGAAAGGCAAATACTAAAGTTGAAGGCATACCAGTATTTAACACTGTGAAAGAAGCTGTGGCTAACACTGGAGGAAATGTTTCCATAATATATGTTCCAGCAAAGTTTGCAGCAGATGCCATATTGGAAGCTGTAGATGCAGAATTGGATATGGTTATTTGTATTACTGAACATATACCCATAAAGGATATGTTGATGGTAAAAAGATATATGGAAGGTAAAAAAACTAGATTAATTGGTCCCAACTGCCCAGGTATTATTACTGCCGGAGAATGTAAAATAGGCATTATGCCTGGATATATACACAAAAAAGGAAGAATCGGAGTTGTATCACGTTCTGGAACTTTAACATATGAAGCAGTACATCAACTATCTCAAAAAGGGATAGGTCAGTCAACGGCTGTAGGAATAGGAGGAGATCCTATAAAAGGTATTGATTTTATCCATGTATTGGAGGCATTTAATGAAGATGAAGATACAGATGCAGTAATTATGATTGGAGAAATAGGAGGAAATTCGGAAGAAAAAGCTGCTTTATGGATTAAAGAAAATATGAAGAAGCCAGTAGTGGGTTTTATTAGTGGAAAGACAGCACCAAAGGGAAAGAGAATGGGCCATGCAGGGGCGATTATATCATCAGGAGAAGGAACAGCAGATGGAAAGATAGGAGCAATGAAAAACGCTGGGATATATATGTCAGATACTCCTAGTAATATAGCTAACACGCTAATAGAAGCGTTAAAAGAGAATAAGTTGTGGAGAAGCGAGTATGAGGATTAATTTCAAAAGATTCATAATGATTAATTTAGGTATAATCATTATGGCTTTAGGATTGTATTATTTTTTACTGCCGGAAAATCTAGCTGTAGGTGGTGCAATAGGTATTGCCATGGTAATAAATAATATTTTCAAGTTTATGCCAATAGGTATAATAATGGTAATTGTGAACATCTTTCTTTTTATACTAGCTTTTTTAGTAATTGGAAGGGATTTTGGAGGATATACTATATACTCAAGTTTCTTATTATCAGCTATTATATATCTATTGGAAATAATTACCCCATTAAAAGCCCCTATAACAGAGGATTTACTAATAAATTTGATTTATGGGATAATCATACAAGGAATAGGAATGGCTATAATTTTTTCTCAAAATGCCTCTACTGGTGGTACAGATATTATAGCAAAGATAATCAATAAGTTTACTCATTTAGATATTGGGAAGGCTTTACTATTATCGGACTTTGCTATTATTTTAATGGCAACATTTACTTTTGGTATAAAGCTTGGATTATATGCTCTATTGGGACTTATTATAAATGCATATGTAATAGATAATATAATCGCAAGATTTAACGAAAAGTTAAATATCATAATTATTAGTGACAAAAGTAGGGAAATAAATGATTATATAATTAACGAAATACAAAGAGGAACTACAATTTACACTGCCAATGGAGGATTTTCTAGAAGCGAAAAAACAATAATAAGTACAGTTGTTGGTAAAGGACAATATATTAGAATTAAGAGTTATGCTCAGAGCATAGATTCAGGGGTATTTATCACTATGGGATTAGTTAATGAAGTATTAGGGGAAGGTTTTAACTTAAAATAAAATTTAAAGGGGATGGTATGAAAGAAGATATGGAAAAACAAGATAAAAAGATAAAACTTCCTGGAATGAGAGTTATTAAAACCATTATATCTGTATATATATGTTTTTTAATAAGTTTTATTAGAAATGGACTCCCTTTTTATTCAGCCATAGCTGCAATACTTTGTATGCAAAATGATAATGCTAATAGCTTTGAGGCTGGAAAAAGCAGGATGATAGGCACTTTTATCGGAGGAATATATGGCTTTATAGCTATAGTATTAATTAATTTTGTTAATATCGAATTATTTAATTATATCCATTATCTAATTTTAAGTTTATTTTTAGTCCCGATTATATATACAAATGTATTTTTGAAAGCTAATAGCTCCACTTATATTAGTTGTGTAGTTTTTTTTAGTATAACTATCTCTCATGGGGGAGATATAGCACCAATGTATTTTGCTTTAAATCGGATAATTGATACATTAATTGGGATAGTAGTTTCACTCACTATAAACTTGATAATATGAAATAAAAATTTTTATATGTTATTCATTTTATAATTAGTTGGATATAGAAGTTCCATAATTAATATTCTAAATCTATTGTTAAAATCCAACATATGGTATATAATGGAAATAATTATAAAATTGAATATAAAAATGCTTAGGTTTTTGTGTACTAAAGATTAAAAGATAATCATGTGTAAATCATGAACGGTCCGGCCACTGTAAATGGAGAGCAATTTTTTGACGTACCACTGGAAAAAATTCTGGGAAGGTAAAGAAAAGCTATGACCCATAAGTCAGGAGAACTGCCTAAGCTATATTTTCATTAGCCTTCTGGGATTGAGGTTAGATGTAGTGACTATGTGTATTGATATATGATTATATCTAGATAAAATGTCTTAACTCCTGGGAGTTAAGACATTTTTTTATTTGGGGGAGGTGCTATGCAAAGGTGAATGATAAAAATGCGAATTTAAGGCTCACGGATAAGGAAAAAAACCTTATAGAATTAATAAGAAATACGGAATTCGGAGAAATCAAAATTATAATTCAGAATAGTGAACCCGTAAGAGTGGAAGAGTTAAAGAAGTCAATAAAACTATAGAATATGCTGACCAGAAAACTGGAGGCACTACTTGTAATAAGGTAGTGTTTTTTTGTTTTTGTAGGGATTGAAAGGGGAATTTGTATTAAAAAATTTATACCTGTTACATTGACTAAAGTATGGAGGGGGTAAAATGAAGAAAAATATCATAAAAAAATTAATTCTTTTTTTCATCTTAATTATATTAGTCATTCCTTTAACAGGATGTTTTTCAGATAAGGCTGAGGGAGTAAGCAGTAACGAAGAGTTAGAAATAGACTATTTTGTAGAGAATCAAAAAGATAAAGAAAGTTTAAAAGCGACTTCCCTATTGGCACAGATGAGAGAAAAGTTATCATCAAAAAGTGAGGATGAAATAGAAATTACAATAGAGGAAGAAGATGTAGTTCAGCAGGATAAAAAAGAATTATCATTTTGGGAGAAGTTAAGATTAAAAAATTCGGAGAAATCAAAGGATGAAGAATTAAACTTCGCATCAAAAGAAAAAGATAATGCAGAAATAAAGCCAGTAGAGGACAAGAAAAAAGATAGCTTCTTTGAACAAAAATTAAAGGAGAAGGAAAGTAAAAAGGAAGAAGAGAAAGAGAAGGAAAAAGAAAAAGAAGAAAATAATACTAAAGATGATGAAAATAAAGGGAAAAAAGAAGAAGAAAAAGATCCAGAGGAGCAGAAACCAAAGGAAAAAACAGTAACTCTTACTATACGTTGTGACACAGCAGTAAAGAAAGGTATGCATAAAGATCCTAAATTTAAAGGAATAGTACCTCCTAGTGGAGTTATTCTATCCACAACTAGATTTAAAATAAAAGAAGGAGATACGGTATTAAATGTATTAGAAGCTGCAAGAGATAAATATAAAATACAGATGAGATATACTGGAACCAAAGAATCAGCATATGTGGAAGGGATAAATAATCTTTATGAATTTGACGGGGGACGCTGGAGTGGATGGATGTATAGTGTAAATGGCTGGTACCCTAATTATGGGGCTGGAGTATACGTATTGCAATCAGGAGATGTAATAGAATGGAACTATACCTGTGACTTAGGCAAAGACTTAGGGCAAGATTGGTTAATGGGAAATTAGATAAGAGGAGAATATAATGTCTTTTATTGAACTAAGGAATATAAAAAAAGAATTTAAAATAGGAGAAAATATAGTAAAGGCTCTTGATGGGATCAACTTATCTATTGAAAAAAAAGAAATCATTAGTATTACTGGACGTTCAGGTTCGGGGAAATCCACCTTATTAAATATTTTAGCTGGGCTGGAAAAATCAACAGATGGAGAAATTATAATTGAGGGAGAGCATATTGAAAAGATGGGAGAAGGTCAGAGAATAAGATTTAGGCGTAAAAATATAGGATTTATATTTCAGTCATATAACCTATTACCTCAATATACTGCCTTGGAAAATGTGGCTCTTCCTTTGGCATTAAAGGGAATTGAACCAAAGGAAAGAATTGAAAAAGCTAGGGAGATAATGAAACAAGTAGGAATAGAAACCCATGAGAATCATAGACCTAATGAGATGTCAGGGGGACAGCAACAAAGAGTAGGAATTGCTAGGGCACTGATAACAGACCCAGCTATTGTACTGGCAGATGAACCAACAGGTAACTTAGATACTAGAACAAGCATAGAAGTCATGGAATTATTAATTAATCTTTTTAAGGAAAAGGGAACAACTTTCTTGCTAGTTTCCCATGATGAAGTAGCTAAAAATTATACTGAAAGAACTATTAATCTACTAGATGGCAAAATAGTAGACGTTGAACAAATATTTAGGGGGACAATATCAATATGAAGAAGAGAAAAATATCCATTCTTTGTCTTATACTAACAGTTTTTATAACTGTAGCTATGGTTAATTCAGTTTGGGCAGATACAACTACAACACCTGCACCATCACCAGCTAGAAACCAAGATAAGGTAGAAGGATCAGACAAAAAAGCAATAGTAATAGCAGATACAGGTGCATCTGCTGCCTTTGGAAAACCAGGAGAAAACATTATAATAGAACTTCCTCTAGCTGTAAATAGAGAGTACCTGCCAACAAGAAAGTATGTACTTAGAAATATTACCATAGAGCCAATTATACCTGTGAAGCAAGAGGATATGAAGAAATGGCCTTTTGAAATAAATCAGACAAGCTATATAAAAAAGTTGGAAGATATGACATACGGGAGTATGGCAGATGTATTTTATAGCTTTAAAATATCTGAAACAGCCAACAAAGGACTTTATCCTGTTTCATTTTCAATAAATGCAACAGTGTGGAGATTGGATGATATAAATGGAACCGATATAAAAGAAGATATAGAATTTCAGATTGTGACTTATGTAAATATACTAGAAGATGGAAGCAAGTCACAAAAGATCAATGAGTTAGGAGCATTGGCAATAGCATCAGTTGATGAGGACGGGGCCATAATACCTGCCCCTGCGGGAAATGCAGGAGAAAGAGTAAATCTTAGACTTCCCATTGTAAATAATGGAGGAAATTTATCAAATATCAGCATAACCCCAGTTATATCTACATCACTGGATGAATGGCCCTTTGTAGTGGAAGCAGTAAACTATGGGAAGAGTCTGCCACATATGAAGCATGGGGATATAACTTTCTTAGAATATGATTTCAAAATCTCTCCCAATATATCTGAAGGTGCGAAACCAATTAATTTCAGAGCAACATATAAAGAAAATGACGTGTATATGGAGAGTTTATTTTCTGCATATATCAATGTAGCAAGGGGAAAGCCAGAGACAAAAGAACTTCCAGATTCCGTACCTAAGTTGATAATTACAGGATATAGTATAGAACCAGAAGTAGTATATGCAGAAGATGAGTTTCAATTGGTTTTAAACTTCCAGAATACCTCTCATAGTTCAACTATAAAGAATGCAGGTATTGTATTGACTTTAGAAGATAATAGTATCATGCCTGCTAAGGGAGAAAGTGACACTAGGTATATAAATTCATTAAAGCCAAGGGGAACTACTAGTAGTGTCTTTAGACTTAAGGCATTACCTACAGCATTAAATCCTACTTCTACAATTGCAGTTACTATGGATTATGAAAATGAAAAGGTGGTAAAGGGAACTGCTACTCAAGGAATAGTAATTCCAATTAAGCAAAGAATGGAAATGTCCATAGAAGAACCTATAATCTATGATGAAGATACTGCCGTGGGAGATCCTATAGCCGTAAGCATGGCAATTGTAAATAAAGGAAGGACTAAGGCGTTTAATTTAGAAATTGATATTGAAAGTGAAGATATTCTTATGTTTGAAAAATATTATGGAGGAGATTTGATACCGGCAGGTAAACATAGTGCAGATTTTCAGATTATCGGAGGAAAGATGGGAACACTAACAGGTGATTTTGTAATAACCTATGAAGACGTAGATGGAGAGATATTTGAAGAGAGAAAGCCTTTTCAGGTGGAAATACTTAGTGAAACCTCTGATACAGATAAGATAATTCAAGGAGAAATTCAACAGCCTAAGAAGAAATCAGCATTGCCTTGGATAGGAGGTACAGGAGGAATAGGAGCTATTGCTTTGGGATATTTATATAGGTTTAAATGGAGGAAGAAATAATGAAGTTTTCAGATTTTTTTCGTATGGGATTTATAAATCTAAGGCGAAGAAAAGTACGAACTATTTTAACAGCAGCAGCCATGGCAGTGGGAGTAGCCTGTATAGTGGTGCTCATATCCATTGGAATTGGCTATAACCAAACATATCAGGAATCTATCTCTGAAATGGGAAGTCTGACTAAAATAGATGTAACTCCTCCAAGGGAAACCAAGGGAAAAGTAGCTTTACTAAATAATAAAGCAGTATCAGCATTTAAAAAGTTAAAGGGAGTAGAGGCTGTAACTCCTGTTGTACAGGTAGTGTCATATTTAAAAGGCGGAAAGTATATAGCTCCCATTAGACTCTATGGGATTGATTTAGATACAGCAGAAAGCTTTCAGATAACTCCATTGAAGGGAGAACTGCCCTTGAAGGGTACAAAGCTTGTACCTCAGATTATATTGACAGATGATGTGGCAGGCTCTTTTGCAGACCCTCAAACATGGGAGCAGGTTAAGGATATGAAAAACAAGCCCTCCATAGACCCTATGAAGGGAAATATTAAACTTACCTTTGATTACAATACATTATCAGGACAGTACGCAGAAGGAGAAGATGGAAGAGCAGTACCAAGCGGGAATATCTATAGGATAGAGGTAACAGGAATCACCAGTATGCAAAACTATACATATTCTACTTCAGGATTTATACAGCTCAAAATATTAGAGGAATTAATAGGAGCCAATGAGGATTTTTTACCTCCTTCCAATGCAGCTAATGATATGAAAAATATAAAAACCTACCCCCTAGTATGGATAAAGGCAGATGATATAAAAAATGTACAGGGTATTACTGATGTAATAAGAAAGGCTGGCTTTGAAACCTATTCCTTAAACGATATGTTGGAATCAGTGAAAAAACAATCGAGGCAGATTCAAGGTATGTTGGCAGCAATTGGAGCAGTGGCACTTTTAGTGGCAGGTATTGGAACAGCCAATACTATGATGATGGCAATCAACGAAAGAACTAAGGAAATAGGAATACTCAAGGTTCTAGGAACTGATTTAGGAGATATAGTAAAGATGTTCTTAGTAGAGTCTGCAATAATAGGAGTTATAGGAGGAACCATAGGGCTCTTTGTTAGTTTTATATTGCAAAGAATATTACCGTCACTACTGAAGGAGATGGAAGTCCGCTCTATTATACCAATTTGGTTAGCAACAGGAGCAGTAATATTTGCAGTATTTGTAGCGGTAATATCTGCACTGGGACCAGCAATAAATGCTATGAGAGTCAGTCCCCAAGTGGCCATAAGGGCTGAATAAGTGGCAGTTTGGTTAGAGTGTAGTTTATTATAAACAAACCAAGAGATTGGAGGTATATAAAGGAATGGAAAATAACAGGGGAATGTCATCTTTGGGATAGGCAGAAAACAATTATTTTATGAAATAGGTTCATAGAATAGAGGAAAAAATTTATAAGAAGAAAGGGGATAAGAGTATGTTTAAGAAGTTTAACAACAAAAAGGTATTTAGTTTATTATTATCATTAGTCTTAGTATTGGGAATGAGTGTAACTGGGTTTGCAGCAAATGATAACTATTTAATATTTGAAGTTGAGGGAGAAACTATTGCTACTTCATATAACGAGGTAACCGTAGGGGGAGTAACAAGAAGAACATATTACCTTGAGTTTCAAGATGATATAGATCTTTCAGATGTACCGCTGAAAGCTAACACATATCTTTCAGGATATACTCTGGAAATTGATGGAGTATCGACAACACTAGGAGTGGTGACGAGTGTAGACTTTTCAGATGGGTATGTAGAATTTTCATTAGATAATGGATTAGGCAGTGAATATGAATATTATGTAAATGCTGGCGTAAATGGTGTTGATGTTCTAATATCCGTTAGCCTTGATATTCATAATGTAAAAGATTGGCTTAATGGAACTTATGATGGGGCATTTCCAGCACCAAACCCCAATGCGGATTTAGCTTTAAAAAATAGGATGCAAGATGCAGTAGATGGATTTGATCAACTACCAGTGATAATGCCAGTATTGATGAAAGTAGGAGACTCAGCGATGGATGCTCTAATAGAAGCAAGAAATATCTATGACTTCTATACAGTAGGAGCAGAAAGTAATTACATCTCCGCAATGGGGAAAACATCATCTACAACATTATCTGCCTTTGATATTAATAGTTATTCAGGATGGATGTATAAGATGGATGGTGAAATGCCCAATGTAGGAGCAGGGCAATATACTTTAACTAGTAGTGATGAAACTATGGAGTGGGGATTCACTTTGGACTTTGGACAAGATTTAGGAGGAGCACCTTGGTAAAATTTGTATAATAGCGGCTGATATAGCTTAAGATTAGGAAATGCTATCTGAACTAAAGTATGATAGCATTTCCTAATTAAAATAATGGAGGAAACAATGTATAAGAAAAATAAAATAAATTCTAAAATCATTATTTTTACAATATTATTATCAATTATTTTAAATACATTTAGTACTTTGACATTGTATGCTGAAAAAAATGAATGGTCCTTATTTAAATTCACTACTATAAATGCCAAGGAATATAATAAAATTTTCAACGAAAAATTAGAGGCTGTTAATATAAATTCAAATTTTATAAATTCTATGGCAATAGGTTTAGAAATCCAAGGACAAGGAGGCAAATATGTAGGTATTCCATCGGATAAGGATATTAATTCCTATGAATTGACTCTTACAAAAGCAGAAGTGCCTTCTTATTATTCTAATCCAGGTAGTTTAGTATTAGATGGAAAAAAGAGAGATTATTTTTTACCCGTATCTCATCAATATACTTGGACATATGATAATGGAAATAAGTCAGATACAATGCCAATCTGGTTTATACTCAAAATAGACAGAGGTGACGATCAGTCTAAATGGACAGATGTGAAGGATATAGAAGACCTATGGGCTCCCTTTGCAAATGCATATGATGATTTGATGATATTAGCCGAAGAAATAGAAAAACAAGGCTTACCTAAAAATGTAAATGATTACCACCCTAACCACGCTGGATATTTAAAGGCAGCGGCAAATGATTGGTCAAAGATTTTACAAAGAAATTATTTTGATCCTCGGCTAGACTTTGATGAGAAGGGTAATCCATATCCTAAAAAATTTGATCGCAATCTGAGAAGAGAACAAATAGAAGCTGCAATCGAAAATATGTATACCCATATAGATTATGTAAAAAGTCATAGGGTAAATGAACCTGAAATATTAGAATTTGAAGTGGATGGATATCATGGAATTGTAGATAAAAAGAATAGCAAAGTAACTCTATATGTAGAACAGGGAGCTTCCTTAAATTTAGATAATGTAAAAGTCACTACCCCTGACTGGGTAATAGCAAGACATAAGAGTGGAGAATTAAAATCGGGAAAAACTGCTATATATAGCATACAATCCATAGATGCACTTTATGAAAGATATGGTGCAAAACCTTATGATAATATAAAGAGAGATTGGGAAATTCAAGTAGTTGAAGGTAACCCTCAAATTCTTATAAATTCTGTTAGGTATACTAGTCCAGAAGGACAAAAAGTAGAAGGAATTATAGAAGATAATAAAATAACATTAAATATCCCTTTTGGAGTAGATTTAGAGAGTCTTCCACTGGAAATCTACTATTCTGGAGATGAAATATGCTACATAGATAAAAATGAAAATGAAACAATCTTTAAAAATAAAGATATACTTGATGCAAGGAATCCTATAACTTTAAGAGTAAAACAAAATGGAATAACAAAGGAGTATATATTAAATATAAATACTTCTAAATCTCGAGGAAATAAAATACTATCCTTTAAAATAGGAGAATATCTTGGAAATATAAATCATGAGGAAGGGATTGTAGAAGTAAAGGTTCCTTATGGAACGGATTTAACAAAGTTAAAGCCCCTCATAGAGATAGATTTTCGTTCAGTCATAAGTCCAAGATACAATGAGTTGCAAGATTTTTCTAAGGAAGTTGAATATAAGGTTACATCAGAATACGGTGAAAATAAGATCTATAGGGTTAATGTAATATATGAAAATCCTGTAGAGGGAAATGAAATATTGTCCTTTAGAGTCGGCAGTATAGAGGGAACTATCAATGGGGAAGATATAACCTTATCTGTTCCTTCAAATATGGATTTAAAAAATATAAAGCCTTCAATAGAAATTTCTCCATATGCTAAGGTAGCGCCTGCCAGTGGAGAAACTGTAAATTTCTCAAAGGGAAAGGTTACTTATACAGTAACAGCACAAAATAGCAGTACTAAATTATATTATGTTGAGATAAAGGCAGACGGGGAAGAAAAACCAGGTCCTGATAAGGAATATTTAGATAAGTTAAAGACTATCAGAGATAATATAAAAGATAGATATAAATCCAGTGCATCAGATGATTGGGAATGGATGAATCTAGGATTTTATGAGGGAATAGAGAATGGCTTTGAAGACGGTATAAGAAAGAATGCAGAAGATTTACCTCATAGATTTGATTTATATAAGGAAATTAGAGATTTAAAAACTATAAAATTGACAGATATGGCAAGGGGAGTAATGATGCTTACTGCAATGGGGATAGACGCCAGCAATTTGAGTCAATTTAGCATCGATGGAGAACCCTTTAAAACTGGAGATAATGTGGAAACAGCAGATTTAACAGATAATATCTATAATTATTCCCGTGACACTGGAACAGTAAATGATTTTATATTTGGATTAATCGCATTGGATATGGGAAATTATTCTGTTCCGGATAATGCAAGATATACTAGGGAAAAGATGCTAGATATTATTTTAGCTCATAGGTATGGTACAGATGATTTTGGTATTGATATGGTGGCTATGCTTATGCAATCATTATACCCTTATAGATATGATCCTATTTATGGAGAGCGAGTCAAAGACAAATTAGATGAGGGTTTAGATATCATATTAGGTCATAAAACAGCTCCAGGAGTAGAGCCGATGAGAGACGATTATATGTTTGAAGCCTGGGGATCTATAAATAGTGAATCTGCAGATCAAGTAATTATAGCTTTATGTTCCGTGGGAATAGACCCTTTTTCTGATACAAGATTTTCAAGGCAACCAAAAGATAACTTAATATATAATGTGATAGATAAATTTGTAACTAGAAATATGGATGGATTTGGTCATGACAGTAACAGTTACAATTCTATGGCAACTTATCAGGGAATGTATATGCTCCAATGGTATATAAACTTTATAGAAGAGGGTAGTAATCATTATTCACTATATTATGAGGGAGTACCTTTTGATTTTAGCAAGAACTTTAGCAGTGAGGCCGAGATTACCTACTTTGAGCTTCTAGGCAAAGTAGGGGATATTGACCATGAAAATGGTATCATAAAAATTGAAGTGCCGAAAGAAACAACAGAAGAAGAATTGAGTACAGTTCCTATTATAAAAGTTTCCGAAAATGCATTCATTAGTCCTTCCATAGATACAGTTCAAGACTTTACAAAGGAGATTTCCTATACTGTAATTGCTGAGGCTGGAAGTACAGAAAAAATCTATAGGATTATTATTGAGAAAAAGGAAGATGTATTAAGCGGAGAAAAAGAAATAACCTCTGTTGGAATAAAGGAAATGCCTAAAGCTAAAATCAATATAAATAAACAAAATAGGGAAGTAATTGTAGTTCTTCCTAGTGATACGGAAGAATCTAAGCTAAAGAACTTGATATTGTCTATAGAATATAGAGGCGAAAGCATAAGTCCTGATCCTAGTGAACCTCAGAATTATACACATGATGTAAAATATACCATAAGAGCTAAGGATGGTTCTACTGCTGATTATATTGTAAAGGTATTTATCGAGGAGGCAGACAAGTATGAATTTACCAAATTTGTACTGCGTGGGGTAGAAGGAAAAATAGATACTATTTTCAATGAAATAAAGATAGATATTCCTTTTGGAGCTTTTGTTGGAGAAGAAGGAGAACAGGGGGGGAAAGTGATACTAAATGAAGCTGAATATGGTCCTTGGGAAAGTACTACCTCCATAGTTCCTGCACCTACTAATCCAATAGTCTTTGAAGATGAAAATGAATATAAAATACTTCCATATCCTTCAGATAATATGGTGAAATACAATGTAAAGATAAACTATGTAGAAGTAGGAGGTAGTAGTGAGATTTCTCAATTTTCCATAGGAAGATATACTGGGAAAATAGAAAAAAACTCTATTATTCTCACCATACCTGATGGTAAGACCGAGAGACAGTTTAAAGAAGAATTAAGGAGCAAAATTCCAAATATAAATTGGAATGGGAAATCTATAGATCCAATGCCTGATGGTGAGAATAATTCATTGAAATATAAAGATAAAAATGGAGAATATCAAGACGATTACCTTAAGGATTATGTATTATCAGATAATGAGGGTAATGTAAATATATATACTGTGAAATTTATAGGTGGAAGCACAAACCCTGGCTCAGAAGATTCAGATAAAGATGATATGGAGATTATATCTTTTACTGTAAATGGAATAGACGCAATTATAGATAACGAACATGGAAGAATTTTCCTAGAAGTTCCATTTGAAATGGAAAACTATAATGTATTTCCCATAATTATATCAAGTAAGGGTGTCAGCATATATCCTGACTTAAGTCAGTCCATAGATCTAAGAAAAAATAATGTATATACCCTTCAAAAAGGAGACAATTACAAGCAGTATACCCTCATAGTAAGAAGGGCACAGCCAAAACCAGCCACTTTACTATGGAGATATATGGAAGAAAGCTTGGATATACCCTATTATCAAAGAGTTGATTAAAAAAGTATAAAGGATGATATTAGATGAAAGAAAATATAAGAAAGATTCTTACTTTATTTTTGACAGGAATATTGCTTTTGGGTAGTATTCCTGCATATGCCAACTTCACAGAGGGAAATATATTCACAAATAAGGAAGAATTAGAGCCTCGTGGAATCACAACTCTCAATAATGAAGAATTTCAATTAAAAATAAAAGTAACTATTGCAAATGGTCCTAAATCACAAGTATATGTAAATAATGAATTATATAGTTCAATTGTAACTATGACAGTGAAGAATGGAGATAAGATAAAACTAAAAGCAGTACAAGGAGAAAATGAAAGATTTGTTCAATGGACTGCTCAGTATAAAAAAGGAATGAATACCGTTAAACCAAATACTTCATTTGGATCCCAGAAAGATTTAGAAACCACATTTACCGTAACTGATGATCTAAAGAATGCAAGCAAGAATGAGCTTACAATATTTGGAGCTTTCACAGCAGTTAAGCCTGTGAGTGTAAGGGTTGAACCGTCAGATGTAGCAGGATTGAGCGCTGAATCTGAACAGAATGGAGTGATAGTTGGGGGAGATGTAGTATTATCGTCAGAATGTGAAAACGAAGATTATCAATTTTCATTTTGGGAATTGGATAAAGCTGCAATACATCCTGAATTTATAAATAAAGATGTGAATATAAATGACCCAAACATGAAATTTCTAATTGATTCAATCATAGGTAGATATAATGAATTTAATATTATTGCACATTTTGAAGAAAAATCAAATCCTAAAGTGAAAATAAAGAATATGACAACTAAAGATGTAGAAATATATTATGCAGAAGAATATCAATTACCTAAAACTGTTGAAGTGGAAATGACCGATGGAAAGAGAGAAGTATTAGATGTAGCATGGATAATGGATATTGTTAATATTAATAATTTAGGAACACAAACCTTTTATGGAGTTATATTGGGATATGGCGGAAATCCATATGTTGTATTGAACCTAAAAGTAAAGGAAAGAGATAAAACCAATTTTCAAATGCACTTAGATGTGAATAGTATTGACAAATATACAGATCCAACATTGAAAATAGGAGTTGTTTCAGGAGAAGACTTAAAAGGGTCTATAACTTTAGAGAAAGGTAAAAATGAAATAGCAGAGATAAAAGCAATAGATGGTGAAAAAACTAGGTTTAAAGAATGGAAAGCTAGTGGTACACGAAATTATGAAAATGAAGAGTTTAATTATCTTTTAGAAGACCCTTTTAGTAATATAACTACATTTAAAATAGACGATAAATTATTTGGATTAGATAAAAATAGAGTTGGAATTACAGCAAAATTTGATTTTCTCAATGATATTAAAGTTGCAACTAATTATCCCGATATTCCTAAACTTAAGGTAAACTCCAGCCACGAAAGGGCAGTTAAAGGAGACAAGGTAAAATTCACAGCTATATCCGATAAAGAGAACTATAAGTTTTCAAAATGGGAAATGAATCCCATTATTGTAGGAGTGGGAACGCCTAATCCTAATGTAGATTTGAATAATTCAGAAATAGAATTTGAAATGATACAAACGGAAGGACTTGAATTAGAAGTGACTGCATATTTTGAAGAAAAGAAGGATTTGACAATAAAGCGAATAGATGGAATAAAAGCAGAAACATATGTAGGAGAGGAATATAAATTACCAGAAGAAGTGAAAGCAATAATGAGTGATGATAGTGAAGAGTTTGTGAAAGTAATAAGGTGGAATCCTGACAAAGCAGATACAAGTAAAAAAGGAACTCGATTATTTTTCGGGAATGTAGAAGGTTATAGCAGCATCGTAAGCTTAACGTTGACAGTAAAGGAAAAAGAACAGGCAACTATCATCTCCATACAAAATATAGAGGCACAAATAGAGTCAGGAACTGAATATGTACTTCCTAAGACAGTAACTGTGAAGATGAGTGATAATTCAAGTAAAGAGATACCGGTTACATGGACGCCAGATACTGTGGATTTAACAAAGATAGGAGAGTCACAGATATTTACTGGAACAGTAGTGGGATATGATGGAGAAGTTAAATTAACATTAACAATAAAAGAAAAAGAACCGGTAGAAGAGATATTGGAAATAAAAACAGTGGAACTTTTAAAAGATGGACAACTTATTACAGAGGGGCGGATTAGTGGAAAAGAAATTACCATTACCCTGCCAAAGAGTATGAGCCAAGAGGAAATAGATAGTATAGCTTTAGGTGGATATTTTCTTAAAATTATAGCTACAGATGGAGTAACTATAGAGCAGGAAAACGGATATGTAGGGCCATTTTGGCAGGAAGGAAAGGCGATTAATACCATATATGCAGATGCTCCCACTAAGTTCATACTCCATGGTGAAAATAGTACGGAAGAATATATTTTAACCATCAAAGCTTCAGCAGAGGAAAAAGCAAAATACACAGTAAACTTCAACACCAATGGGGGAAATAGTATTTCATCTCAAGAAGTAGAAGAAGGCAATAGGGCTATAAGACCTAGTAGTACCACTAAAAATGGATATAGATTTATAGATTGGTATAAGAATTCAAACTTAATCCAAGTTTTTGATTTCAATACTCCTATAACAGAGAATATAACCTTGTATGCAAAATGGGAAGAAGTAACCAATCCGGAATTAAAGGAATTTATAGTCACATTTGACAGCATGGGAGGAAGCAGTGTCAGCTCACAGAATGTAATAGAGGGACGAACAGCTATCCAACCAAAGGATCCAATTAGAAGCGGATATAAGTTTATAAACTGGTATACAGAATCCAATTTAAATAATATATTTAATTTCAATACATCCATAATAAAGGATATAGAGCTATTCGCCAAATGGGAAAAAGCTGAAGACCCTAAAGAACCTACTAATGAACTTCCTAGAATCATAAGGTTTTCATTGTTAGGATATGAAGCTTCAATAGATGATAGAAATGAAAGAATTACCATTAACCTACCATATAATATGAATCTAAGCAATCTAGTTCCAAGTATTACAATAACTGACGGTGCCTCTATTTCTCCAAGTAAAGACAGCGCAGTAAATTTCAATCGTACTGTTTACTATACAGTATATGGATCAGGTAATACTCAGAAGACATATCGTGTAATAATAAATATACCATCTGAAAGAGATTCGTATTATTGGGATGATTATTATGATAATTATAAAAAGGAACGAGACGATTATTACAAGAGAAGGGGAGAAATCTCTTGGTGGGAATTAGCAAAGGAAGCAAAAGAAAAAAGGGCAGAAGAGGAATTGAAAATAAAATCGGAAAGAGACGAAAAATTAGTACTGAAGGAAAGGGCAAAGATTTTAAATGATGTAGGTAAGATTGAATCAAGAGCTAGAAATAGCCGCAGCTCTTTGATGATAAATGATAGATTTAATCATATAGAAATCAGACCTACCGTTTCAGATTTCAAATCAGGATTCAGCAATATAATAACCATACCTAAGGATGTTCTGCCAAATTTATTAAAGGGAGAATATGAATTCATAAAATATCATACTGGGGTTGTAAATATAGAGATATATCCATCTATGGAAACAGCATCTGGATTAAAACTAAATTTACGTGACATACCTAAGGATATACAAGAAAAATGGAATAAAGTAAAGGGAAAGGGTTATATATTCCAAGTAGAATCGGATTCTACTAAGGGCGGACTTTCCTATGAAATAAATTTAGAAAAACAGTATCCAGTAGAAAAACTTAGATTTGTAAAATACAATTATATGAAGGGTAATTTTGAAGATGTTTCTCCGGAAAAATGGTATGTGTTCAATGGAAAACTTCGTTGTGATAAGGTTTCAGCAGGGATTTACGGCATAATATATAAGGACTAGAATGTTAATTGAAATATATAGATAGGGAGGGTTAATATATGAAGAATAAAGTCAAAAATTTATGGAAGATTATTTTTCTTATTATATTAAGCTTTAGCCTTGTATCATGTACTGTTACTACATTCTCAACTGATTACAATATAGAAGAAAAAATAGCGGAAACAGCTAAGTTTATGCAAGAAATTATACCTGATCCAACGGTGTCCTCCATGGGAGGAGATTGGACTATAATGTCTTTGGCAAGGTCGGATATAGAGATTCATAAGGATTATTTCGAGAATTATTATGGTAATGTCGTAAACATCCTTGAAGAAAATCAAGGTATACTCCATGAAAGAAAATATACAGAATATTCTAGGGTTATTCTTGCCTTAACTGCCATTGGGAAGGATCCTTCAGATGTGGCTGGATATAACTTACTTGAGAAATTATCAGATTATGAAAAGGTTATATTTCAAGGGATAAATGGACCTACATTTGCCTTACTAGCTTTGGATTCCAAAAACTATGCAATCCCCTTAGTTCCAGAGGTGAAAGTTCAAGCTACTAGAGAAATGTATATAGATAATATATTAGAAAGGCAATTACCAGACGGAGGGTTTTCCATAGCTGGGGATGATGCACCTGCTGATCCAGATATGACAGGGATGGTATTGCAGGCTTTATCAAAATACAAAGATATGGCTAAGGTGAAAGAAACTATAGATAAGGCTGTGGAATGTTTATCTCAGCTTCAATTAGAAGATGGAGGATATGAGAGCTGGGGAGCCGCTAATTCTGAATCTGTAGTGCAAGTTATTATGGCTTTAACAGAGCTGGGGATTGATCCAAATGATAGTAGATTTGTAAAGAACGGAAAAACTCTAATAGATAATTTAATGACCTTCTATGTAGATGGTGGAGGCTTCATGCATATAAGAGAAGGTGAAAAGGAAAATGGAGGGGCACAAGCGGGATTAGTAGACCCTATGGCAACAGATCAAGGAATGTATGGAATAGTAGCATATCAAAGATATATGAATAAGATGAATAGTTTCTATAATATGACTGATATGAATTAGCTATAACTTAGGATATAAATTAAGGTGATAAAAAGATGAAAAATAGAAAACTTAAAATAGGAATATTTGTAATCTTTATATTGACAGTTACATTTTTTGGGGGCGGGAACAAAACTGTAAATCCTCTTGATTCCAATGAGACCTATGTAGATATGGGCATAAATCAGGATGAAATAAATAAGGAACAAAAATTAGAGAAACAAAACATAATAGAAGAAGACAAAAATAATAGTGATGAAAAGGATAAATACTTAACAGATCCAGTTCCAGAGGGAAAGCCAAATCCAGTTGAATGGCAGGATGTGACCATAAATAAGGAGAAACAACTGACAGCAACTCTATCTGTTACAAGTAAGACCATATTAAATAATATGCATTTATTTAATGAAGATAAACTTGAAGTACTGCCTGAGGATGGGATTATTTATCCTCCTCAGACAGTAAGTTTCTACGAAGGAGAATCTGTATTCGATGTTTTGCTAAGAGAGATGCAGGCAAATAAGATTCATATGGAATTTGTAATGACTCCAATATACAATAGCCATTATATAGAGGGGATAAATAATATATATGAGTTCGACTGCGGAGAATTAAGCGGATGGATGTATAAGGTCAATGATTGGTTTCCCAATTATGGATCTAGCAGATACCTATTAGAGGATGGAGATATAATAGAATGGATTTATACCTGTGATTTAGGCAGGGACATAGGCGGCGGTTTTGCTGTTACAGGAGGAGAAGAATGATGTATGATAGCTTTTCTAATTTTCATCCCATAGTAAATTTCATATATTTTTTAGCTGTATTAATCTTTAGTATGTTCTTTATGCACCCTATATTTCAAATAATAGCTCTAATATCAGCTATTACTTATTCAATGATGATAAAGGGATTAAGAAAGGGCATAAGATTTAATATTATATATATGATGCCAATGCTATTGTTTATGGCAATTCTCAATCCTTTGTTTAACCATGAGGGAGTTACCATATTATTTTATCTAAAGGATGGAAATCCAATTACATTAGAATCCATATTCTACGGCATAGCTTCAGCCACCATGTTTATTACAGTTATTATATGGTTTTCCTGTTATAATGCAGTTATGACCTCCGATAAATTTATCTATTTATTTGGGCGGATTATACCTTCATTATCTTTAATTTTTTCAATGACTCTTCGGTTTGTTCCGAGATATATAGAACAAATAAAGGTGATTTCCAACGCACAAAAATCCATGGGCAGAGATTTATCTCAAGGAAATATTATTAGAAGGGCTAAAAACGGAATCAAGATATTATCCATAATGACCACATGGGCATTGGAAAATGCCATCGAAACGGCGGATTCTATGAGGTCAAGGGGCTATGGATTACCTGGAAGGACTAGCTTTTCCATATTTTCTTTTGATAATAGAGATAAGATAGGAATTTCAGCCATATTACTATTAGTGCTGATTATTCTAATAGGGGCCTTTAAAGGTGAAAACACAATTAGATTTTTCCCATCTATTAAATTTAGTGAATTAACAGGATATAGCCTATTGGTATATATAGCATATTTAATATTATGTATGATGCCTGTAATTATAAACATTCAGGAGGAAGTTAAATGGAAATCTATAGAATCAAGGATTTGAATTTCACATATCCATTAATGGAAAAAAAGGCATTAAATAATATAAATCTTATAATTAATAGGGGAGAATTTTTAACTATATGTGGAAAATCAGGTTCAGGAAAGAGTACTTTGATTAGACAATTAAAAACTATCCTTTCACCTCATGGAAAAAAAGAAGGTGAAGTCTATTTTTCTGGACAACCTCTATCAGAGGTTGAACATAGGATTCAGGCTTCTCAAATCGGATATGTATTTCAGAATCCAGATAATCAAATAGTAACAGATAAGGTTTGGCACGAGTTAGCTTTTGGACTGGAAAGTTTAGGCTATGATAACAAAACCATCCGAATTAGAGTAGCAGAGATGGCTAGTTTTTTTGGTATTCATAATTGGTTTAATAAAAAGGTAACTGAGTTATCAGGAGGACAAAAACAAATTTTAAATTTAGCAGGGATAATGACAATGCAGCCTTCTGTATTAATCTTAGATGAGCCTACATCTCAGTTAGATCCTATTGCGGCCTCGGAATTTATTGAAACCATAAAAAAAATCAACCAAGAATTAGGTACAACTATTATAATGACTGAACATAGACTGGAAGAAATAATTCCAATATCAGATAAGGTTATAGTTATGGATGAAGGAAGTGTTATTAGTAAAGGTGCACCGGAAGAAGTTGGTAAGGATTTAAACAAAAATAATCACCCAATGCTTCATAGTATGACATCAGCTATGCAGATATATGCAGGAGTAAAAAATCAGTTGCCTTATCCTATTACAGTGAATGAAGGAAGACGGTGGATTGATTCATTTATGGAAGGAAAAAATATAAAGATCAATTACGTAGAATCCATAAAAGAAAAAAGGGATGTAATAATAAAACTTAAAGATATTTGGTTTAAATACGATAAAAGTTTGCCTGATACTATTAAAGATATGTCCCTGGAAGTAGAAAAAGGTGAAATATACTGTATATTGGGAGGAAATGGAACTGGAAAGACTACTGCACTATCAATTATTAGTGGAATACTAACTCCTTACAGAGGCAAGGTTTTCATAGGAGATAGAAACCTAGCAAAGATGAGCACCAAGGAGAGATATATCAATAATCTAGGGGTATTGCCCCAAAATCCTCAAAGCCTATTTGTGAAAAAGACTCTTGAATTAGATTTGTACGAAATGTTATTAGACTTTAAAATATCTAAAGAGGATAAATCTCAAAGAATTAAAGAAATAGTAGAGTTAACTGAACTGGAGAACTTGTTGAATCGACATCCCTATGATTTAAGTGGTGGTGAACAGCAAAGGGCAGCTCTTGCAAAAATATTATTGTTGGAACCCCAAATATTGTTATTAGATGAACCCACTAAAGGTCTAGATAATTTTTTTAAGGAGAAATTTGCAAAGATCCTTAAAGACTTAAGTAATAAAGGTGTAACAACTATAATGGTGTCTCATGATATAGAATTTTGCGCAAAACATGGAGATACTTGTGCCATGGTTTTTGATGGAAATATAGTGAGTTCCAAGGCAACGAAGGAATTTTTTGCTGGAAATAGTTTTTACACTACATCTGCAAATCGTATTTCTAGACATATTTGTCCAGAAGCAGTGACTATAGAGGATGTGATTAGATTATGTCAAGAAAATATCTAGGAGAGAATTTTTTAAAATCTAGAACTTTAATCTCGGCAATTATTATTTTAGTAGTGATTCCAATCACTATTTTTTTGGGAATATATTTTTTAGATGATAGGAAATATTATTTCATTAGTGTTTTGATTATTATCTACACTATGATTCCCTTTATAATGATATTTGAAAAACGGGAGCCACAGGCTAGAGAATTAGTTATGATAGCTGTATTAACTGCCATAGCTGTAGCAGGAAGAGGTGCATTTTATATGTTGCCTCAATTCAAACCTGTTGTTGCCATTGTAATTATTACTGGAGTGTCACTTGGACCAGAATCTGGTTTTCTTGTGGGAGCAATGACTGGATTTGTATCTAACTTTTTCTTTGGACAAGGTCCCTGGACACCATGGCAGATGTTTTGCTTCGGAATAATTGGATTTTTAGCAGGCATACTATTTCAAAAGAAGATTCTTAAGAAGACGAGATTATCATTATGTATTTATGGTGGATTGTCTACATTTTTCATATATGGTGGAATTATAGATATTGGAAGTCTTCTAATATTTACTTCTCATTTTTCATGGAAAGCCTTATTAGCAACTTACATTTCAGGGTTCTGGTTCAATGTTGTTCATTCGATCTCTACAGTCTTTTTTATATTTTTCATTTCCCAGTCTATGATTGAAAAATTAGATCGGATTAGAATTAAATATGGTTTAATTGAGATGGAATAGTGTTGAAGCTAAATCTTTATTAGTTTAAGGTCATATATATTTGAGAATAATGGGGAATATATAGATTACTATTAGGTCTATAAACTATTGATTTTATGCTCCTACTATGTTAAAATAGTAATGTTTTAGGGGATATATAAATTGTTGGGAGGTGTAAATATGACAATGTTTTTCTCAGTATTAGTACTTATATCAAGTTTATCATTAATAGTTTCAGTCGTAATGCAAGAAGGTAGTGAACAGGGCTTAGGTACTATAGGTGGCGGCGCATCAGACTCATTATTTGGTAAAGCAAGAGGAGCAAGCCGTGAAGACATGCTTAAGAGAATAACAGTAATATCAGCTGTTATCTTTATAATATCTACTTTAGTTTTAGCAGCTAAATAACAAAGGAGGAGTATAAGATGAATTTGGCATTAATTGCTGCGCCAGTAGTAGGTGTATTGGCGCTGTTATTTGCTTTTTATAAAGCAAACAGTATCAATCAGGTTAGCCCAGGTAACGATAGGATGAAGGAAATTGCAACTTACATCCAAGATGGAGCCATGGCTTTCCTAAGTAGACAATACAAGTCTTTAGCAATCTTTATAGTTGCACTTTTTATTATTTTAATATTTGCAATTAATTTCTACACAGCAGTTTGTTTCTTACTTGGAGCATTATTCTCTATTGCTGCAGGATATATTGGAATGAAGGTAGCTACTAGAGCCAATGTAAGAACTGCAAATGCAGCTAAGGAATCAGGTATGACAAAGGCATTAAATGTTGCATTCTCAGGTGGTGCAGTAATGGGAATGACAGTTGTAGGATTAGGACTTTTAGGAGTAGGAGTACTTTATATAATATTTGAAGATGCAAATATTATAACAGGATTCGGACTTGGAGCTTCATCTATAGCATTATTTGCTAGAGTAGGTGGAGGTATTTATACTAAGGCGGCAGACGTAGGGGCAGATTTAGTAGGTAAAGTAGAAGCAGGTATTCCAGAAGATGACCCAAGAAACCCAGCAGTTATAGCAGATAACGTTGGAGATAACGTTGGAGACGTGGCAGGTATGGGTGCAGACTTATTTGAATCCTATGTAGGAGCTATTATATCAGCGATTACTTTAGGAATAGTAGCTTATGGAGAAAAGGGAGTTTATTTTGCTCTTGCTCTTTCAGCAGTAGGAATTATAGCTTCAATTATAGGAGTTTACTTTGTTAGAGGGGATAAGGATCCTCAAAAGGCATTAAATACTGGTACATTAGTTAGTTCATTAATTACTGTAGTAGCTGGTTTCTTCTTAAGTAGATATATATTAGATTCAACTAAACCATTTGTTGCAATATTATCTGGACTTGCAGTAGGTCTTATTATAGCTAGAATAACAGAATACTATACATCAGGAGACCACAAGCCAGTACAAAGAATAGCTACTGAATCAGAAACAGGAGCTTCAACAAATATTATTGGTGGACTTTCAGTAGGTATGATGTCAACAGCAGGACCTATTGTTGTAATAGCTATTGGTATTTTAGTAGCTTATTATGTATCAGGTGGATCAACTAATCCAACTGAAGGATTATATGGAATTGCATTAGCAGCAGTAGGTATGTTATCAACAGCAGGTATGACTATAGCAGTAGATGCTTATGGTCCGATAGCTGACAATGCTGGTGGAATTGCGGAAATGTGTGAGTTACCAAAAGATGTAAGACAAATTACAGACAAACTTGACTCAGTAGGAAATACTACTGCAGCAGTAGGAAAAGGATTTGCAATAGGTTCGGCAGCTCTTACAGCTCTTGCATTATTTGCTTCCTATACACAAGCAGTAGGTTTAACAAGTATAGATTTAACAAAGCCAACAGTTATAGCAGGTGCATTCATAGGAGGTATGTTGCCATTCCTATTCTCAGCTATGACAATGGATGCAGTAGGTAAAGCTGCTTTCTCAATGATTGAAGAGGTAAGAAGACAATTTAGAGAAATACCTGGTATCATGGAAGGAAAAGCAACTCCTGAATATGGTACTTGTGTAGATATCAGTACAAAAGCAGCATTGAGAGAGATGATAATTCCAGGACTATTAGCAGTAATAGTACCTGTAGCTATAGGTTTTGTACTAGGTGCAGAAGCATTAGGTGGATTATTAGCGGGAGCATTAGTTACTGGAGTACTAATGGCTATATTCATGTCAAACGCAGGTGGAGCATGGGATAATGCTAAAAAGTATATCGAAGAAGGAAATCATGGTGGAAAAGGTAGTGAGGCTCATAAAGCAGCAGTTACTGGAGACACTGTAGGGGACCCATTCAAGGATACTTCAGGACCATCATTAAATATCTTAATCAAACTTATGACAATAGTGTCATTAGTGTTTGCTGGACTATTTGGAAGCGGGATATTTTAATTAAAAATCTCTAAAGAATATATGCACCCCGAAGGCTATATTAATATAACCTTTGGAGGTGCATTTTTATAGTGTGAAAATCTATTTCTATATGATATAATTACATAGTTAAGGACATAATTATATATAAAAGAGTATAGAAAGGTAATAATAGAAATGAAAGTAGAAGGTATAAAATTAAACTACATAGTAGAAGGAAAGGGAAAAGATGTACTTATACTTCATGGTTGGGGCGCAAATATTAATACTGTACTTCCAATAGTAAATATACTTAAAGATAAGTTTAGAGTACATGCATTGGACTTACCGGGTTTTGGAGAAAGTCCTGAACCATCTGAACCAATAGATTCGTTCAAATATGCAGAGATAGTAAAAAGTTATATTGATAATATGGGAATTGAAAAGATCACTCTAATTGGTCATTCCTTTGGCGGAAAATTATCTATTATATTAGGAACTAAGTATCCAGAAATAGTAGAGAAAATGGTTTTAGTAAATAGTGCAGGATTAATACCAAAGAGAGGATTAAAATACTATTTTAAAGTATATAGTTTTAAAACATTGAGATTTCTATATAAGACTCTATTTTTCTGGATGAAAAATGAAGAAAAGATGGAAAGATTCTATAAGAAATTTGGATCTACGGATTATAAAGAATCAACAGGAATTATGAGAAAAATATTAGTTATAGTAGTAAATGAAAACCTATTACCATTATTAAAAAAGATAAAAGCTCCTACATTACTTATATGGGGAGACCAAGATGCGGCGACTCCATTGTATATGGGGAAGATAATGGAAAGGGAGATAAAAGACTCAGGTCTAGTAGTCTTAGAAGGAACAGGTCATTATTCATATTTAGACGATTATCAAAAGTTTACGTTGATATTAAGGAACTTTCTACAGTATGATGCAATATAGTAGATAGTAAGGAACTTAACTATTAGTTGTTCACTAATATAGTGGGGGGATTGTTTTGTTGATTATACTTATTACAATAGGTATTATGGCATTAATTCTAATGGCAAGTAAATTGAAATACTTTTTACATATGATTCAGCTTGAGGGCTATGATTCAGAGGCTTTCCAAAGGTGGATAAATAACAATAAGGAAAAGGCATTTTCTATTAAACATAGCAATAAGGAAACCAAAAAACCATTAGTATTTACCAATAGAGCTAAAAGATTATATTGGACCAATATTATATTAAATGGCATATTAGTATTTCTTTTTGTATTTAAATCTAATAGGTTTTTAGGCATTTCACCATCATTTACTATATTAAGTATAATTATCCTTATAGTTTTACTTGGAATATTATATTACTTACAGGCTTTCATTATGCTAATGTCAAATAATTTGATTAGCCCCATGGAAAGAAAAATTAATATGGGATTTTATGAACAAGCTCAAGAAAAGATAAAATCAAGAAAAGATTTAAATGTAGTAGGGATTACTGGAAGCTTTGGAAAAACCAGTACAAAGTTTATACTAGGAGCTATACTAGGGGAAAAATTTAATGTGTTAAATACTCCAGAGTCTTATAACACTCCTATGGGTCTATCAAAAGTAATAAACAACGATTTAACAGAGAAACATAATGTATTTATTGCAGAGCTGGGAGCTAGAAATATAGGAGATATAAAAGAAGTGGCTGAGTTAGTTGGTCCTAAAATAGGAGTGCTTACGTCTATTGGACCTACTCATATAGAAACCTTTAAAAATATTGATAATATAATGAAGACAAAATATGAGCTAATAGAAGAATTACCATCAGATGGAACAGCAGTGTTTAATTATGATAATGAATATATTAGAAAATTGGCAGATAAGACTTTTAAGGAAAAAATACTCTATGGTATTGAAGATATAGAAGAATTAGATTTATATGCTGAAGATATAGAAGTATCAGAATTAGGATCTACTTTTACTGTGAAAGATAAGGAAGGCAATTCCATAAGATGTACTACCAAATTATTGGGAAAACATAATATATATAATGTTTTAGCAGGGGTAGCAGTAGGAAAGATATTAGGTTTATCTTTTGACGAAATAAAAGATGGAATAAGAAAGATAGAGCCAATACCACATAGACTAAATATAATAAATCCAGGTACAGGGATTATAATTATAGATGATGCTTTTAATTCTAATCCTATAGGAGCTAAGGCAGCTTTAGAAGTATTGTCACAGTTTAAGGAAGGAAGAAAGATAATAGTAACTCCAGGAATGGTGGAATTAGGTACAATGGAAGAAGTGGCTAATAGAGAATTTGGTACAAATATAGGAAAAGTTTGTGATTACGTAATTCTAATGGGAGAAAGTAGAACGAGACCAATATTTGAAGGATTAATGGAAGTAAGCTATAGTAAAGATAATATATTTACAGTAAATACATTAGATGAGGCAACAGAATATATTCAAAAGATAGCAAGACCAGGGGACATTGTCTTATTTGAAAATGATTTACCAGATAATTATAGTAAATAATATATAAGGAGGTCTCTAAGTGAAAAAAATCGGTGTATTCTTTGGCGGTAGAAGTGCAGAGCATGAAGTATCTGTAATTACAGGTATGCAGATAATAGAAAATATAGATAAAACAAAATATGAAGTGGTACCTATTTATGTAAGTAAAGAAGGAAAATGGTTAACTGGAGACAGTCTACTGGATTTTAAAAATTATAAAGATGGCAATTTTAAAGATACAAAGGAAATAATATTATCTCCTAATTACAAAGATAATAATGTATATGCACATCCTGAAATGGTAGGATTATTTGGTAAGAAAATAATGAATAAAATAGATATAGCATTTCCTGCCTTTCATGGAATGAATGGCGAAGATGGTACTGTACAGGGAATATTTGAACTTATGGATATACCATATGTAGGTTGTGGAGTATTAGGTTCAAGTGTGGGAATGGATAAGGTTTTAATGAAAGATGTATACAAAGCTAACGGTTTGCCTATAGTTGATTATACTTGGTTCTATAGATCAAAATGGTTAAAGGATAGGGATGAAGTCATAAATCAAATTGAGGAAAAATTATCTTATCCTATGTTTGTTAAACCAGCTAATTTAGGTTCAAGTATAGGAATAACTAAGGCTAAAGATAGAGATGGACTTATATCAGCCATAGAAGTTGCAATTAAATATGATAGAAAAATAATCATAGAAAAGGCAGTAGAAAGTTTAAGAGAAATAAACTGTTCAGTTATTGGATATGATGAAGAAGTAATGACTTCATTGTGTGAAGAACCAGTTGGTTGGGAAGAAATTTTAACATTTGAAGATAAATATGTAAAAAGTAATGAAAAAGGTGGAAAAACAAGTGGAGAAAGAAGAATAATACCAGCTGATATTAAAGAGGAAATTGCATCAGAAATAGAAAATTTAGCTAAAAAAGCATTTATAACTATAGATGGTAGAGGTGTTTCAAGGATTGACTTTTTATTAGATGAAAATAATAATGTGTTTATAAATGAAATAAATACCCTGCCAGGATCTATTGCATTTTACTTATGGGAAGGAAAAGGTTATCCTTTCGTTAAACTAATAGATGAGTTAATAAATATAGCAGTTAAAGTTCATGAAGAGAAGAAATCAAATATATATTCTTATGAAGCAAATTTATTAAATAGAACTAATTTTGGTTCTAAAGTCAAATAGGGTGAGCTTGGCTCACCCTTAATCTTTAAATATATAAAAGATTAAGTGGATTATTATTGGAAAAAGGGTAAATACTAAAAATGAAGAAAGTATAGAATACTCCAAAGGGAGGAAGAGAGATGAGCATTAGAGAAATAATCATTGAATTAATGGAAGATAAGAAATATAAGCCTATGTTAAGAGAAGAACTTGCAGTTCATTTTGATATAGGCCGTAGAGAATTAGAAGACTTTTATGGTATATTAGGAGGATTAGAAAAAGAAGGAGTCATTATAAAGGCTAAAAATGAAAGATATGGACTAATAGATAATGACTATTTAGTAGCTGGAACTTTAGAAGGGCATGAAAGAGGATTTGGTTTTGTTGTATCTAAAGACAAGACAAGACAAGATATATTTATCCCTGCGGAAAATATGAATGGAGCCATGCATGGAGATAGAGTAATCGCTAATATTACAAAAAGACAAGAGGGCGAACGTAGAGAAGAAGGAGAAGTCATTAGGATATTAGAAAGGGGAAATAAAACTATTGTAGGAACCTTTGAGGACAATAAAAACTTTGGATTTGTCATACCTGATGATCATAAAATTGGATATGATATATTTATTCCAAAGGCTAAAACTATGAAAGCTAAGACTAAGCAAAAAGTAGTTATAGAGATAACTCAATGGCCAGAGCCTAGAAGAAATCCAGAAGGTAAAGTAGTGGAAATCCTTGGATACTTAGATGAGAAAGGTACAGATATTTTATCTATTATTAGACATTTTAACTTACCAGAGGAGTTTCCAAATAAAGTACAGGAAATTGCAGAAAGAATTCCTCAAGAAGTAGATCCTAAAGAGGCAGAAAAAAGAACAGATTTAAGGCATTTAAACACCTTTACTATAGATGGAATAGATGCAAAGGATATAGACGATGCTGTATCTATTGAAAAGAAAGATAATGGAAACTACTATCTTGGTGTTCATATTGCAGATGTATCTCACTATGTTAAGGAAAGAGCAATTCTAGATAAAGAAGCATTACAAAGAGGAAATTCAGTATATCTAATAGATAGAGTAATACCAATGCTTCCTAAGGAATTATCTAATGGAATATGTTCTTTGAATCCTAATGTAGATAGACTAACTTTATCTGTGATGATGGAAATCGATAAAAAAGGTAAGGTAGTTGACCATGAAATAGTTGAAGGTTTAATTAATAGTAAACAAAGACTAGTATATGATGATGTTTCTGATTTCCTAGAAAATGATGATGAAGAAGCTAAGGAAAAATTGGCTAATGTGGCAGATGATTTAAAATTAATGGAAGAATTATGCCATATCCTATATGAAAAAAGAGAAAGAAGAGGAAGTATAGACTTTGAGTTTCCAGAAACAAAAATAATACTAGATGAAAAAGGTATACCAGTAGAAATAAAGAAAGAAGATAGAAGAATAGCAAATAGATTAATAGAAGAATTCATGTTAGTATGTAATGAGACTGTAGCAGAAAGATTTTTCTGGTCTCAAATTCCATTTTTATATAGAACCCATGAGGAGCCTTCTCCTGAGAAGATGGCTACATTTAGTAAGCTGATACACAATTTTGGATATACTTTAAAGGGACAAAATGAAGTTCATCCTAAGGAGCTTCAGTTATTGACTAAAGAAGTAAGAGGAAAGACGGAGGAAACATTAATAAATACACTTATGCTGCGTTCTCTTAAAAAGGCAGTATATAGCAATGAGCCAGGAATTCACTTTGGTCTTGCAGCACAATATTATTCTCATTTTACGGCACCAATTAGAAGATATCCAGACCTTGTAATACACAGAATAATAAAATCATATTTGAATGGCAAAATGAACCATCAAGTTCAGCAAAAGCTTGAAGTAACTTTACCTGAAATAGCAGAACATACATCTATGACAGAAAGACGTGCAGAAGAAGCTGAAAGAGAAGTTGAAGATATGAAAAAAGCTCAATATATGACAAAATATATTGGGGAAGAGTTTGAAGGTATAGTATCTTCTTTGACTAGCTTTGGAATGTTTGTACAATTGGAAAATACCATTGAAGGCCTAGTACATTTTAGCAATATGTTAGATGACTATTATCATTTTGATGAGGAAAAATATCATATAATTGGTGAGAGAACAAATAGAATTTATAGATTAGGAGATATAGTTAGAATAAGAGTAATAGATGCTAATGTAATGACTAGGAATATTGACTTCGAACTAATATAGGACATTGACATCACTATAGATATTTGTTAAACTTAATTACAAGAAACTATAATGTGGTGATAATATGAAGAAAAAAGGAACTAATGTAGTTGCAACCAATCGAAAGGCAAGATATGAGTATTTTATAGAGGATACTATAGAAACAGGATTGGTGCTGACTGGAACAGAAGTCAAATCCATAAGACAAGGAAAATTAAATATAAAAGATAGTTATGCATCTATAGAAAAGGGAGAAGTATTTATAAATAATCTCCATATTAGTCCCTATGAACAGGGAAATATATATAATGTGGATCCCCTTAGAAAAAGAAAACTATTGCTTCATAAGAGGGAGATAAGGAAGCTTATGGTTGCCATAACACAACAAGGCTATACCTTAGTTCCCTTATCTGTGTATATAAAAGATGGGCTAGTGAAAGTAGAACTAGCAACTGCAAAGGGAAAGAAACTATATGATAAGAGAGATGATATAGCGAAGAAGGACGCAGAAAGAAGAATGCAGCAGCATCTATCTGAAAAATATAGATAATGGAGTTTTTTAATTTTAAATTGGTCATAAGTTGACATAACTCTATTAATTTGTTATAATATATTGCATCGAAAATTTTAGTTTATAAAATATTATAATATATGGGGGCGAATTTGGTTTCGACGGGGATGTGGAATCAGGAGTAGCGAGTCGTTGTCGCCAAGCAACGTTAAAAGTGGCAAAATAAATTAAACGCAAACGATAATTACGCATTTGCAGCTTAATTAAGCTGCCCGTTCTACCTGAGTAACCCACGGCTGGGGATAGAACGTCAATCTAGTGGGGCACCGCACTTAGCAAAGCTTTGAGCTAAGGACGGAATCTATGAAGCTACTGAAGCTTGAACCTTGTCAGTAAGGGTCGAGTAGAGGGAATGTTAAACTACTGACTGCACTCGGAGAAGCTCTTGTGGAAGTGTTTTCGGACGTGGGTTCGATTCGTATGGAGTCGCCCTATAGAGTGATCTATAGGTGATAATCTGGCTTTATCGGTGAAGGCTTTAAAATGCTAATACCGAGGGGTATGTGGAGAAATCCAACAGCCCTGTATCGACTTATAGGCTGCTAAGTCTTATGATATGCAGTACTAGGATGGAAGAAGAAAACTATAATAATCTTTCATAATACGCCAGAGAACTTTTAAAAAGTTCAAGATATAGTCAGTGCCTTTAGGAAACTATTGGATATCATGTCCCACCGCCTCCACCATACATATGTAAAAAAGCCTTGATTAGAAAACTAATCGAGGCTTTTATAATGCCATGAAATCAGTATAGAATTGTTCCTTAGCTAATCTTTGAGCATCGTTATACCTACCATTTCTTATAGTAACTTCTTTGTACTTAGAAATAATATGCTTGGCTCTAGCTTTTTTCTTCTTTATTACTAAATAAGGCTCAATGTCTTGAAGTAATTCTATGGCTTCGTCATATATTATCGTATATGTATAAGAATTCTTATGTTTTTCTTTATCATAATTTTTTTTAGTAGTAATTTTACCAGATTTTATAGTATTTTTAATCCATTCTAATAGCTCTACGTCAGTAGAAGAAATTGAAACACATGGAGAATGATATTGATTTTTATGAAATCTAGTAAGCATAATACTTCCTTCTCCATCTATGATACCAGCTATATAAGCTTTCTCAGTATTAGTCATCTAATCACTCCTCTAAGCGTACGTTCTTAAAAAGAGTATATAATATTCTATATATGCTGTAAATATCATTTATACTAAATAATATAAATAAAGTTAATAAATTCTAAATTAATGTTATAATTAAATCAAGAAAAGAGAGAAACTATGTATTTCTTTTTAGAAAAATTAAAGCAATGGAATTTTAGCAGTAAAGTATGAACTAAGCGAGGTAGATTTTAATGGATAATTTGATTATTAGAGAATGTACCTATGAGGATTTAGATAAGATTATATCTTTACAGCAACAATGGGAGATAGAAGATATAACTCATGGATTTGTTCCAGCTGATAAAAGTTATTTAGAGGAAAAAGTCGGTAAATACTTTTATATTGCTAAATTAAATAGTGAGATTGTTGGTTTTGTATATGGAACAGTACATAATGCAGAAAATATAGGTATATTTAATGAGGGAGAAGCTTATGTTGAAGTAGACGATATTTATATATCACAAAATAATAGAGGTACAGGTTTAGGAAATATTTTGTTAGAAAAAATATTAAATACGGCAAAAGAAAATGGAATTGAAAGATCATTAATTTATTCCTCAACAAAAGATATGGATAGTATCATTAGATTTTATAAAAAACATGAATACAAAACATGGTGTATCCGAATGTATAAGTAAACTATTATTTTGTAGAGATGATTACTGAAAATAATTATAAGTGGATTGTTAGACTTAAATTTGATAGCTTATTAAAGCCAATTGGGATTAAAATTCATAGTCCTGACTGGCTTATTTTTATTAAATCCTTAATAAGAAGTATAATGTATTAATCATTTTAATGGTGTATAATGGAATGGTGGGAATTTTCCAATAACTTCTAAGAAGTATTCTAGTGATAGGGGGATAAATATTATGTATGAAAGATTGTCAGGGAATATTAAAAAATATAATCTGTTTGATGGATACACTATTGAAAGGGTAACTGGAAAGGAATTCTCTATATATTTTGCTGTATATGAAATATTTGATACAAATATTTGGTTTAGACAGAGCTTTGATGATTATTGTTCAGTTATAGAAGACTGTGATATTTGTTTTTGGATTAAAAAAGATGGTAATAGAATTGGTGGTGTTTTGCTGGAACCTAATTATATGAATTGCTTAATTTTAGAACCACCATATAGTAATGAATATGATATTATAATTGGCAAGTTAAGAAACATATTGTTATGTTGGTCAGATAAAAGTAAACCAATTATTGTAGGTTGTGTTAAAACAAATGAAGTTAAATATTACCAGAGAGCTGGATTTAAAATGGGGGAATCTAGGAGATGTATGATTAGACCTACTGAAGAATTTGAAATAATTTGGAGTGATGAATATAAAATTGTTTCAGCTAGAAAAGAAAATAAAAATGAAATAAGTGAACTTTTGGCAGAAGCTTTTGCCACTGGGATTGAAGGCAAAAGCAAGTCAGAGATTGAGAGCCAAATACAATATTATTTTGATGAGAATCCAGAAAATAGTTTGGTAAACAAGGCATCTACATTAATTTATGAAACAAAAACGAATCAACTCATAGGAGCATGTTTAATATCTATTTGGGAAAAATGGCCTAATGTGTATGATATAGCAGTAAAGCCATCATTCCAAAAAAAGGGATTAGCAATAAATATGATAAAAAGGGCATTAACCATATTAAAAGAGCAGTATCCAGTAGTTAGGTTGTTTGTAACCTTAGGTAATAATGCAGAAATGCTTTATCATAAAATGGGTTTTCTATCAGGTGTAGAAACAACAGAAATGATTTTATCATAACATACAGTTGTCAAGTAGTATGTTGTATAATCAAAGTAAATACAAGGAGAGCAAGTATCCTGAGATAAACTTAATGTTAAAGTCAAGCATTAAGTATGAAGCTTTGAAAGATACAGGCTTGCAAGGCTAATATAATACATTAACTTTAAGTATGTCAGGACGCAGGACCTATCCACATGTTCCAGTTTAATATGTAAGGGGGATAACAATGTTTATATCAAATCGTAATTTAAAAAAATTTTACTTATTTTTTTAATGGTGGTTTTTGTTTTTTTAAATGTTGGTTGTAATGAATTAAATAATGACTCCTCATTAACTGTTTTTAAAAATGTAAATATTATACCTATGAATACAGAAACCATATTAGAGGGCTATAACGTAGTGATTAAAGATGGAAAGATAGTTAAGATAGGTAAACCATGGAAAACGAGAGCACCTAAAAATTCAATGGTTATTGATGGTAAAAGTAAATATCTTGTACCAGGCTTAACGGATATGCATGTTCATTGGTTGCAAGGGGATGATGAGCTTATACTATATTTGGCCAATGGGATTACAACTATAAGAGATATGTTTGGTAATTACGGTAAATTAGGGCGTAGGGAGCGAATTGAAGAGGGAGAGATTTTAGGGCCACGTCTGTATATATCTACTCCCTTAATAGATGGAGAGCAGCCAATATGGTCAGGATCATTGGTTGTAACAAATCCTGAAGATGTGGAACCATTGATTGCTAATTCTAAGAAAATGGGTTATGATTTTATTAAAGTATATGAGAAATTAACAATGGATGTTTATGATTCAATTGTTAAGGCAGCTAAAAAAGAAAATATTCCTGTAGTAGGGCATGCCCCTTCATTGGTAGGTATAGAAAAAGTGATAAAATCTGGGCAGAAATCTATAGAGCATTTAAGCAGGTATTATGACAGTGATGAATTGTATGATATGACTATAGAAAACAATTTATGGAATTGCCCTACAATAGTTGTCTATTCAAATTTTAATAGGTCTTTGGCTGAGGAAAAAATAGAGGGACTTGAATATATTCATCCATTGATAATTAGGACCTGGGAAGGAGGGATGAATATGGGGTCTTCTATGATAGAAATTAGTGGACTTAAACATATAGCTAAAAGATTACATGATAAGGGAGGTAAGATTTTACTGGGAACAGATACAAATAATCCTTTTATAGTACCTGGATTTTCAATCCATGATGAGATATACAATTTTGTAGACATAGGGCTTACTCCTTATGAAGCCTTAAGAACAGGAACTTATAATGCGGCAGAATTCTTAAATATATTAGATGAATCTGGTACTGTTGAAACAGGTAAAAATGCTGATTTAGTTTTGTTAGATGGAAATCCTTTAGAAGATATAACTAATATGAAAAAGATAGAAGGAGTCATGATAAGAGGAAAATGGATTAGTAAAAGTGAAATAGATGAAATGCTTAAAACTATAGTCGAGAGTGTGGAGTAGGAAAATATCTGTTTATATAAGCTTGCTATTAACCAAATTAACATGGTATTAGATGGTATAAGACGACCCTTTGGTAGGAAATGACTGCTGAGATAACTTGTTTGATAGAAAAAACAATGAATATAGGCAATAGAGATGATTTGTTAACGGGTGCAAACAATTTAGTGATATTCGAATATTGTTAAATTGTATTAAGATTTTAGTTATTAGGCATACATAAACTTAAATATTGATAAAATATAAACCCCTTGAATTGAAGGGGTTCTGTTATTTGCACACCTTAACGCTAAATTATGCACACTGGGGGATATAAAAAAAATTTTGGGATATATTTCTATCTCTTTAGTGTAATATAATTAATGTATATGCTGTAAATTAACATGTTAATTCACATTGATATTAGTCTTCGCAAAGGATATAATAAATATAAAAGGAGCTGAAGGTTATGATAAATATTAAACCAATATCAGATTTAAGAAATTATACTGAAGTACTCAATGAAGTAAAAGAAGACAGTCCAGTTTATTTAACTAGAAATGGACGAGGTGAATATGCAATAATAACAATTAGTGAATTGTCTAAACTAAAAGCATCCATAAGATTACTTGCAAATCTGGAAGAAGGGCAGAAATATGCTAGAGACAAAGGATGGCTTTCAGCAGAGGAAGTTGAAGCTAGATTAGGATTATAAATATGCTAAAAGTGGAATATTCACCGTTAGTATTGGAAGATTTGGAACGTATTAGTGGATATATTACAGAAAATTGGGGAAAGAATGTTGCTAATAGAATTTTAAAAAAGATAATATCTGATATAAGACGGTTGGAACAATATCCTTTATCAGGAGTCAGTCTGGATAAGATTATTGATGTGAGAACAGAGTATCGATATTTGTTTTCAGAGAAAAATTATATTTTTTATTACTTGGAATATGATAAAATTCGAATTGTACGAGTATTAAATGAAAAGCAGGATTATATACATCATTTGTTTGGAGTTAGTTCAGAACTTGATGAAGAATATGGAGAGTAGTAAAATTTTTATATTGAAATAAAGCTGGAAATATTCTATAATTAATACTACATCAAAAGATCTTTTCAAGATATAAAATAATAGGAGTAATCATATATCGGATGTTCAGATGATCACTGCAAGTAATTATAAAGATATAGTTAGACTTAAATCAGTCGAATAAAATCAAGCTCTAATGAGGAAAATCATTAGAGCTTCTATAATGCAATAGTTTTTTAGCCTTAGATTCACGATATCTATATTAGAAGCCTACTAAAAATCTTTCATTGACTTTTCGTAATGTATAATATAAAATCAACAATAATTAACAAAATTAGAAATTCTAGGAAGAGAAGAGTAACCATTTGGGTTTCTAACAGCGAGCAAGAACAGAGTGAGAGTCTTGCAAGAAAGTTGATGGTGAAGAGGGTCTCGGAGAAGATGTCTGAGCAATTGTGAGGATAATACGTTAACTGCGTTAAAGTATTTAAGTGGACTATATGTCAATTTGAGTGGTACCGCGGATTTAGACCCGTCTCAGTTTATGAGGCGGTTTTTTTATCATTATGTATATTTTGATGTTCTAGTAATAATATAATTTACTGAAACATCCAATATAATAAAATTTAAGGAGGGAAGCCATGGAAAAATTAATTAAAATATTAAGTGGGATAGTTGAAGATGCTTTTGAGCAATGTGGATATGAAAGAAATTTTGGTAATGTTACTATATCCAATCGTCCTGATTTATGTCAATTTCAATGTAATGGAGCTCTACCTGCGTCTAAGAAGTATAAGAAGTCACCTATACAAATTGCTAATGAGATATTAGAAATATTGAAAAATACTAATGTTTTTAAAGATGTTTCTTCTGCTGGACCTGGATTTATAAACATAAATATAAAGGATGACTTTTTAGTCGATTACCTAAATGATATGAGTAAAGATAAGAAATATGGTTGTTTTGATGCAGCAAAGCCTATGACGATTATAGTAGATTATGGCGGAGCAAATATTGCGAAACCTCTTCATGTTGGTCATCTTAGAGCTGCAATTATTGGTGAAGCAATAAAGAGAATTTCTAGATTTCTAGGACATAATGTCATAGGTGATGTTCATTTAGGTGATTGGGGCTTGCAAATAGGAATGGTAATATCTGAGCTTAGAAGGCGTATGCCCGGGCTGCCTTATTTTGTTAAGGATTATAAAGGTGAATATCCTGAGGAAGCTCCTTTTACAATAGATGAACTTGAAGAAATATATCCAGCAGCAAGCTCCTTAGCAAAAAGCAATATTGAGGCAATGGAAGAAGCTAGAAAAGTTACCTTCGAGTTACAAAGTGGGAGAAAAGGATATATAGCACTTTGGAAGCATATTTTAAATGTTTCTGTAGAGGATTTGAAGAAAAATTATAGTGCTTTAAATGTGGAGTTTGATCTTTGGATGGGTGAAAGCGATAGTCAAAAATATATTGATGAAATGGGAAATTATCTAAAGGAAAACAACTATACCTATGAAAGCAAAGGAGCATTAGTTATAGATGTTGCTAAGGAAACTGATACTTATACGATTCCACCAATAATAATATTAAAATCAGATGGAGCTATATTATATAGTACTACTGACCTTGCTACTATTTGGCAAAGAGTAAAGGATTATAATCCGGATCAGATAATATATGTTGTTGATAAAAGACAGGGACTACATTTTGAACAAGTTTTTAGATGTGCTAAAAAAACAAGAATTGTAAATGAAAATCTATCCTTTGATTTTATCGGTTTTGGAACAATGAATGGTAAAGATGGGAAACCTTTTAAAACTAGAGAAGGTGGTGTTATGAGACTACAAGATTTGATTAGAATAATTCAAGATAATGTAGTAAGTAAACTCGATGACAATAAGGGTTTTAGTGAATCTGAAATATATAATATAGCAAGAAAAGTCGGACTGTCTGCATTAAAATATGGGGATTTATCTAATCAGGTTACTAAAGATTATATATTTGACATGGAAAAATTTTCATCCTTTGAAGGAAATACAGGACCATATATTTTATATACCACTGTAAGAATTAAATCTATTTTGAGAAAAGTTAATGAGGAAAAAATGCATAATGCAGATATGATACATGAACCGTACAGTGAGAGTGAAAGAGATTTAATGCTAAAGCTTTCAAAATTTAATGAGGCGATAGAGTTGAGTTTTTTAGAAAAGGCTCCAAACAAGTTATGTGAATATATTTATGATTTATCTAATCTATTCAACAAATTTTATCATGAGAATAAAATTATAAGCGAGAAAAATATTGAAAAGAAAAACTCTTGGTTAAGTCTTATTACCTTAACAAAAAATATTTTAGAAACTTCTCTTGATTTACTTGGAATAGAAGTGCCTGATAGAATGTAATGAAAAAAATCAGAATTGAATAAAACTTAAAGGATAATGAATAAGTTAAAAAAACATAGAAAACATTAAGTAGGGGAGTCTAAATTGGCTTCCCTGTTAAAATGCTTAACTATATTGGTATCTATCCAATCGCTCTGTGAGCTACTATCTACACCTACTAAATATCTTCCATCTTTGAGTACAATATGCTCATAATTTTTCTGTCATATAAAAAATTGCCTATACCATATAGTATAAGCAATTCTTCTATTAAAACTTTAGCTTTTCATTTAAATATGCTTCTAAATCTGAAATAAGAATTCTTTCTTGTTCCATACTGTCTCTGTGTCTAATAGTTACACAGTGATCCTCTAGTGAGTCGTAGTCGAATGTTATACAGAAAGGTGTTCCAATCTCATCATGCCTTCTATATCGTTTTCCTATACTTCCCGCTTCGTCATAATCTACCATATAATTCTCTGATAATTTTTCATAAAGCTCTAGAGCTTGGTCTTTTAATTTTTTAGTAAGTGGAAGTACCGCTGCTTTAAAAGGTGCTAAAACAGGATGTAGTCTTAAAACTACTCTTGTATCTTTTTCATCAACAACTTCTTCATCATATGCATCTACTAGGAATGCTAATGCAACACGATCAACCCCTACAGAAGGTTCTATACAATATGGTACATATTTTTCATTTGTAATAGGATCTTGATATGTAAAATCTTCACCCGAATATTGGCTATGTTGCTTTAGATCAAAATCTGTTCTATCTGCAATTCCCCAAAGCTCTCCCCAGCCAAATGGGAATCTATATTCAAAGTCTGTTGTTGCCTTACTATAATGGCATAGCTCTTCCTGTGCATGATCTCTTATACGAAGATTTTCTTCCGTTAAATTTAGATTTAATAGCCAGTTTTTACAGAACTCTTTCCAGTAATTAAACCATTCTAAATCTTCTCCAGGCTTACAAAAAAACTCTAGCTCCATCTGTTCAAATTCTCTAGTTCTAAATGTAAAGTTACCAGGGGTAATTTCATTTCTAAAGGATTTTCCAATTTGCCCAATTCCAAATGGCACTTTTTTTCTTGAGCTTCTTAGAACATTTTTAAAGTTTACAAAGATTCCTTGTGCCGTTTCTGGTCTTAAAAATATTTCTGTACTTGAGTCTTCAGTTACTCCTTGGAATGTTTTAAACATTAAATTAAATTGACGGATATCTGTAAAATCCTTTTGACCACATTCAGGGCATGTAATTCCTCTTTCATCTATATATGACTTCATTTGCTGATTGCTCCAACCGTCTACAATAGTTTCTTCATTTTGACTGTGCATATAATCTTCGATTAGCTTATCAGCTCTGAAACGTGATCTACACTTTTTGCAATCCATTAAAGGATCGCTGAAGCTTCCAATGTGACCAGATGCTTCCCATGCTTTAGGATTCATCAGAATAGATGCATCTAATCCAACATTATATGGATTTTGTTGTATAAATTTTTTCCACCATGCTTTTTTTACATTATTTTTTAATTCAACACCGAGTGGACCATAGTCCCATGTATTTGCAAGTCCTCCATAGATTTCTGAACCTGGAAAAATAAATCCTCTAGACTTAGCTAATGAAACAATTTTTTCCATCGTCTTTTCTGTTGCCATTTTTCATACTTCCCACAATATTTTTGTAAAACAACAAAATAAGTCTTCCGTCTCTAACTATAAAAGTTAGGGACGAAAGACTGTTCTTCCGCGGTTCCACCCTAATTGGCAAAATGCCCATCTTGATCGTATTGCTCAAAAGTGCCCTTCGTTGATAAACTATACTAGGCTTGCACCATCCCTAGCTCGCTCATTTAGTCTTCTCAATTACTCCTCTTCATCACAGCAATATATTATTTAATTACACTCAAATTTAACAAATTATTATGAGTTTGTCAACACATAAATTGCTATGTCAGAATCTGAATCATCAAGAAGATTAATTGAATAAAATCAATATATCCCTTTCACATATCTAAGGGAAAACCCTTGATTAGAGCCATATTCTAATCAAGGGTTTTTATTATTTTTGCAATCCATATTCATTAATCTTATTAAATAGCTGACGAGAACTAATATCAAGTCTACGAGAAGCCTCTGCTACATTTCCATGGACTTCATCTAAAACCCACTGTAAATATTTAGTTTCTGCATCTTTCCTAAAGTCCTTTAATGGAACTATGGATTCAAATTTATTTGTACTGAAGCTAGATTTCTGTTTACCAATGGCATATAAAATTGGAAGATCATCTTTCCTTATAATACCATCTTCAGATAATACTACTAGCCTATCAATAGTATTTTTAAGCTCCCTAATGTTTCCAGGATAATCATAATTATATAAGAATTCGTTGACATCTGGTTCAATATAAGATACTTCACAATTATTTTCATCACAAGCTTGTTTTAAAAAAAATTGAACCATATCCACAAGGTCTTCCTTACGTTCTCGAAGTGGTGGGATTCTAATGGCAATGGTACTAATTCTATAGAAAAAATCTTCCCTAAAAGTATTGTTTAAAATATTTTCTTCTAAATCATTGTTAGTCGCACAAATAAGTCTAAAGTCTATTAACATAGGTGTATTAGAGCCAATTCGTTCAAATTTTTTAGTTTCTATTACTCTTAAAAGCTTCACTTGAGTAAGTAGGCTAGTATCACCGATTTCATCTAAAAATAGAGTTCCCTCATGTGCAAGCTCAAATTTACCTTTTTTAGATTTTAAGGCACCTGTAAAAGCTCCTTGCTCGTATCCAAACAGTTCAGATTCTAAAAGTGTTTCAGTAAAAGCGCTGCAATTAACAGCTACCATATTATCTGAGGCCCTAGGGCTACAGGCATGAATATATTTAGAGGCCACTTCTTTGCCAGTACCAGATTCGCCTATTAATAAAACATTAGCATTGGAGTTAGCAACCTTTTCACAGTATCTTAAGCTTTCTGCAAAAGCAGGGCTTTTAGTATTGAGAAAAAATTTCTTTTTAATATCATCTTTACTTTTACTACTCATATTTTTACTCATATAATTAGCTCCTTATTAGAATACTATATATATAATAAGTGAAAAAACTTTCATAGTCAAGAAATAAACTTCAAGATATTTAATTAATAATTTCAAAAAGAATTCATAAAAGAATGGATAAAAGTTTTAGAAAATGATTTTTATAATCAATGTATGGCTATAATATTGATGTCTATATACATTATGTAAGATATAATTTAATTTTAAATAGAATATAAGAATATGGCAAGGAAATTGCAATTATAAGTTATTAATATAAACTATGTTTTAATATAAAGGGAGGAATGGGTATGAAAGGGTTTGCAATGCTTGAATCAAATAAAGTAGGATGGATAGAAAAAGAAAGACCAATTGCAGGGCCTTATGATGCAATACTTAGACCTTTAGCATTAGCACCATGTATATCAGATATTTATACTGCATACCAAAGCGAATTAAATTATAGAGAAAATTTGATTTTGGGACATGAAGCTATTGGAGAAATTATAGAGGTTGGAGAAAAGGTTAAAGATTTTAAAACAGGGGATAAAGTAATCGTACCAGCTATTACACTTGATGGAAGAAATAATAGTTCAGATAATAATTGTGCACAGCAGATAATCGGGAGAAAATTTTCAAATATAAAGGATGGAGTTTTCTCAGAATACTTTCATGTAAATGATGTAGATATGAATGTAGCATTATTACCAGAGGATATTTCATTAGAATCTGCCATTATGCTTACGGATACAGTATCTACAGGACTTCATGCTGTAGAATTAGCAGAGGTAGAATACAACGATACAGTGGCAGTTTTAGGTACCCCATCCATAGGATTAATGGCAGTTGCTGGGGCTAAGCTAAAGGGAGCTAAAAGAATCATCATAGTAGGTGCTAATAAAGAATTAATCCAAGCCGCTAAATTTTATGGAGCAACAGATATTATATACCATAAAGATGGTCCAATATCTGATCAGATTCTTGAATTAACAAAAGGTGAAGGAGTAGATAAAGCCCTAGTGGCAGGTATGGATTCAGATGCAATTACAAATGCAGTAAAGGTTGTTAAGCCTGGAGGATATATAGGAAATGTAAATCACTTTGGTAGTGGAGAAAAGTTTTCAGTCCCTAGACTTGAATTTCCAAGTGACACTAAATTAAGTATTACGGGAAAAATAACACCTGGTGGCAGGGAGAGAATGGAAAAACAGATTGAGTTGGTAAAGTCTGGGCTAATCGATCCTAGTAAAATAGTAACCCATGTTTTCCATGGATTTGAGAAAATAGAAGATGCATTGGAAATGATGAAAACTAAGTCTTGGGATTTAATTAAACCAGTAGTAATACTATAATATAGAATACAACATTAAGCTCTAGTGAAACAAACTGCACTAGAGCTTTTATATATTAAAATTTAAAGATTTTAAATGATAATGTTTATCAATTGAAAAAGTGGGCATATATATAATACGATAACAATCAAATTAATATAGATAAAAAGGAGCGATAAAATGAAATTTTTATTACCAGAATTAAAATATTCATATGATGCTTTAGAACCACATATAGACCAGTTAACTATGGAAACACATCATTCAAAACATCATCAAGCCTATGTAGATAATTTAAATAAAGCCTTAGAAGGTCATGAGAAGTTTCAAGGAATGGAGATAGAGGATATTTTAAAATCCCTAGATAGATTGCCAGAAGACATTAGAGCTGCTGTAAGAAATAATGGTGGTGGTCACTATAACCATACTTTATTCTGGGATATAATGTCACCTAAAGGTGGGGGAAAGCCAGAAGGAGAGCTTGGAAAGAAAATTGATGAAAATTTAGGTGGATTTGATAAATTTAAAGAGGATTTTAAAAAATCAGCTTTAGGTCAATTTGGTAGTGGATGGGCATGGCTAGTACTTTACAATGGAAAACTTGAAATAGTTGCTACAGCAAATCAAGATAATCCAATTTCACAAGGGAAAGTACCACTTCTTGGTATAGATGTATGGGAACACGCTTATTATTTAAAGTATAAGAATAAAAGAGCAGACTATATAGATTCTTGGTGGAATCTAGTTGATTGGAATGAGATAGAAGAAAGATATAATAAGGCTAAATAGTAAATAATATTAATGCTTAAAGAAGTTACTAAAAACCAAAATAGATTTTAAAATCTGTTTTGGTTTTTAATTTTAGTCAGAAATTTTAGATATTTCTATTTATTCTGTAAAACATTAGGAAAAGTATTAGTTATATGATATAATACTAAAAGAATAATATTTAGTCTTACTTATTACTGAAGCTATTATACCCTAATATATGGAATAGAGATATTATTAAGAAAATGATTAAAGGGGTGCTTTGAGTATGAGAGTAACAAACAAAGAAGAACTTTTAATGAAGTTGGAAGAGCTTAGGGGAGCTCAGAAAAAATTTGCTACATTTACTCAAGAACAAGTAGATAAAATATTTCTTGAAGCCGCTATGGCAGCTAATGACCAAAGAATTAAATTATCTCAATTAGCAGTAGAAGAAACAGGAATGGGTATTGTAGAAGATAAGGTTATCAAAAATCACTATGCAGCTGAATATATCTATAATAAGTATAGAAATGAAAAAACTTGCGATATTATAGAAGAGGATTCTTCTTTTGGACTAACAAAAATAGCAGAGCCAGTGGGAATTATTGCTGCAATTGTACCTACGACAAACCCCACATCAACAGCAATATTTAAATCTTTAATATCCTTAAAAACACGAAATGGAATTATTTTTTCACCTCACCCTAGAGCAAAGGAATGCACCATAGCAGCAGCTAAAATAGTCCTTGATGCAGCAGTAAAGGCTGGCGCTCCAGAGGGAATAATAGCTTGGATTGACGACCCATCAATAGAGTTATCACAGTTAGTTATGCAGGAGGCAGATTTGATCCTTGCTACTGGTGGGCCTGGAATGGTAAAGGCTGCATACTCATCAGGCAGACCAGCTGTTGGTGTAGGTCCTGGAAATACTCCGGCCATTATAGATGAAACAGCAGATCTTAAAATGGCAATAAACTCCGTTTTATTATCAAAAACATTTGATAACGGTGTTATTTGTGCATCAGAACAATCTATATTAGTAGTTAAAGAGGTATATCAAGAAGCCAAGGAAGAACTTGAACATAGAGGAGCATATATTTTAAATGAAGATGAAAAGAATAAGGTAGGAAGTATATTACTTAAAAATGGTGCAGTAAATCCAGATATAGTAGGACAACCTGCTTATAAAATTGCAGAATTAGCAGGTATTACAGTGCCAAAAGAAGCTAAAGTTTTAATAGGAGAAGTAGAGGCTGTAGGACAAGAAGAACCTTTTAGTTATGAAAAATTATCTCCTGTTTTGGCAATGTATAAGGTAGATGATTTTAACCATGGGCTTGAAATGACTGAAAAACTAGTGGCACATGGAGGATTAGGACATACATCTGTACTTTATACAAATGAAATGATATGTAAAGATAGAATAGAAAAATTTGGTGCAAGGATGAAAACTGGAAGAACTATAATAAATATGCCATCTTCTCAAGGTGCCATAGGTGATTTATTTAACTTTAAATTAGCTCCTTCATTAACTTTGGGTTGTGGATCATGGGGTGGAAACTCTGTATCTGAAAACGTAGGAGTAAAGCAATTACTAAATATTAAATCTGTTGCGAGAAGGAGAGATAATATGCTTTGGTTTAGAGTACCTGAGAAAGTATATTTTAAATATGGTTGTCTAGGAGTTGCAGTAAGAGAACTAGGAGAAATGGGTAAAAAGAAAGCATTTATAGTAACTGACAAGGTACTTTATGATTTAGGATATACAAAGAAATTAACAGATGTCCTTGATGAATCTGGTATTGCATATAAAGTTTTCGCAGATGTTAAACCAGATCCTACTCTTGAAATTGCCATAAAAGGTGCAGAAGAAATGAAGAACTTTGAACCAGATATAATAATTGGTCTAGGTGGAGGTTCGCCTATGGATGCAGCAAAGATAATGCACGTTTTATATGAACACCCAGAAGTTGAATTTAATGATTTAGCTATGAGGTTTGTGGATATAAGGAAGAGAGTATATACATTCCCTGTAATGGGACAAAAGGCAATGATGGTGTCTATTCCTACTTCAGCAGGGACTGGTTCAGAAGTTACACCATTTGCTGTCATAACAGATGAAAAAACAGGAATAAAGTATCCTCTTGCAGACTATGAATTAACTCCTAATATGGCAATAGTAGATACAGAATTTATGATGAATATGCCAAAAGGTCTAACGGCTGTCTCAGGCATTGATGCTTTAACCCATGCCATTGAAGCATATGTATCCATTATGGCTACAGAGTTTACAGATGGCCTAGCGCTACAAGCAATCGAATCCATATTTAAATATTTACCAATAGCATATAATGAGGGTAGTACAAATGTAGAAGCTAGAGAAAAAATGGCTCATGCCTCTACTATTGCAGGTATGGCTTTTGCTAATGCGTTTTTAGGAATATGTCACTCATTAGCCCATAAACTAGGAGCATTCCATCAAGTCCCTCATGGAGTGGCTAATGGAATGTTAATAAATGAAGTAATTAGATTTAATGGAGTAAATAATCCTACTAAACAAGCAGCTTTTTCTCAATACAAATATCCTAATGCACAGGAAAGATATGCTAAAATAGCTGATTATATAGGATTAGGTGGAAATACAGACCATGAAAAGATGGAATTATTAATAGAAGCCATAGATGAATTAAAGGATAAGGTTGGAATACCAAAATCTATTGCTGACTTTGGTGTTAATAGAGAAAAATTCTATGCTTCCTTAGATGATATGTCTGAACAAGCATTTGATGATCAATGTACTGGAGCAAATCCAAGATACCCATTAATAAGCCAATTAAAAGAAATATATATTGCTGCATACGAAGGCGTATATCTGAGTATTGAAGATGGTGAAATAGAAGGAGAACTTGTGGAAGAAGGGGCTGGTAACTAGAAGATAGTTTTTCACCTTCAACGGATAAAAAACTGCTAACAAAGAAACTTGTTAGCAGTTTTTATTATTTATAATAAATCAGTTAAGCTAAATCTACAATATTTAACTCCATTGATAAAATTTGAAAAACGATGTAATATATTATTTAGGTATTAGAATAAATATAGATTTATAGAGAATAGTAAATTAATGAGTATCACAGATGGAGGAGTATATGGAAAAACTTAAATTGCTATTAAAGAAAAATGGAGCAAAGATTTCAAGAGTAATATTTATAATGCTTATGATAGGAGTTATAATTGCTGGAGGAGTAAGGGAATTAAAATCAATAGATTTTGCTAAGATAATATCTATAATCAGGGAATTTCCTCTATCTCTTATATTTATATTTACTATTTTAGGAATATTAGCAGTATCATCAATGAGTTTATATGATTTTGCAATAATAAAATATCTAAATTTTGATATAAAAAAGACAACTATATTTAGCATTACTTTTGTGGCTAATACAATAAATAATATTTCTGGGTTAGGCGGATTAACAGGTGCTTCCATCAGATCACTTCTATTTAAAAAGAGTGCTAACAATAAAGAGGATATTATAGATTATAATTTACTACTAATTCCATCAACAGGTATAGGTCTTTCTCTTATGATGATTATTGCACTGTTTAAATATCAATATATAAGTCCGCTTTTAGAGAAGTATAGATGGATAATTATAGCCATTATTGCTTTTATGATATACTTTGTTATCTATTTTTTCATAGATAAAATATTTGATACCTTAAAGAAAAGTTCAAGAGATGTAGATAATAATAGAATTATTTTGAGAGTGAAACTACTATTCTTATCCTTTATAGAATGGATGATTGCTTTTACCTTATTCTTGGTTATTGCTAGACAGTTTAGCCAAGGGATAAATTTATATATAGTATTTATTATATTTACTTTAGGTTCTATGGCTGGTATCTTAAGCTTACTGCCTGGTGGAGTGGGGTCATTTGATTTAGTAGTATTACTTGGCTTTCAATATTATGGTGTAGGAACTGAAAATGTCTTAGCTATATTAATATTATATAGAATTTTTTACTATATACTGCCTTTGATAATAGGAATAAATCTTACTTTAATAATACAATCTCAAAGCGAGGACAAATTAAATCAATTTATAGATTTTTCAAAGATAAAAGATTTTATTAATAAAACATCTAGTATTACAAATCTATTATTATCAATATTAATATTAGCATCTGGAGTAACCTTATTATTATCTGCATTAGCTCCAGGGGCAATTGAACGAATTAAAATAGCTTCAAGGCTTTTATCGTTTCCAATTTTACAGTTATCAAGACAGCTAACAATATGTATAGGAATATTGCTGATAGTTATCTCTAGAGAAATAAGAATGAAGGTAAAGCGCAGTTATAAAATTACTATGTGGCTATTGTTTTTTGGTGCTATATTTGCAATGATTAAGGGGTTTGCTTATGAGGAAGCGATTTTCCTAATACTAGTTCTAATAATATTAAAAATGTCCAAGCATAGTTTCTATAGAAGAAGTTTGCCAATTGATTGGTTTAAAGCTATTATGACTTTGATATTAGCATTTATCGGGCTTCTAGCCTATGTAAAAATGTCCCATATAATACTGAAGGATTTCATAAGAATTGAGTATTTTAAGTCTTTAATTACAAAGGGAATCTCTTGGCCTATACCTAGTGGAGTTATTGCTTATGGTTTTCTCATTATTTTTGTTGTCTATTATGAATTGACAAAGGAGAGGATAACGAATAATGACAGGTATGAAGATGTTGATGAAGAAAGGGTAAATAAATTTTTACAGGAATATGATGGGAATTTCTTAACTCATCTTATATTCTTAAAGGATAAACATTTATTTTGGCCTAAAAATAATAAGGTTTTAATTCAATATGAGATAAGTCATGGTCTTGCTGTAGTTTTAGGAGATCCCATTGGAGATGCAAAGTACTTTGGTGAAGCTTTAACAGAGTTTCAGGACTTCATAGATGAATATGGATATAAATCAGTTTTTTATCAAACAAGTGAAAGATTATTGCCTTTTTATCATGATCATGGATATTATTTCTTTAAATTAGGTGAAACAGGACTAGTAGAGCTTGATAATTTTGACATAAATAGTTCCAAAAGTAGAGATTTTAGAAATATACTTAGGCGATTTGAGAAAGATGGTTTTACTTTCGAGATATATTATGAGAATTCCATAGATGAAAGTCTATTTTTAGATTTAAAAAAAGTTTCTGATGAATGGTTAGCCCATAGGGAGGAAATGGGTTTTTCACTTGGATGGTTCAATAAAGAATATTTAGATAAATCTAAGATTGGAGTTGTAAAGAATAGAGAAACAGAAGAAGTAATAGCATTTGCTTCTTTAAGTCCTAGTTATGATGATAAATCGGTTTCAATTGATTTAATGCGTTTTAGAAAGGAAGTACCTAATAACACTATGACTTTTCTTATATTAAATTTGATTTTGACATTTAAAGATGATAACTATAAGATATTCAATCTTGGAATGGCTCCACTTTCAAATGTAGGTATAGCACAAAATGCTCATATCCAAGAGAGAATTGCACACTTGGTATTTAAATATGGTAAACATTTTTATAGTTTTGATGGTCTAAGAAAATATAAAAATAAATTTGATCCGAGATGGGAAGGGAAATATTTGGTTTATGAGGATTTGATATTGTTACCATCTTCTTTGATAGAAGTAACTTGGTTGATTCATTCAAAGAAGAATAAATCTTAAAGGGATGAGTGAGTATATGAAAAGGAAAATATTAAAAACCATAAGTACCATAGATAGTTTAAATATGGAAGAGATTGAAAAACTCAATATAGGTATTGAAATACAAGATTTTACAGAGCCTAATTTGTCATTAAATGAAATTAATACGATAATTCATAGATATAAGGCCAAGCTTAAAGGGTTTAAAAACATTAAAGCCTTACATGGACCTTTTTTAGATCTGAAGCCTTCAAGTCCAGATAAATTAATTAGAGAGGTAAGTTATAATAGATATTTATATACTATAAATGTGGCTAAAGAGTTAAACATAGATTATTTAATATTTCATAGTCAAATAAATCCATATTTAAATCAGCCATCCATAAGGAAATTAAATAATACTCAAAGTAGGGAATTTTGGGAAGAAATTCTAAAGGAAGTACCAGATTATAAAGGAGTAATACTCTTAGAGAATATATTCGAGGAGACTCCAACTATGTTAAAAGAGTTAATAGAAACTATAAACTTGCCTAATGTTAAAATCAATCTAGATATAGGGCACGCTAATTTAGGAAAGGTTACATTGGAAGAATGGATTAAGGAGCTTAAAGATTATATTTTCTATATTCATATCCATTCCAATGATGGTCTATACGATAATCACCAAGCACCAGCTCTAGAGAAAATAGAAGAACTATATTATCTATTAGATAAATATAATATAAATCCAGTATTATCATTAGAGTATAATGTAGATAGTCTAGAAGAAGAAATACAAAAATATAGATAGGGGGAGAAACATGACAAATATTATGATACAAGGTACAACATCTTCCGCAGGTAAAAGTTTAATGTGTACAGGATTATGCAGAATCTTTAAAGAAGATGGCTATAAGGTTTATCCTTTTAAATCTCAAAATATGTCATCGAAATATTATACTACTAAAGATGGGTATAAAATAAGTACAGCACAAACTTTACAAGCTATGGCAGCAGGACTTGAGCCCCATCCCAATATGAATCCAATTTTACTTATACCGAAATCAGATAAAGGGTCTATGGTAGTTATAAAAGGTGAAGATAAAGAGGATATGGAAGCTGTGGAATATTTCAAGTATAAAAACACATTAAAACCAATGATACTAGATATATATAAAGAAATAGAAAGCAAAAACGATATTGTGGTTATAGAAGGTGCAGGAAGCCCTGCTGAAATAAATTTAAAACAAAATGATATAGTAAATATGGGTATGGCTGAAATGGCAGATGCTCCAGTACTTTTAGTAGCAGATATAGATAGAGGAGGAGTATTTGCTTCCCTCTATGGTACTGTAATGCTATTGGAGGAACATGAGAGAAAAAGGATAAAGGGGCTTATAATCAATAAATTTAGAGGAGATAAAACCCTTTTAGATCCTGGAATTAAAATGATTGAAGAAATATTAAATATACCAGTTATAGGTACTATACCCTTTGCACATTTGGAGTTAGTGGATGAAGATAGTTTAGTAGACTATGACAAGGAATGTAATATGAATCCTCAAACAGAAGAAGAAATGGAAAGGGAGTTAAGTAAATTAGCTGCAATACTTAGAGAAAATATGGATATGGATTATATTTATAAAATAATGGGATTGGATTTAGTAAATAATTAAGGAGAATTTAATATGTCAATGAGTGTAATTTTAGGAGTTTTATTAGACTTTAAGCTAGGAGATCCTTATAACTTTCCTCATCCAGTAAAGCTTATGGGGAGGATAATTTCTTTTGAAGAGAGATTAGTAAGAAAAATTATTAAATCTAAAAATGGACTTAAACTTGCAGGACTTATTATTGTTATAATTAATATTTTACTTGGATTTACAGTGCCATATTTACTATTAAAACTTATAAAACAATATAGACTTATTTATATCCTAGTAGATACATACCTAATCTATACTTGTATAGCTGCAAAATGTTTAGACTACGAGGCAACTAAAGTATCGGAAGCTTTAGACAGCAGTATAGAACAGGGGAGAGAGAGACTTTCTTATATTGTTGGAAGAGAGACTAAGAATCTTTCAGAAGAAGAAATCATAAAAGCAACTGTAGAGACTGTGGCAGAAAATACTTCCGATGGAGTTATAGCTCCTTTAATTTATATAATTTTGTTAGGAGCACCAGGGGGACTAGCCTATAAGTTTATAAATACTATGGATTCTATGTTAGGATATATGAATGATAAGTATATAGATTTAGGATATTTTCCTGCAAAAATAGATGATATATTTAATTATATTCCTGCGAGACTTACTGGGATTTTTATGTGTTTAGGATCTATAGGAAGATTTAATATAAAAGATGGTTTTAGAATAATGACAAGAGATAGAAAAAACCATAAAAGTCCTAACTGCGCATATCCAGAAGGAGCTGTTGCAGGGCTTTTAGGTGTTCAGCTAGGTGGAAATAATTATTACCATGGCAGGCTAGTTGAAAAACCAACTATTGGTGATAATATACGATCTATTCAAAAGAGAGATGTAAGAGATACAATAGATATTATGTATTTAAGTGAGATATTATTTTTGACTACTTGCATTATAATTGAATTAATAATAATTAATATAAAATAATATTTAACTATAAAAATAACTCTTATTTTAGAAAGAGTTATTTTTTATAACTAATTCTTATAAAAATTAATATTCAGTTCATATTAGTGTTTTATAATTATATAAGGATTTCACTAATACTATGGATTCGTTTTTAAAATAATATTGTTAAGAGGGATATATATGATTAATATTCTAGTAGCTGAAGATGATAAGAATTTGCAAAAATTAATTGGAGCTGTATTAAAGCAGCAAGGATATAATGTTTTAATGGCTAATGACGGTATTCAAGCATTAGAGATATTGGATATGATACATATAGATTTAATTATCAGTGATATTATGATGCCAAACATGGATGGTTATCAATTAACTGATTTACTTAGAAAATCCAACTATAATTTACCTATTCTAATGGTAACTGCTAAGGAAACCCTTGATGATAAGAAAAAAGGATTTATTGTAGGAACAGACGACTATATGGTAAAACCCATAGATATAGACGAGATGGTATTAAGGGTAGCAGCACTATTGCGTCGTTCGCGTATTGTTAATGAGTATCGTCTAACAATTGGTGAATTAGTTTTGGATTATAATACTTTAGATGTCAATAAAAAAGACATATCTATAAATCTTCCTAAGAAGGAATTTTATTTATTATTTAAGCTGTTGAGTTATCCCAAGCAAATATTCACAAGACAACAGCTTATGGATGAAATATGGGGAATGGATTCAGAAGCTGACGAACGTACAGTAGATGTCCATATTAGGCGTTTAAGGGACAAGTTTTCTGAATTTGACGAATTTGAGATTATTACAGTTAGAGGATTAGGATATAAGGCAGAGATAAAAATATGAAAAAGATTGCTGTAAAACTAGCTTTATTTTTTATTATTATAATTTATAGTTCTTCTATTCTATCCTTTATTATATCAACTATATTTACTGAGAATATTGAAGATGAAATTAAACTAAATCAATTTAAAATAGCAAACTCTATATTACAGCTATATGAAAAGACAGATTTAAGTATAGAAGAAATTGCAAATATTACATCTACTTCAACATCTCATGTTAGTAAAATTGAAAATATCGATTTATTTAAGTTTACAGAAAAAGAGTTAGAAAAGATTTATAATAATGAGCCTGTTTTCTCATATGAAAGCAAGCGAAACAGTCCTGTAGTAGTATTATTTTTAGATGACTCATTTATTCAAATTAGCCTATATCCTAAAAATACAATCTTTAAAATAGTAGTATCTAGAGTATGGTTTACCATGTTAGTGTATGTTGTTATAGGGAGTATATGTATTATACTTTTATCTAAGAGAATAGTCAAACCAATATTGGAACTAACCTCTGCTACGCAGGAAGTAGCAAAGGGAAATTTTGATGTATCTGTTGAAGTTGAAAGACAAGATGAAATAGGGCAACTTACCCATAACTTTAACAAAATGACTCGAGAACTAAAAAACATAGAATATCTTCGCAAGGACTTTATCACAAATGTATCACATGAATTTAAAACTCCAATTGCATCTATTCAAGGATTTGCTAGATTGCTGCAGAAAGGGAATTTAACGGAAATTGAAAGAAAAGAATATACAGATATAATTGCAGAAGAAACCATAAGATTGTCTAAACTTTCCTCTAATATTTTAAAACTTTCAAAATTAGAAAGTCAAGAGATAGTAGGGAGAACAACAGAATTTTGGCTAGATGAGCAAATAAGAAAAAGTATTTTACTTTTGGAATATGAATGGAGTAAAAAGAATATTGAGTTTGATATTGAACTTCATAAGGTTAAATATGTAGGAGATGAAGGATTATTTCAGCAGGCCTGGATCAATCTTTTGGGAAATGCAATAAAATTTTCAAGAGATAATAGTGTTATTAGTATAAAACTTGAGGAAACAGGTTCAATTATAAGAGTAGAAATTAAAGACCATGGTATTGGTATGAGTGAAGAAGTATTGCAGCGTATTTTTGAAAAGTTCTATCAAGGGGATAGATCTCATTCTTCTGAAGGTAATGGATTGGGATTGCCTTTAGTAAAGAAGATTATAGATCTATATGGAGGAAATATTCATGTCCATAGTATTCCCAATATAGGCTCTGTTTTTACAGTTGAGTTAATATATTAAAATCTATTAATATAGATAACCAACACGAAATCATAATAAAAAATACTAAGAGAGTGCATTTGCAGAATATGGAATAACTCCCAATGAATGAGGCTATAAAATCCGTAAAGAAATTTATATGTTTGAGCGTAGCGAGTTTATAAATTTTAGGATTTTATAGCTGAATGAATTGTAGGAGTTATCCATATTCGAAACAGCCGAACGTGTATTTTTATTATGATGTTGGTTATCTATAAAAAAATTTAAAATAAAATTAAGGAGTGATTATATGTTATATTCAAGAGGATTTTATGGATTTGATCCTACAATGATTATTTTGCTTCCAGCAATTATTTTAACCATCTATGCTCAAAGTAAGGTAAAATCAAATTTTGCTAAATATTTGAGAAAATCAACACAGAAGTCATATACAGGAGTTCAAGTAGCAAGAACACTTTTAGATCAGCATGGATTACATCATATACCAATAGAAGTTTCAAAGAGACATTTAAGCGACCACTATGACCCAGCAAACGGTGTACTTAGATTATCCCCTGAAGTGTATCAGGGTAATTCTATTGCTTCCGTTAGTGTTGCTGCACATGAAGTAGGTCATGCTATTCAGCATGCTAATGGATATATTCCCTTATCTTTAAGAAATATGATATTTCCTTTGGCTAGTTTCGGGTCTTCTACAGCTTGGGTTTTTATTGCCGTAGGACTGATGATTCCTAGTCTTGGTGGATTAATGGATATTGGCATATGGATATTTGGAGCTGCTGTGGCTTTTCAGATAATTACCCTGCCAGTTGAATTTAATGCAAGCAGCCGTGCTTTACAACTACTTGACAGCAATGGATTTGTTGTAGAAGATGAAATTAAAGGGGCAAAAAAGGTTTTAAATGCTGCGGCTCTAACATATGTGGCGGCTATGGCCAGTGGTATTGCACAACTGTTGCGATTGATATTGATTAGAAATAGAAATAGTAGAGAGAAATAAAATAGTCAACATAGAAAATATTATATAGATAACCTCATTTAACAAAAAAATTGGTACCATTTTGTGCAATTTAAGGGGGAAGTAAATGAAACGTGCAACAAAAAACAAGAAAAAGACAACTTTGCGTAAACAGTGGACAAGAAATATAATGATCTTTATAATTGTTTTATTTTTAGGATTTGGATTTTTCGTTTATAAAACGGTGAATATAGCAGCACATCAAATGTTGAATATCTCACTTAATGCTATGATGGGAATCGCCACAAGGGAGTTATCTCAATATGATTTAAAGGAACTTGCAGTGAGTAAAGATGAAAACAGTGAAGATTACCAGCATATTGTAAATACTTTGGAAGAAATATCAAGTAAGGCTAAATCCATACTGGAAGATATTTATGTATTTACAAAGGATTCCAATAACAAATGGATATATATAGCAAATACATCTAGTAGTGATAAACACAATATAGGAGAGTATCTGTCCCATAATAATGAGGAGATGGACATGGCCTATGAGACAGGAAGTACTCATACCGTAGCAATAGATCAGGATTTCCTTACTCAAGAAGCATATTCAGCAGTTTATATACCTATTTCTCAGAATGATAAAGTAACAGCTGTTTTAGGTATAAATGTAAATACAAAGGCGTTCATTAAATTACAGACTCTATTCTTAGGTATACTAATAGCTATATTAGCAGTAAGCTTGTTTTTCATATGGTGGATTGTTCGATTTATAACTATGAGACAAAGCAAATCAATAGAAAGTCTGGTAATTAAGATGAGAGAAATAGCAGAATTAAGTGGGGATCTTACTAAGAGACTGGAAATTGAGGAAAATAACGAAATAGGCGAATTAGCAATATGCACAAATCAAATGCTTGATACAATACAGAGTATATTATTGAATGTAGATGAAAATTCTAGAAATTTACTGGATAATACTAAACAGTTTTCTAAAGCATTTGAAGAGGTTAGTATATCCTTTGAACAAATAGATGATACTGTTGATAATGTAACCGAAAGAATAGCAGGGCAAACAGTTGAAATGTCGAAAATGACTGATTCAATCTTAGGAACACATCAAGCTATTAAAGATATAGCCAGACATTCACAACAGGTAACGGTAGAAGCCACAGAGACTCAAAACAATGCAATCCAAGGAAATGAAGCAATTGAAAAAATGAAAAATCAAATTAATGATGTAGGTAAAGTTGTTAATGAAACAACAGAATTAATGATGAAGTTGGATGAACATTCAAATGAAATAAATAACATAGTAGATACTATTACAGGCATAGCTAAACAAACAAATCTTTTAGCATTAAATGCTTCAATAGAAGCTGCCAGAGCAAAGGAACATGGCGCAGGATTCACAGTAGTAGCAGAAGAAGTAAGAACCTTAGCAGAGGAATCATCAAAGTCGGCAGGTGAAATATCTAGTCTTTTAGAAGATATACGGAAAGGGATTTTAAATGCTTCAAAGTCCATGCAAGAAGTATCTCAAAAAGCAGCAGCAAGTCATGTACAAGTAGATGATGTAATAAATCGCTTTGAAAGTATTACAGAGTCTATACAGAAGGTGTCATCTATGGTAGAGGAAGTATCTGATTCTACAGAAGAAATAACTTCAAGTACAGCAATAATGTCGGAAGGGATGGAAAACCTAGAAGCTATTTCAGAAGAAAATACTGCATCGGTAGAAGAAATTGCATCTAGCATAGATAGTGAAGCAAACACCATTAAGGATATATTACAGATAGTATCCCATATGGAGAATGAAACCTATGAATTAAATGAAAGATTGAGTAAACTGAAGCTAAGATAAATATTTCATGCTTTCCTAGATTTTCCTTGACAACGCTTTTCATATTCAATAAAATTATGGATATGAAAAGCGTTTCCAAATTGCTATTTTATTAAAGGAGAGTCTATAGGACAGACTACTATTTATAGGAATCTGGATAAATTGGTATTTGGATTATTATCATCTTATATGTATTGATTGCAGACAGGGAATCCAGTTGAATTGCAATCATATTAATGAGCTTACAATACATATGCGGGAAAATCACGGATTTAATCTTGATAGGGACAGAACGATTCTATATGGATATTGTGAAAAATGTAGGCCATAGGAAAGGAGAAAGCACAATGAATATAAAGCATTCTAATATAAGAAAGTTGATAGTTTTGCTTATTATTTGTATTGCTATGACATTCCTTCTTTCTGAATGGTTTATTATTACTCATACTGCTCACGACTGTATTGGTGAGCATTGTTATGTCTGTGCACAAATTCATACTTTAGAAAACCTTCTCAAACAACTTAGCGTAGTTGGCATTATTATAATGGCTGGGTTCTTTAAATCCTTAACTGCTTTTGTATTCGTTAGTCGGAACAAATCCCATGTAAATATCACACCAATAATTTTAAAAGTCAGAATGAATAATTAAAATATACCTCCACAAGGGAATAGTATGTCCGTTTTTAGTAAGGATTTAGTGTCCCTTGTATTTTTATGCCCAAAAACAAGAATAAATGGAGGTTATATTTTTATGAAACGATTTATTTCGATAACGCTGGTGTTTTTCATTTTTGTATCCACTTTAATTGGATGCAGTAAAAATGAAAATACCATTACTAGTGAGAAAATAAGTGTTGTTGCCACTATTTTTCCTCAATATGATTTTGTTAGAGAAATCGCAGGAGAGAATGTTGAATTGACCATGCTTCTCCCTCCAGGTTCTGAAAGTCACTCCTTTGAACCTACTCCTAGGGATATTGCGAAGATCCAAGATTGTGATATGTTCATCTATGTAGGAGGAGATTCTGATTCGTGGATTAAAGGAATTTTAGAATCCATAGATACAAGCAAAATGAAGATTATATCACTTATGGATACTGTAGATGTAGTAGAGGAAGAAATAGTAGAGGGAATGGAAAATGATCATGGACATGACCACGATCATGATGATGACCACCATGAGGAATCGGAATATGACGAACATGTGTGGACATCCCCTAGGAATGCTAAAATTATCGTTCAAGCTATTTCTGAAGTATTATGTGATATAGATAAGGATAATTCTTCTATATACAGACAGAATACTACTTCTTATGTGGCAAAACTGGATGAATTAAATATGGACTTTAAAAATGCTGTGGATGCAGGAGTTAGAAAAACTATAGTTTTTGGTGATAGATTCCCATTTAGATATTTTGCTGATGAATATGGACTTGAATATTTTGCCGCATTTCCTGGTTGTTCTACAGAAACTGAACCCAGTGCTGGCACTATAGCATTCTTGATTGATAAAGTAAAGACTGAGAATATTCCTGTAGTATTTAATATTGAACTTTCCAATGAAAAGATGGCAGATATAATTTGTGAAGCTACAGGTGCAAAAAAGCTATTGCTTCATGCTTGTCACAATATTGCTAAAAGTGATTTTGAAAAGGGCATAAGTTATTTGGATTTGATGACAGCTAATCTTGAGGCAATAAAGGAGGCTCTTAAATAATATGTCACTTCTTATTTGTAAGGATGCCTCCTTTGCTTACGAGGGGCATACTGTAATCAGTGGTTTAAATTTTTCAATTAATAGTGGAGATTATTTGTGTATTGTAGGAGAAAATGGATCAGGTAAAAGTACACTCATTAAAGGCTTACTTCGTTTAAAGGTTCCTCAAAAGGGAAGTATTCTAATGGATGAAGGACTTAAATCCAATGAAATTGGTTATTTACCTCAACAAACCATTGTTCAAAAGGATTTTCCCGCCAGTGTCTATGAAGTCGTTTTGTCTGGAAGATTAAGTAAGATGGGAATTCGTCCTTTCTATTCAAAATTAGATAAAACCATGGCTGAAGAAAATCTTGTTCTTCTTGGAATTGAAAATCTTCGCAATAAATGCTATAGAGAATTGTCTGGAGGTCAGCAGCAGCGTGTGCTGTTGGCCCGGGCACTTTGTGCTACACAGAAGTTACTGATTTTAGATGAACCAGTAGCGGGACTTGATCCAATAGTGACTCAGGATTTATACAAGCAGATTTTTAAAATAAATCGTGAGATGGGAATTGCAATTATTATGGTTTCTCATGATGTCCGCAGTGCTATCAAATATGCTGACCTTATTTTACATTTGAAGGGACAGCAGATATTTTTCGGAAAAACATCTGACTATGTTAAATCCAGTGTGGGATCTAGTTTTTTGGGAGGTGAGCAGAATGATTAACATATTAATTCAAATGTTTTCATATCCATTTCTTGTTAGAGCAGTAATTGTAGGATTGTTGGTTTCCCTTTGTGCAGCATTGCTTGGTGTGAGTTTGGTATTGAAACGCTATTCAATGATTGGTGATGGGTTATCCCATGTGGGCTTTGGAACTTTAGCTATTGCTACAGCCATGAATGTAGCACCTTTGACGATTTCTATACCCGTATGTGTTATGGCTGCCTTTCTGCTGCTTCGGATTAGCGAAAATAGTAAAATTAAGGGTGATGCTGCTATTGCCATAATTTCCACAAGTTCACTTGCAATTGGTGTTGTAGCTATATCCATGACTACTGGTATGAACACCGATGTATGTAATTATTTATTTGGAAGCATTTTAAGTATGAGCCATGCTGATGTTAAACTAAGTGTGACACTGTCTATCTTAGTTTTAGGAATGTTTATACTTCTTTATAATAAAGTTTTTGCAGTAACTTTTGACGAAAATTTTGCTAAAGCTACAGGTATAAAAACTAATATTTACAATATGTTAATTGCATTTTTAACAGCAATAACAATTGTATTAGGTATGCGAATGATGGGGGCTCTACTTATTTCCAGTTTAATTATATTTCCTGCTCTAACATCAATGCGATTGTGTAAGCAATTTAAAACTGTGACAATTTGTTCAGCCATTATATCTATAATCTGCTTCTCTTTGGGAGTAGTAGGTTCTTATGTTTATGGCACACCTACTGGAGCCAGTGTAGTTATAGTTAATATTGGAGCCTTTGTATTATTTTGGCTTGGAAACTTAGTTAGAATGAAGGTAAATGGAGTTAAGTCTATAAATGGAATAGAGAAAAGAGGGATTAAGTAATGAAAGGATACCTTATAATGATATTTGCTTGCCTTATATTATTGACTGGATGTAAGGAGCAAATCCAAGAGGACAATTCTTCTGATGATATTTCAACTATTATACAAGAGACAGATTCACAAAATGATGAAGTCCAGCATAGTACCATAGATATTCCCCCTTCTGATATGGATACAATCGAAATAAAGGAAAAAATCTTCATTTCCCAAACCAATGATATTTATATAAATTCTGAAGATTATCTAGGAAAAATTATTAAATATGAAGGTATATTTACTTCAATTTATTATGATGTAAATGATACAAACTATAATTTTGTCATTCGTTATGGACCAGGGTGTTGTGGATATGATGATAATGCAGGTTTTGAAGTGGTTTGGTCTGGTGAATATCCTGATGAAAATGATTGGGTAGAAGCTATAGGAGTATTAGAAGAATATGAGCAGGATGGAGAAGTGTATTTACGTCTGAATTTATCGTCCTTAACTGTTCTTGATACTCGAGGGGAAGAGTATGTGTATCAATAGATAATTTAAGTTTATTTAATAAGGAACAATTAATAAACTAGTATTCTCAGGCAATTAAATTGATAAAAAAGGTCATATTTTAGGATATAAAAATGTCTTGTATTAAACATTGTTTTATGATAGCATTAAAGAGAAAATTAAATATAATACATTAGGTTCTATAAATGATTAATAGGGAAATAAGTGAAAATCTTATACAGCCCCCGCTACTGTAAGTGATAATGAAATCAGTTTATGCCACTGGAGAAATCTGGGAAGGTACTGAGAGTAAAATGAATCACAAGTCAGGAGACCTGCCTAGTAGTATTGAAGTGACCTTCGGAGGGAAGGAAAATCTTACTATTGTACTATGTCTATAATTAATATTAGTATAATTTCCATCCCTAATCTATTTTGATTAGGGATTTTTATTTCCTTTATGGTCACCTAATTTAGTTATAAAGGAGGAGTACTCCTTTAAAAATAAATGAGAGGTGATTTTATGAAAAAGAGATTAATGATGTGGAGTGTACTGCTGCTTCTACTTGTAACTCCACGACTAAGCCATGCAATGCACATTATGGAAGGGTTTTTACCATTGAAATGGGCTATTGTATGGGCAGTACTATCTTTACCATTTTTAATTGTAGGGCTTAGAAAGTTAAGTAAAGGTTTAAAGCAAGAACAAAAAATGTTTCTAGGTTTAGTAGGGGGATTTGCTTTTGTTTTATCTGCACTTAAAATTCCATCTGTTACAGGGTCTTGTTCTCATCCAACAGGAGTAGGCTTAGGAGCAATAATGTTTGGACCAACTACTATGACAGTAATAGGAACCATTGTACTATTATTTCAATCCTTATTATTAGCTCATGGTGGGATTACAACACTGGGAGCAAATGTATTTTCCATGGCTGTAGTAGGGCCTTTAGTATCCTTTTGGATTTATAAGTCTTTAAAAAATAAAAACAAAGGTTTAGCAGTATTTTTAGCAGCTGCCTTAGGAGATTTAGCAACTTATATTATTACATCTATTCAACTTTCTATTGCATTTCCAGATGCGGCAGGAGGATTCTTTACATCTTTAACAAAATTTATATCAATATTTGCAGTTACTCAATTGCCATTGGCAATAGTTGAAGGAATTATAACTTTAATGGTGTTTAATCTTATTGCAGAATATAAAAAAGAAGGAGTGATTAAACTTGAAGAGTCTATATAAAAAAAATATTATCCTTTTACTTTTAGCAGTTTTAATAATAATCACTCCATTGATTATAAAAAAAGATTCAGAATTTGAGGGAGCAGATGGACAGGCAGAAGGGTTGATTCAAGAAATAAATCCAGAGTATGAACCATGGTTTGAGCCATTATGGGAACCGCCAAGTGGAGAGATAGAGAGTCTATTATTTTCTCTACAGGTAGCCATAGGTGCTGGAATTATAGGCTATACATTTGGAGTACTAAAGGAAAGACGAAAAATTGCTGCTAATAGATAAATATGCTTACACGAATAAATTAAGAAATTGTTCTCCACAGGCAAAGATACTCCTTGCCTGTGGGGCTATGATATTATCAAGGATAATCAACAATTATTATTTTGATTTATTGACTATTATACTTATGTCTGTATTAATAGTTGGAATAGCCAAAATTCCTTTTAAGTCCTACTTTAAAATGTTACTTATACCATTATCATTTTTATTAGTCAGTATATTAGCAATAATAATTTCTATTAATGATGTAAATTATATTTATTATTTCAAATTTATAAATATTTATATAGGTATCACTCTAAATTCATTCACTACTGGAACTAAATTATTTACAACAGTATTATCTTCTCTAACATCAGTATACTTTCTAATACTAACTACTCCTATAATAGACATTATTAGAGCCTTAAACAAACTAAAAGTTCCTAGCCTATTTATAGAACTGATGGTACTTATTTATAGAAGTATATTTATATTTATAGAAGAAGCAAATAATATTCATATGGCACAAACCATGAAATTTGGCTATGAAAATAAAAGAAACTCATTAAAATCAATATCATTACTTATTAGAAATCTTTTCATTAGAATATTTATAAAGCATAATGAAATGAATATATCCCTTGAATGTAAGTTATATGATGGGGAATTTAAACTAGGTGATTAAATGTTAAAGATAAATAATTTATATTATAAATATGAAGACGGCACAGAAGCATTAAACAATATAAATATAGATACATATAAGGGAAAGGTAATAGGAATTATTGGGGCTAATGGCTCTGGAAAATCCACTTTATTTTTAAATATTATGGGGATATTAAGACCAAGTAAAGGTGAGGTAATATATAATGATACACCTCTAAAATATGATAAAAAATATTTAAGGGAGTATAGAAAGCAGGTTAATATTGTATTTCAAAATCCTGACCAACAGCTATTTTATTCTAATGTATTTGATGATATAGCTTTTTCTTTAAGAAACCTTGATGTTGATGAAGATATAATCAAGGAAAAGGTATTTAAAGCACTGGAAAAAGTTGGTGGACTTGATTTAGTAAATAAACCTGTACACTTTTTAAGCTATGGACAAAAGAAAAGAATTGCCATTGCAGGAGTTTTAGTTATGGATTCTAAAGTATTATTATTAGATGAACCTACCTCTGGGCTTGATCCATATATGACTAAGCAGATGAAGGAAATAATAAATGAAATAAGTAAAGATAAAACAATTATAATCTCCAGTCACGATATGGATTTAATCTATGATATTTGTGATTATATTTATATACTCAGTAAGGGGAATATCATTGGACAAGGGCAGAAAGAACTGATTTTTACTGAAGATAAGTTAATTGAAGAAGCAAGGTTAGTTAAACCATGGCTTGTGAGAATTCATCAAAAATTTAATTTACCATTGTTTAAAAATGAAGAAGAATTTAATTTATATAAAGGAAAGGGGATTTTATGAAAAAAGGAATAATAGTGGCTAGTTTTGGAACTACTTATGAAGAGACTAGAAAATTATGTATTGAAAGTATAGAGAATCTAATAAGAGAAAAATATAAAGATTGTTTGGTGCTAAGAGCTTTTACTTCTAGGATAATTGTTCATAGATTAAAGCAAAGAGATAATCTTCATGTGTTAAATGAAATAGAAGCAATGGAAGAAATGAAGAATCAAGGTATAGAAGAAATATATATTCAACCTTTACACATAATTCCTGGGCATGAATATGATAAACTTACTAATTATAATATAAAGGTAGGATTGCCATTACTAGGGTTAGAAGAAGACCATAGAAGTATTGTACATGATACTGGAGTTAATGAATTAGGAAATAATGAAGCTTTAGTTTTCATGGGACATGGTTCTGACCATGAGGCAGATGAAGCTTATGAGATATTAGAAAATGCTTATCATAAGGAAGGTTTTAAAAATATATTTATTGGTACAGTAGAAGGAAGTAAAACTATAGAAGATATAGTAATGAAATTAAAAGAAAAAAATATAAAAAAGGTAAAATTAAAACCATTTATGCTAGTAGCAGGAGATCATGCCAAAAATGATATGGCTTCAGAAGAAGATGATTCATGGAAATCAATACTTGAAAAAGCAGGGTTTGAAGTTGAAGTATGTTTGAAAGGTTTAGGTGAATATAAAATTATCCAAGAAATATTTTTAGAACATCTTGAGCAAATAATAGGAGAGAAATAATGAAAAAATTATATGGAATTGGCACAGGTCCGGGAGATAAAGAATTACTGACCCTTAAAGCTGTTAAAACAATAGAAAAATCATCAGTTATATTTGCTCCAAAGAATAAGGGGAAAAATATGGCTATAGATACTGCAAAAGATTTTATTGGAGATAAAAAAGTAATATTTATAGACTTTCCCATGGGACAAGTTCAGAAAGAGGATTACAAAAAGGCAGCAGAAACCATATTCAAGGAGATACCAGAAGGTGAAATAGGTTCGTTTCTTACAATAGGAGACCCTATGATATACAGTACATTTATATATATTATGGAAGAATTAGAAGGAAAGGATATTGATGTAGAAATAATATCAGGAATTCCATCTTTTGTAGCAGCAGCTGGTGAAAGCAAAACTCCTATAACTGTAAAGGGAGAAAGTTTTCTGCTATGTGATGAGTTAGATGAGTCTCTATTGGAAAAGATAGACTCCATAGCCATATTGAAAACTTTAAAAGACAAAGAAAGCATATTAAAAAGTTTAGAGGAGAAAGACTTTAGTTATAAATACATTAAAAGGGCAACCTTGGAAGAACAAGAGGTCATAATGGACAAAGAAGAAATATTGAAGGATAAAGACTATATATCATTGATTATAGGCAGAAGAAATTAGGAGGGCAACAATGAAAAACAAAAAGATATTATCACTATTACTAGTACTTATATTAATGGCAACCACATTAACAGCTTGTAAAACAAAAGAAAATAATGAGCCAATAGTGCAAACAGAAGGTAATTCACAACCCCGAGAAATAAATGAAGATATAAAAGAGGAATATGGAATAACACTTACAGATGAAACTGTGTCCTTTGTAGATGGCAGAGGAGAAGAAGTTACTCTAAATAAAAATCCTGAGAAAGTAGTAGTTATATATAACTCCTATTTAGATATATGGATGAAAAACGGTGGTAAAGTAATAGGTAAGTTAGAAGATTCTGTTGGTCAAGAAGTAATACCAGGTACTGACGATGCTGAAATTGTAGGAGCTCTTGGCTCCATAAGTTTAGAGAAAATACTGGCATTAAATCCTGATTTAGTAGTTTTAATATCAACTCAAAAATCACAAATGGAATTAGTACCTTCATTTGAAGAGAATAATATACCATTTATAGCAATGGAATATTATGTTAAAGAAGATTATTTTAAACTAGCAAGATTATTTTCTGCTCTTAACGAAAGAGAAGATCTATATGAAGAGAATGTCCTAAATGTTAAAAATGAAATAGACAGTATAATTGATAAATCACCAAAAGATAAGGAAAATAAAGTACTTATAATGATGGCCAGTGCTAAATCTGTTACTGCTAGAGGTTCTGAATCTACGGTTGGTGAAATGTTAAAGGATTTGAAGACCATAAATATTGCAGATACCTCTAATGATATGCTAAGTGATAAAAACTTTAGTATTGAGAAGATACTAGAAGAAGATCCAGATTTCATATTTGTACAGACTACAGGAAATGATATGGACAAGGTAATGGAAAGAATAAAAGAAGATGTAGAATCTAATCCTGCATGGGCATCTCTTTCAGCAGTTAAGAATGATAGATATGTGATTCTGCCAAAGGATCTTTATATGTTTAAGCCAAATCATAGATATGCAGAAGCATATGAAGGGTTAGCTAAGATTTTATATCCAGAAGTATTTAAATAAAAAGGAGAGGCTATGATTAAATATACAAAAGAGGGGTCTAAGAAAAAGACAATAATTACTGTCTTTATTATCTTATTCATAGCCAGCTTTTTCTTCAGTGTTGGCAATGGAGCAGTACAAATAAGTCCCATAGGAATAATTAAGTCAATTCTATATGAGAAAGGTACAGTCAACTATCAAATAATATGGAATGTAAGATTGCCAAGAACCATAGTTGCAGCATTAGTGGGCATATGTTTGTCATTATCTGGTGCTATATTGCAAGGAATAATGAGAAATCCCTTGGCAGGACCTAATATCATAGGAGTATCCTCTGGGGGAGGATTTTTTGCTCTTGTTATTCTTATAATTTTTCCAAGGTATTATTATCTCGTCCCTATAGGTGCATTTGTTGGTGCCCTGTCAGCTACTTTGTTTATATATTCTTTGGCGTGGAAAGAAGGTGTACTTCCTACAAGATTGGTCTTAGCTGGAGTAGCCGTCTCGTCCTTATTTAGTGCAGGTACTAATACTCTTATGACATTTTTCCCCGATAGAGTTCATGGAGTTTTAGGATTTATGGTTGGAGGTCTTTCGGCTATAACTTGGAAAGATGTAAAGATGATTTTACCATATGCAGTCTTAGGTATGATATTGATATTATTTCTGCCAGATAAATTAAATATCCTTATGTTAGGAGACGAAGTTGCTACAGGGTTAGGATTGAGGGTTGAAAGAACTAGGTTTATCTTTATCATAATATCATCATTACTAGCAGGAGCGGCAGTATCAGTAGTAGGTTTATTAGGTTTTGTAGGACTTATTGTACCTCATATGACAAGGTTGTTTATTGGTTCAGATTATAGATACCTTTTTCCAGGAGCTATATTTTTTGGGGGGTCTATTGTTATGATCTGCGATACTTTGTCAAGAACATTATTTGCACCAATGGAGATTCCAGTAGGTATTATAATGTCGGCACTAGGAGCACCATTTTTTCTTTATTTATTAAGGAAAAAGGAGGCAATGAGATAATGAGTATGGAAACAAAAAGATTACAGGTTAAATATGGTGAAAAGCTAGTATTAAAGGATATCAACTTTAGAGTGAGCAATGGAGAAATAGTTACTATAATTGGACCAAATGGATCAGGTAAAACTACTCTCATTAAATCATTGTCAAGATATATAAAGGTTTATTCGGGAGAGATATATCTTGATGGAAAGGATATATCTCAAATACCTACAAAGAAAATAGCAAGGGAAGTAGCCGTATTGCCACAGGTGAAAAATGTATCAGCCGATGTTACCATAGAAAATCTTGTATCCTATGGCAGATACCCACATTTAAGCTTTGGAAAAAGAATAAAAAAAGCTGATAAGGATATTATTAATTGGGCAATTGAAAAGACTGGGCTTATGAGGATTAAAGATAGATATATAGCGACACTATCTGGAGGAGAAAGACAGAGGGCTTGGATAGCAATGGCACTAGCACAGAAACCTAATATGCTAATCCTTGATGAACCTACTACATATTTAGATATATCTTATCAATTGGAAGTATTAGAGCTAGTAAGGGAACTAAATGAATCTTTAGGTATTACAGTAATAATGGTTTTACATGATTTAAATCAAGCAGCTAGATATTCGGATAATATCTATGTATTAAAAGATGGAGAAATTTGTGAATATGGGGAACCTAGTAATATATTACAAGCTAAATTATTAAAAGATGTATTTAGAATAGATGCACATATATATGAAGACGAAATAAATCACTGTCCATATTTTATACCACATAAGCTAAAAGGCAGTGAATAGTGAATAAGTAATAGTTAATAGTTGAAAACATAGTGAATAATTAAGAGACTTAAAGGGCTTACTAAAAACTATTCACTTTTCACTATTAACTATTCACTATAATAAAAGGAAGGTGATAGAATGGAGCATGGAGGAGACTTATTATCCTACGAAAATTGTTATGATGGAGAATTAATAGATTATAGCAGTAATATAAATCCTTTAGGACCACCAAAGGGATTGGAAAAGATTTTAATAGATAGTTTTAATAGTCTTGAAGCATATCCAGATATTAAATATAGAAGATTAAAGAAATCTATATCTAATTACTTAAAATGTAATGATGAGAATATTGTAGTTGGTAATGGGGCAGTAGAGTTAATAGATAATTTTATAATATTATCCAATAGGGTATTTGTCTGTACACCTTCCTTTTCAGAATATGAAAAAAGAGCTATTGTTCATGGAAAGGAAGTAATTAGAGTACCTTATAAGGATGATTTTACAATAGATATTCTAGTCATAGGGAGCAAAATACAGAAAGGTGATTTAGTGATATTAGGTAATCCTAATAATCCTACTGGTCTTAGGATAGATAAAATAGAGTTAATAATGTTATATGATTTAATAAAAAAAACTAAGTCATATTTATTGTTAGATGAGGCATTTTTTGAGTTCTGCCCTATGGATTATGATAGTATTGAAGTTTTTAGAAATACAAATTATGAAAACTTAGGCATCATAAGAGCTGCCACAAAGTTCTTTGCATTACCTGGTATTAGATTAGGATATGGATGTACTTCTGTTGATTTAGCTGAGAAAATATCTAATATAGAATTACCATGGAGCATAAACTCATTGGCAGAATCAGCAGGGAACTATATTTTCCACAATGAAGAATATATAGAAAAAAGTAAAGAATATATAAAAAAAGAAAGAGACTATCTTTTTAAGGAATTATCCAATATAGAAGGAATAAGAGTATATCCTACTGAAACCAATTATATTTTAATTGAATTATTGAATTGGAAGGAAGAATATGTATTTAAGTTTTTCTTACAGAGGGGAATAGTTATTAGAAAATGTTCTAGCTTTATTGGATTAGATAATAATCATATTAGGGTTGCTGTAAAGAGCAGAGAGAACAATATAAAACTTATGGAAATTTTTAAGGAATTGGAGAATAAATAGATGAGAACCGTAATGATTACAGCTCCATCAAGTAATACAGGGAAAACAACTATAACCCTTGGACTAATTAGAGCCATAAAGAATAGAGGTTTTAATATATCAGCATTTAAGACAGGACCTGATTTTATAGATACAAAATATCTAGAACAGGCCTCAAATAAGAAAGCAGGAAACCTTGATATACATTTAATGGGGAAAGATGGCATAAGAAATTCTTTACAGATGAATTCAGGAGACTATGGTGTTGTAGAAGGGGTAATGGGATATTTTGATGGCATATATAATACCTATGAAAACTCAAGTTTTCATATATCTAAAGAGTTAGACATTCCTGCTATATTGGTATATAAACCAGAGGGAGAAATGTTTTCAGCAATTCCCAAAATCAAAGGTATGGTGGAATTTTCTGATTCAAGGATTAAGGGAATTATATTAAATAAAGTAGATAAAACCATATTTCTTTTGTTAAAAGAAAAAATAGAAGAATATATAGATATAGAAGTATTAGGATATTTACCTAAGGATACATCTTTAGAAATTGATAGTAGATATTTAGGATTAAAACAGGTTCATGAAAATGAACAGTGTGAATATTTAATATCCAAGGCAGCGGAAACTTTAGAAAACACAGTAAATATAGATAGAATACTTAATTTAGCTAATAATATAGAAATGGAACCACATAAGTATCCACAAAAAAGAGATATAACTGTTGCCATAGCCTATGATAAGGCATTTAATTTTTATTATAATGAGAACTTAAAATTACTTAAAAATATATGTAATGTAGAGTATTTTTCACCTATTAAAGATAAAAAAGTTCCAAAGGCTGATATTATATATATAGGTGGAGGGTACCCAGAACTATATAAAGAGGAGTTATCATCTAATATATTAATGAAAACTCATATAAAGGAAAATGCAGAAAAAGGTACACCTATTATAGCAGAAGCAGGAGGGTTAATGTATCTTTTAACATCTATAGAAGATACTCCCATGTGTAATATATTTAGTGGAAATGCTATTATGACAAATAGACTACAGAGATTTGGATATGTAAATATAGAATTAAAAGAGGATACAATAATAGGAAAAAAAGGCACTATAATTACAGGAAATGAATATCACCGTTCTCAAGTAAATACAGAAGAACAGCCAGTATTTCATATTACAAAGCCAATGAATAACAATAGAACTTGGGAATGTGGATATATTTACAAAAATGTATTAGCTTATTATCAGCATATTAATTTCCTTGGAAATATAAATGCTTTTAATTATTTGTTGGATATGGCGGAAAACATAAGAAAAGAGGGATAAAATGTATATAAAAAATCCTATGGAAATAGAAAATAAAAGTATGGATATTATAGATGAAGTTATGAATGACACTAATTTTTCAGAAGAAGAAATGATAATAGCCAAAAGAATGATTCATACAACTGGAGATTTTGACTATAGAAATATAATAGTATTTAAAAATGATTTCATAGAAAAAGGAAAGAAAGCTATATTAAAAGGAACCACAATATTTACAGATACAAAGATGGCATATATGGGAATCAATAAACCTGCTCTTAAAAAGGCAAATTGTGAATTGAAATGTTTCATAGATGATGAAAGAGTATTTAAAATGTCTAAGGAATTGGGAACTACGAGGTCAGCTTGTGCAGTAGATTTAGCCATAGAGGAAGGTATAGATATATTTGTAATAGGAAATGCTCCCACTGCATTATTTAGGATATTGGAGTTAGTGAAGGAGGGAAAAGCAAATCCTAAATTCATTGTAGGAGTTCCTGTAGGATTTGTTGGTGCGGCAGAGTCAAAGGAGTATTTAAGAGAATTTGATATTCCATCTATATCTACAGTAGGTACTAAAGGCGGAAGCAATGTAGCTGCCTCTATTATCAATGCCCTATTATATATGGTGGTAGGAAGATGACTTTAGATTTGTATATCCTTAAAGAAGGGAAAAAATTAAGATGTGGATATACTACAGGTTCATGTGCAGCGGCAGCAGCTAAGGCGGCAGCTATTATGCTGGAAAAAAAAGAGATAATAAATTATGTGGAAATAGATACTCCAGCTAATATTAGGCTAAAACTTGAAGTAACTAACCCAGTTATTGAAGGAAATAAAGCCATATGCTCTATTGTAAAAGATGCAGGAGATGATCCAGATAATACAGATGGTATAGAAATATATGCAGAAGTTTCTAAGAGAAATGATGGAGAAGTTTTCATAGAAGGCGGAGAAGGTATTGGAAGAATAAAGAGAAAAGGATTATTTGGAGAAGTAGGAGAAGCGGCTATTAATCCAGTACCTAGAAAGATGATAGAAAGGGAAGTAAGGGAAATCTCAGATAGTGGCTATGATATAACTATATTTGCCCCTCAAGGAGAAGAACTTGGGAAAAAGACTTTCAATAAAAATATAGGTATTGAAGGGGGTATATCTATTATTGGAACTAAGGGAATAGTATATCCTATGAGTGAAGAAGCATTAATAAAAACCATATATATGGAAGTGGATATGATAGAGGAGACTAAAGGGAAAGATAGTATAGTTTTAGTACCAGGGAATTATGGGGAAAAAATAGGAGAAGAATTAGGAATTAAAGAACCAAAGGTGAAAATATCAAACTTTATAGGAGATAGTTTACTATATATCTATAATAAAGGTTTTAAATCCATGACTTTAATAGGTCATATAGGTAAATTTGCTAAACTATCCATAGGAGTATTTAATACTCATAGTAAAGTATGTGATGGAAGAATGGAATCATTTATATATTATTTATCACTTATGGGTGCTCCGATTGAATTGCTTAATAAAGTAAATAATGCAGTAACAGCAGAAGAAGGATTAAATATATGTATAGAAGCAGGTTATGGTAGTGTTGTAAAACATATGGAAAAGGGAGCAGAGGAAAGAATAAGAAAGTATTTAAAAGATGAAAATTATAATGTAAAAGTAATTATATATTCCATGGAAAGAGGTGTGAATATATGTTAATAGTAGCAGGAATAGGGCCGGGAAATCCAAATTATTTGACTTATGATGTAAGAGAAAAAATAGAAAATGCAAAGTATATTTTAGCCTTTGGAAGAATTGCAAATTCTCTTAAAGAAATTAGAGATGATATTGTAGAAGTAAATAAAGTAGAAGAAATAGTAAATTACATAGATGATGAAAAGGACACATTATTACTTGCATCAGGAGATCCCAATTTTTTTGGAATAGTAGACTTTTTAAAGAAAAAAGGACTTAGGGTAAAGGAAGTATTGCCTGGGATTTCTTCATTTCAATATATGATGGCAAAGCTTCAAAAATCATGGCAAGAAGGAGTATTTTTGTCTCTCCATGGAAGGAATGAGAACTTAGAAAGTATTAGAGAAAATAGACTTAGTATATTGCTTATAGATAAATATAATTTACCCAGTAAAATATCTAATGATTTATATAGATTGAATATTAAAGGAAAAATATATGCAGGATTTAATCTATCCTATGATGATGAAAAAATAATAGTAAGAAATATAGGAGAAGAAATAGAAGATATTTCTTCCCTTGGGGTGGTGATAATTGAAAATGAAATGGATTAAAGATGAAGAATTTATAAGAGGAAATATTCCTATGACTAAATTTAACATTAGAATCCTGACTTTAGGATATTTAGCCATAGAAAAAGGAGACAGATTTTTAGATATAGGAGCAGGTACAGGTTCTATATCTATAGAAGCAGCTCTCCATGGAGCAAAGGTTTATGCCATAGAGAGAGAAGAAGAAGGAGTAGAACTAATAAAGACCAACAGAGAAAAATTTGGTGTAGATATTGATATAATAAAAGGACAAGCACCGGAAGATTTACCTAATATAAAGATAAATAAATGTTTTATAGGTGGCAGTGGTGGCCAATTAGAAGGAATATTTTCTTATTTAGATATAAATTTAGAAGATAATGGAATAGTATGTGGAAATTTTATAACCGTTAAAAACTTAAATAATTTTATGGAATTACTTAATAAGCATAGATATAAAGATATAGAAGTACAGCTTATTCAAGGATCGGTTATGGATAAGATAGGACTTTTAAAGGGACAAAATCCAATATTTATAGTAAAGGGAGTGAAGTCTAATGATTAGCTTTGTAGGTGCAGGACCAGGAAATGTGGATTTAATCACAGTAAAAGGAAGAAGACTTTTAGAAGAAGCAGATGTTATTATATATGCAGGTTCATTAGTATCTAAGGAACATTTGGAGTTTTGCAAGGAAGGGGCTAGACTATACGATTCAGCTTCAATGACTTTAGAGGAAGTAATTGAAGTAATGGAAATATCCATGAGAGATAATCTAAAAGTAGTTAGATTACATACAGGAGATCCTACTATATATGGAGCCATAAGGGAGCAAATGGATTTATTGAACAGTAAGGGAATAGAGTATCAGGTAATCCCAGGAGTAAGTTCCTTTACTGCTGCCTGTGCTTCCATAAAGAGAGAATTTACATTACCTGATGTAAGTCAAACTGTAATACTTACTCGTATAGAAGGACGTACTCCAGTACCAAAGGAAGAGGATTTAGAAAGTTTAGCAAAACATAGGGCTTCCATGGCAATATTTTTATCGGTACAGGAAATAGGCAGAGTAGTAGAAAAATTAGTAAAAGGATATGGCAGAGATGATATACCTGTAGCTGTAGTATACAAAGCTACATGGGAAGACGAAGATATATTATTTGGTACTCTTGGAGATATAGAAGAAAAGGTAAAAGAGAAAAATATCAACAAAATGGCACAAATATTAGTAGGCAATTTTATAGAAGGAGAATATGAAAGGTCGAAATTATATGACCCTAGTTTCACCCATAAATTTAGGAGTGCATCTCAATGAAAATAGCCTGTCTATCCTTTACCCATAAAGGTAAAGAAATAGGTGAAAAATTAAAGGCTCTTGGTAAAAAGGGAGAATATTCATTTCATCATTATTCAAATGATGAAATAGAAGGTGGAATAAAAAATCGATTGGATTATATTTGGAAAGAATATAATGGTCTAGTATTTATTTCATCTACTGGAATAGCCATACGAATGATAAATTCATATATAAAAAATAAAACCATGGACCCAGCCATAGTAGTCGTAGATGATTGTGGCAGATTTTCCATATCTTTATTGTCAGGACACTTAGGTGGAGCAAATGAGCTTTCTAATTGGATTGGAAAAGAAATAGATGCTATTCCAGTTATAACTACTGCATCTGACAATAGAGGTATAGAAGCTATAGATATATTTGCTAAGCAAAACAACTATTACATGGATAATATGAAATTGGTGACTAAAATAACTGGAATGATGGTAAATGGAAAGACATTGGGCTTTTATTCTGAAGACTATAAAACAATTAATTATCCTAATATAGTAATAGTTAAAGATTTAAACAATATACCTTCTGAAATAGAAGGTTTAATTATAGTAAGTTCAGAAAATCTACAGATTGAAAATATAAATATTCCATATATATATCTAAGACCTAAAAATATAAACATTGGAATTGGATGCAGAAAAGGAGTGGAGGGAAAAAGAATTATTGAAGCTGTAGAATCTGCTATGAAGGAATTAAATCTTTCTAAGAATAGCATAAGAGCAATTGGTACAGTAGAAGTAAAAAAAGATGAAGAAGGTATTATAGAAGCTGCAAGATATTTTAATTGTCCAATTAAAATATTTACCATAGAAGAAATAAAGGAAGTAGAAGATAAATTTGAGAAGTCTCAGTTTGTGAAAGATACAATAGGAGTTTATTCGGTATCAGAGCCTTCAGCATACTTACTTGGTGGAAAATTAATTAAAGAGAAATCAAAATATAATGGTATTACAATATCCATATCAAAGGAGACAAGAAATGGCTAAATTATATGTAGTAGGCATAGGACCAGGCAGTAGAGAACATATGACTTATAAAGCAGTAGAAGTAATTAAGAAAAGTGATGTAATAGTAGGATATACTCCTTATATAGAATATTTAGGAGATTTAGTAGAAGGAAAAGAACTTTTTTCTACAGGAATGAAAGGCGAAATAGAAAGATGTAAAGTAGCCATAGAAAAGGTTAAAGAAGGGAAAAATACAGTAATTGTAAGTACAGGTGATTCAGGTCTTTATGGAATGGCAGGACCAATTCTAGAATTGGCAGAAGATATAGAAGTAGAAATAATACCAGGAGTTACAGCAGCATTTTCCGCAGCAGCAGAACTAGGTTCTCCTATTATGCACGATTATGCTTCAATTAGTTTGTCTGACTTACTTACTCCTTGGGAAGTAATAGAAAACAGACTAGAAAAAGCTGCTGAGGCTGATTTTGTAATTTCCATATATAATCCTAAATCAAAGGGAAGAAAGGAACATCTAGAGAAGGCAGTAAATATAATTTTAAATTATAGAAAAATTGATACGCCAGTAGGTATAGTTAAAAATTCAGGCAGAAAAGGTACAGAAATCACAATTACTACTTTAGGCAGTATAGATTATGATAGAGTAGATATGCTTTGTGTACTTATTATTGGAAACTCTAACTCTTATATAAAGGGTGATAAAATCATTACACCAAGGGGATACAATATAAAATGATTTGGATAATAGGTGGAACCAGTGAAGCGCGAGAAATAGTAGATAGGATAAAAGATATAGATGATTATATTGTTACTATGGCAACAGATGGGGGAAAAGAATTTCTTCATAGTGATAAAATCCTAATAGGAAGAATGAATTATGAGGAAATGATAGAGTTTTGCAAAGAAAATAAAATATCCCTAATAGTAGATTTAACCCATCCCTATGCCAAAATAGTATCAGAAAATGCAAAAAAAGTGGCAAAGACTTTGGAAATAGATTATATTAGATATATAAGGGATAAAATGGACGTAGAAAATAATATTATCTACTTACAAAGCTATGAAGAATCCTATAACTATCTATCGGAGATTTCAGGAACAGTGTTTTTTACAACAGGCTCTAAAAATATTGGAGATTTTGAAAAGATACGAGGAAATAATAGATTTATATATAGAATACTTCCTGCATTGGAAAGCATAGAGGAATGTAAGAAATATAATGTACAGATGAAAGACATAGTTGCAATACTAGGGCCATTCTCAAAGGAATATAATAAGGTTATGTTTAGGGAATATAGTCCTAAATATTGTGTTATGAAAGATAGTGGGCATAGAGGCGGTACGCTGGAAAAGATACAGGCCTGCCAGGAATTAGGTATAATACCAATATTAATAGGTAGAGAATATGAAACTGGAATTAGAGATTTAAATGTAATAGAGAAGATAATTAGAGAAAAAAATAATATGGAAGGAGATATATAGATGGAAAACTCCTATAGATTTTATAGAAATATGGATTGTGACTATTTTCCATGTCATAAATTAGAAAATGCAGAAGAGTTTAATTGTATGTTTTGCTATTGCCCCCTATATTTATTAGAAGATTGCGGAGGGAATCATATGGACAATTATGGTGTTAAGGATTGTTCTAATTGTCTTGTACCTCATAGACCAAATGGTTATGATTATATAAATAAAAAGTTAATTGAACAAAATAATCTTAAAAGAAATAAATAATATAAGGATGTGTACATATGAAACTACTTAAAGATACTCTAGAATTAATAACACCTACAAATGAGGAAGTGAAGAATCTAGTAAGGAATCAATGGGATGGGCTGGTAAAGCCAATGGGAAGTCTAGGTACATTGGAAGAAGCAACTATAAAAATAGCAGGTATGACTGGAAAGGTAAACAACAAAATTGATAAAAAAGCAATTGTTGTAATGTGTAGTGATAATGGAGTAGCAGAAGAAGGAGTCAGCTCTGCTCCACAGATATTTACCAAGGTACTAACTGAAAGTATGACAAAAGGAGTAACAGGAGTTGCTACTTTAGGTAAATATACAAATACAGATATAGTTACTGTAAATCTAGGAGTAATAGGGGAAATAGATGACTCTAAAATAATAAATAGGAAAATTGCCAATGGAACAAAAAATTTTGTAAAAGAACCTGCAATGGCTTATGATGAAGCCGTTAAGTCTATAGAAATAGGTATAGAAATAGGAGACAAGCTATATAACGCGGGATATGATATATTAGGTACTGGAGAAGTTGGTATAGGAAATACTACTACTGCAGCAGCAGTTTTATCAGCTTTAACAGGTCTGGATGTAGATATAACCTGTGGAAAAGGTGCAGGTTTAACTGATGAACAACATTCAAATAAAAAAGATGTAATAAGAAAAGGTATAGAAAAAAACAAACCCAATGGTGAAGACCCTATTGATGTAATATCAAAAGTAGGGGGGTTTGATATAGGAGGTATGTGTGGCTTATTTTTATCGGCTGCCAAAAACAAAAGACCTGTAGTCATAGATGGATTTATATCATCTACAGCGGCTCTTTGTGCTGTTAAATTAAATCCTTTAGTTAAAGAATATATAATTCCATCTCATTTATCTGGAGAACCTGGGGCAAAGTATGTAATGGATAAGCTAGGTCTAAAACCTATGTTAAATTTAGGTATGAGATTAGGTGAAGGTTCAGGATGTCCACTGGCTTTTCAAATTATAGAGGCGGGAGTATATACATTGGAAAACATGGGAACTTTTGAATCTTTGTCATTAGACGGTGACGCATTAGTAGATATAAGAGAAGATTAAATGGAGTGGTAAAATGATTACATTAGTTACAGGTGGTGCAAGGTCAGGGAAAAGTAGATTTGCAGAAAGTATATATAAAGATACTTTAGATGTGGTGTATATAGCCACATCTAAGGTTACGGATGATGAAATGGCAGAACGAATAAATCTTCATAGGGAATCTAGACCAAGGGAATGGAGAACCTATGAGGGAAATTATGGACTTCAAAATGCAATAGATGAAGAAAAAAATTACTTTTTAGATTGTATAACAGTACTTACTTCCAATATAATGTTTGATATATCTAAGGATATAGAGTATATAGACTATGATTTGCAAAATAAAATAGAAAATACTATAATAGAGGAATTAAAAGCCTTAATAGATAAAGTTAGAGAAAAAGATTATAATCTAGTATTAGTAACAAATGAAGTAGGAGATTCCATAGTTCCAGAACACCATATATCTAGAGTATTTAGAGACATTCAAGGAAGGATAAACCAAAGGATAGCTTCAATTTCAGATCAGGTTTATTTGGTATGTTGTGGCATACCAGTGAAAATTAAATGATAAATGGACTTATACTTTCTCTACAGTTTTTTACAAGAATACCCATCAATATAAATGTAGATTTTAATGAAAAAAATATTAAATATAGTGTCTTTTTCTTACCCTTAGTGGGAGTAATAATAGGAGGATTTGGAGGTTTAGTTTATTACCTAATATCACCCTATAATATTCAATTAGCTTCTTTTTTAACACTATTAGCTACGATTATATTGACTGGAGGACTACATCTAGACGGACTATCAGATACTTTTGATGGTTTTTTGTCCAATAGAGATAGGGAAAAAACTCTAGAGATTATGAAAGATAGTAGGATAGGGGCTTTTGGAGTAATAAGCTTAATTCTTTTAATTTTATTTAAGTTTATCTTGATTTCAAGTGTAAAAAATCTGCCTTTAGCCATAACCTTATCCTTTGCAAACAGTAGACTGGTACTCAGCTATATAATATCTTATAAAAAAAATGGAAGACCAGGAGGCTTGGGAGAATTATTTCATAAAAGTAATCCTAAGCACATGATGTTTATAAGTGGAATTATATATATAACTATATTAATCTTATTAGACATAAGATATATAATACCCCTTATAATTACATTTTTATTTGGAGAATATATGTCTTTTATATCTTATAAAAAAATAGATGGATTAACAGGAGATGTATATGGTGCAATTATAGAGTTAGGAGAGGCTATTTCTCTACTTAGCTTTTGGAGTGTGATGATATGGATATAATTATGATAAGACATGGAGAAACAGAAGATAATATAAGAAAGATATTTAGTAGAGATAATACTAGACTTACAGATAATGGTATACAACAAATTAAAAAAACTAAGGAACTACTAAAGCATTTTAACTACAATAAAATATACTATAGTCCCTTAACAAGAACTGTGGAAACTTTAGAAAATCTAGAGCTAGAAGGGATAGAAGAAGAAAGAATTAGAGAAATCAACTTTGGGATATTCACTGGAAAAACCTTTGAGGAAATATCAGAAATTTATCCTATGGAAAGTAAGGCTTGGGTAGAAGATTCAATTAATTATGCAATTCCTCAAGGGGAAAGCTTAATAGATGTATATAGTAGACTAAGTGAATTTTTAGAAGAGATTTCCAAAGAAGAAGAGAATATTTTATTGGTCTGCCATGATTGTATAATAAGACTTGCCTTATGTTGGATATTTGATAATCCCGATTATTTTTTTAGATTTAAAGTAGATAATGGAAGTATAAACATAATATCAATAGAAGATGGATTTAAATATATAAAAAAATTAAATTATAACTAAAAATATAAGAGACAGTTCTTCAATGTAGCATATGAAGGACTGTATTTTGTAAATAAGGAGAAATTATATTTTAATGGAAGGTGAACAAAATTATGGCAAAAATTCTAATAGTTGAAGACGATAAATCCATAAATGATTTAATAGCAATGAATCTTTCTGTTGTTGGATATGACTGTGAAAAGGTATTTGACGGCGATATGGCTGTAAAAATGATAAGGAATAATCAGTATGATTTAATACTATTGGATATTATGTTGCCAGGAGTCAGTGGTATTGATTTATTAAGATCAAATATAGGTGAAAATACTAAAGTAATTTTAATTACTGCAAAAAGTGGATTAAAGGATAAATTGGAGGCTTTTAATCTTGGAGCCTATGATTATATAGTAAAACCATTTGAAATGCTAGAGTTGATTGCTAGGGTAAAGGTTGCCTTAAAAGGCAGCCATACACAAGAAAATATAAAAATAAAAGATGTGGAGATTAGATTAAAAGAACATAAAGTCTTAAAATCTGGTAGAGAAGTTGAATTGACCATTTTAGAATATAATTTATTAGAAACACTTGTTATAAATAGGAATGTGGCTTTATCAAGGGAGAAACTATTAGAACTTGTTTGGGGCTATGATTTCACAGGTGATAGTAGAACAGTAGATGTACATATTATGAAATTACGTAAAAAGTTAGATTTTGAGGATGTTATAAAAACGGTTTATAAAATGGGTTATAGGCTTGAGGTAAGCCAATGAAAATAAAATATAAGTTGATTTTAGTTACTATATTAATGTTTATTATTACAATAAATATTATAGCGGGTATATCCATAAGTCAGTATAACTCCTTATTTATGGAAAGAGAATTGAATTCAGCAAAAAATGAAATGAATTTTATAATAAATAGCATTGAAAACTATGCAAAAGACTTGCAGGCAAGAGGCGGAACTTATAATAAGGATAGCTTAATTTCAATTATTGAAATTTATAAAAAATATTATATAACTCAAAATATCACTTTGGACCATAGTGAAGAAAATATTGAAGATAGTATATATCTAGATACAGAAGAAGGAAATATTGTAATTCAAAATAAATTCAATGAACCATTTGAAAGTATTTCCCTTATATTTAAGAAGAGTTTTCAGGATATTTATAACCTACAGAAAAGATGGAATGATTCTTTTGTAAAAGTGTATTTACTTCTTTCTGGAATATTAATTTTAATATTGATGTTTATTATTGGAAGGATATTTAAACCTTTAGATAATTTAATAGATAAGACAGAACAAATAATTCTTGAAAATTCGAAAGAGAAACTACTAGTAAATTCCGATGACGAAGTTGGAGAACTTAGTATGAAGTTTAATATTATGCTTGATTTATTAAATGTAAATATGGAACAGATTAAGGAAGGGGCAAAGGAGAAGCAATGGCTTCTAGATAATTTGACTCATGAAATGAGGACGCCACTTACAAGTATTCAAGGATTTAGTGAATATCTTATGAGAACAAATGCTACTGAAGAAGATAGACTTGTAGCATTAAACCATATCAATGAGGAAACAAGCAGATTAAAACAACTTATTGATAAAATGTTTGATTTAATGACATTGAAAAAAGAAAGTTTAGATATAGTTCAATTGAATTCAAATGAAATTGCTGATACTTTAAGAAAGATAGAATTTCAAAAATTAAAGATGAAAAACATAAAGTTTAAGGTAAACATTAAAACAGACCATTTTTTTGCAGACCAGGATTTAATATTAATTGTTTTAACCAATCTAATAGATAATGCCGTTAATGTGTCAAAGGATAATTCTGAAATTGAAATGGCTATCTATAGGGAAGAAAACAAGGCGGTTATAAGAATATCAGATAAAGGGGAAGGAATCGCTGAAAATGATATTCCTTATATATTTGATCCATTTTTTAAATCCGATAAAAATAGACCAGCAAGTTATAAAGGTGCCGGTTTAGGATTGAGTCTATGTAAAAAGATTATAGATTTACATAATGGACATATAGAAGTTAAAAGTCAAAAGAATATTGGAACAGAGTTTTATATTTGGATTTAATTATAGATAACCAACATAGACCATAATAAAAATACCGTTCCTGCTGTTTCGAACATGGGTAACTCCTACAATTCATTCAACTACAAAATCCTAAAATTTATAACTCGATACGCTCAAACATATAAATTTCTTTACGGATTTTATAGCTTCATTCATTGGGAGTTATTCCATATTCTCCAAATGCAGTCACTTAGTATTTTTATTATGATGTTGATTATTTATGGTTGAAATTTTACAACTTAATCATAACTTTATAACATCTTGATAAAAAATCAATGTTAATATTGAGAAAAAGAAAGAGGTGTAAAATTATGAAAAGATTTAAAGGATTTAAAGGAACTCCAGTTATTGTTTTAGGAGTATTATTATTAATATCTGCATTTATATTTCCTAGTGTAGCAGATAATATTCAAACTAAGGGAATTGAAAAGGCAGGTAAGGATTTAAATATTAATTTTCCTAAGATAACGGAGTTGGTTATTGAAGAGGGACAAGAAGAAACAAACAAGGAAGACATTATTACAATCAGTGATGAGGAAGAAAAGGTCTTTGATGATATTGTTTTATTAATACAAAAATCTACATTACCAATAGCACTAAAAAATCGAGAACTTAGTGAAAGTGAATCAAATAGAATGGTGGAGTTGAGAAAGAAGTTTAAAGCAGGAGAGATCAAGAGTGAAAAGACAATGGCAATAGGAGAAAATCTTGAAAAACCATATTATAACCCTGAAAATGAAACATATTATTATCCTGAGACAGAAATGACAGATGAAGATATGCTTCAAATCATAGTTTTTGACGAAAAACTTAATAGAGCGTTCTCTAGATTTCGTGAAACCTATATCCAGGAAGTTATGGAGAATTTAGAGCCTAAAATTTCAGAGGAAGAAGCAATAAAGTCAGCTAAAGAGATTGTTGAGAAAGTATATAATGTAGACCTTGATAATATGAAAATCAGCTGTAGTTTCGATTCAACTGGGTTAAACAATAAAAAATATTGGAGTGTTGGATTTCAACCTAAAAACTTAGATACCTTAAGGGAACAGGAAAAACTATATTGGATATACTTTACAAAAGTTGATATTTATGATGGCAATGTAGTATATGTGGATTCATTTTATAGCAATCAAATGTCAGAAAGAGAGGGAGTAGCAGAAACAGATTTAAATAATATAGAGGAATATAAAAAAATGTCTGAAGAAATTCTAATAGAAAAGCTGAATATAAAGAATGTGGAATTCCTTAAAGCCTATGTTCGAAAACCTAATAACTTATTACCACATAAGATAACAAGTAAAAACCTATATCTAGTATTCAAGGCAGAAGATAGATATGTAGAAATGTTATTTTTATATGGAAGTAAAAGAATGGTGGGATTATCTTTCTATGATGACCCAGTAGAGCTAAATGAAAGAATTAATAAAATAGAAGAAAGATCCATAGGGAACATAAATTAGAATATATAATGAAGAAATAATAGTAAAATATCTAATTTTAATCGTTGACTTATTAAAAAATATAATATATAATCTTTCTAATTAATCATTGAATAATGAATATTTGCTGTATTTTGCATTTTGACTATAAAAATAAAAGTTGTGATAAGAATTAGTAGCAATCAGTATACCAAACAGAAAGTTACCGTATGATGAGAGGTGCATGGTTAGGGATTGTGAATACATCTTTGAGCTTTGCACCGAAGAGTTTTTACTTAGTAGGCTGCAACGGAAATCAGCTACCGTTATCTTGCTAGGGTATCTCATCTATGATGATGTACTTAATAAGGTAAGTAATGTGAGTTACTTATGAATTTAAGGTGGTAACACGAAATAATCTCGTCCTTTTGGAAACAATAGGGCGAGTTTTTTTATTGCTGAATTTTATAAGACTTTTAGATACTGAAAATAATATTTTAAGGAGATGTTAAATATGTTGAAGCCAAAAGAACAAATGCCAATTATTTTAAAGGGAGTCCATACTTTAATAAATGAAGAAGAGTTACTAGAAAAACTTAAAAAATCCTATAATCAGAAAAAACCATTAACTATTAAGCTGGGGCTGGACCCTTCTGCACCAGATATACATTTAGGCCATGCAGTCGTATTGCGTAAAATTAAACAAATGCAGGATTTAGGACATCATGTAGTAATTGTAATTGGAGATTTTACTGGAAAAATAGGTGATCCAACTGGGAAATCAAAGGGTAGAACTACTTTGAGTGATGAGGAAGTAAAGGAAAATGCTAAAACCTATTGTGAACAGATATTCAAAATACTTGATGTAGAAAAAACTGAAGTAAGGTTTAATAGTGAATGGCTTTCTAAACTTACTTTTGAAGATGTTATCAAACTTGCTGCTACTACAACAGTAGCTAGGATTCTTGAACGAGATGATTTCCATAATAGGTATCAGAATCAAGTTCCAATAGGAATTCATGAGTTTTTTTATCCATTAATGCAGGCATACGATTCCATTGAATTAAATTCAGATATTGAACTTGGAGGAACAGATCAAACCTTTAATATTCTTATGGGCAGAAATCTTCAAAAGTCATTTGAACAGGAACAGCAGATTGCTATGTTTATGCCTATTCTTGAAGGCTTAGACGGTGTGGAAAAAATGAGTAAAAGTCTTAAAAACTATATTGGTATAAATGAACCTGCTGAGATAATGTTTAAAAAGGTTATGGAAATTCCTGATGGGCTTATTATTAAATATTTTGAACTAGCAACTGACGAGCATCCTGATAAAATAGATAATATCAAATCAGAACTAAATAGTGGTGCAAATCCTCGAGATGTTAAATACCATTTGGCTAAAATTATAGTGTCACTTTACCGTAGTCCAGAAGAAGTAGAAAGGGCTATTGTATATTATGATACAGCATTTAGCAAAAAGGATATTCCAGAGGATATTCCAGAGCTATTAGTTAAAGGAGATAAAGAGACCATTGGAGATATTATTTTAGAAATAGTAAAAATAAATCTTGTAAAAAGTAAAAGTGAATTTATCCGATTAATAAATCAAGGAGGAGTTCAGTTAAATGGTGAAAAACTAACATCAGATGATATAAATAAGCCTATTAAATCAAATGATGTTATAAGGATAGGAAAAAAACGGTTTTTAAGATTTAAATAAAGTAGATTAATAGATAATAACTAACTTTTTTAAAAAGGGGACAAAGTACCATATCTTGAAAAACTTGACAATTACTTTAATTGAATGTTACAATTTTTACATTAGTTTTTAAAAGAATAAAAATATGTATTGATGCTAGAGGTGTACGGTAGTGAGAAAAATTCCAATAGAATATGCCAGAGAGGGAGATACCCTGGGTAAGACTTTGTACAATAACATGGGTGGTATGTTATTAAAGGAAGGATCTAGTCTTAATGAGTATATTATAGATAAGTTAAAAGCATATGGTTATTTAAGTATATATATTAAGGATAAATATACAGAAGAGGATATTGAAGATATTATAAAGCCTGAGGTTGTAAATAGGATATATAATCTACAGGGAAGTTTAAATAATATAATAAGAAATTCCAATAATGGAGAGAAAATAAATAGTAAAAATGTAAGGAAAAATGTAAAGGATCTTAATGAAATAATACAAGAGGTTGTTTATGATATTGTGTCCAGCAAAACTGTATTGGAAAATTTGGCAAGTATTTCTGTCTATGATGATTATACATTGACTCATAGTCTAAATATGATGATGTTATCTACAGTTATTGCTAAGGATATAGGATTTAATATGAATGAGATAAAAGCATTAGCAACAGGATGTGTATTTCATGATATAGGAAAAACATTTCTACCTATAGAGATAATTAACAAACCGGGAAAGTTTACTGATGAGGAGTTTAGGTTAGTACAATCCCATACAGAAAAGGGATATAAATTCTTGACTAATCATACAGATTTATCTGCTGTTTCAAGAAGTATTTCCTTATGTCATCATGAAAGGGAAGATGGGTTAGGGTATCCCAGAAAGTTAAAAGGTGACGAAATTCATATATTTAATAAAATAGCTTCTATATCCGATGTTTTTGATGCATTGACTTCAGATAGACCCTATAGAAGAGCTGTACCTTTACCTGATGCTATGGAGTATCTATTAGCATCAGGTGGAAATCACTTTAATATAGATTTAATTAAGGTGTTTTCCCAATCCATTAATATTTTTCCTAAAGATACCTTTGTACAATTAAGCGATAATAGAGAAGGTATTATATATGAAATAAACTCTGAATTTCATACAAGACCTAAGGTAAAGATCTATGGAGAAAATGGTAAAAAAGTAGCTCCTTATATAATAAATTTAATGGAGTATAATAATATAGTCATAGAAAAAGTCATACATATTTTTTCTTTTGATGAAAATAATTAAAAAAGAAGGTTATCGTTATTATAATGATAACCTTCTTTTTTAATATATGGTATGACATATATATTGATTAGGATGGAATAAATTGAATAATTCTATTAATCATGCTTGACAAAGCATAATTGATAGAATATTATAAAAATAGGCACTTGTCCAACAAGTGACAACTTGTTAAACAGGTTTAAACGGAGGTATAATATGTCCACAAGAAAAATAAGAAGCCAATCCTCATCTAAAATTCCGTCATATGTGCCTATATATAATATGTTGTACTCAGATATTATTAATGGCTTGTATGAAGAGGGAACAATATTACCTAGTGAGAGTGCATTGGGTGAAAAGTATAAGGTTAGCAGACATACCATAAGACAAGCCTTAACTATTTTAACAGAGGATGGGCTAATTTATAAACAACAAGGGAAAGGCAGCATAATAACAAATAAGAGTCAGGCAAATTACAATCAAGAAAAAAATATTTATAATATAATGTTAGAATGTGCTAAAAAAGAAATTGATGAGATTGATATTGAATATAATTTTTCTCCACCGACAGATATTGCAATGGAGAGATTGGGTATAAATGCAAATGAAATTGTAATGGCATCAAATAGTATATACTATATTGAAGGTAAGCCAGTAAGTCATGGATTTTTTCAGATTCCAGTAAAATATATAAATCTACTGCCTATTGATTTGAATAAAGAAAAGGATATATCGGAATTAATCAATAAAAATATTTTTGATATGGCTCACTCTGCTAAACTTCACATTAGATTGGTTTTGGCAGAAGAGAATATTATTCAATTCTTAGATGTAAAAGAAAATGAACCTATAATATATATTGAAGAAATATTAAAAAATGAAGAGTATGAGGGAATTGCCAGGTGTAAATATTATTTTATACCAAATTATTTTGATATAAATTTAAACCTATAGTTAAAGAATTCATTATGTCTCAAGACTAAAATATATTAAGTTAAGTTGTTTAGTGTAGACTTATATTATCTATTAAGGAGGAAGAAGATGAACAAATACTTTAAAGTAACAACCAAAACCATTGTTGCAACAGGATTAGGTGCTGCAATATTCATGCTTTTATTTATGTATGTAAAAATACCTTCACCAATTCCAGAGACAAGCTTTCAAACGGCATATGGTATATCTGCATTCTTTGCAACAATATACGGACCTATTGCAGGAGGACTTATAGGATTTATAGGACATGGACTTAGTGATGCAGTGCAATATGGTTCACCATGGTGGAGCTGGGTAATTGCAAGTGGAATTGCGAGTTTTATTTTTGGGTTTGCATATAAAAATACTAGGGTAGAAGATGGTGAATTTAAGGGTCAAGATATTGTAAAGTTTAATGTAATTCAAGTAGTTGGAAATCTTATTGCTTGGTTACTAGTTGCACCTATACTTGATATTTTAATCTATGCAGAGCCTGTAAAGCTTGTATTTGCACAGGGAGGAATAGCGGTAGTTATGAACTCCATAAGTTCTGGTGTAATAGGTACATTTTTTCTTATTGCATATTCTTCAACAAGAACAAAGAAAGGCAGTATAACTAAAAAATAAATCATAGCATACTTGGAGGCATATATGAATAATAAACCGATCATAGAATTTAATGATTTTACATTTAAATATTATAGCCAAAGTGAGCCTACACTTCACAATATTAACTTAAAGATCTATCCTGGGGAAAAAATCCTTATAGTGGGGCCAAGTGGTAGTGGAAAAAGTACCCTTGGACACTGTTTAAATGGACTTATCCCCTTTTCATATAAAGGGGAGATATCAGGTAGTCTAAGAATAAATGGACTTGAGACAAAAGAATTAGATATATTTAAACTATCAAAGTTTGTTGGTACTGTATTACAAGACTCAGATGGTCAATTCGTTGGATTGACTGTAGGTGAAGATATTGCATTTGGATTGGAAAATGATAATACAGAAAATCACATTATGAAAAAAAGGGTAGAGGAAGTATCTAAAATGGTAGATATGGGTAATTTTCTAAGTTCATCTCCTTATGATCTGTCAGGGGGACAAAAGCAGAGAACAGCTTTAGCGGGAGTTATGATAGATGATGTAGACGTTCTTTTATTTGATGAGCCTTTAGCAAATTTAGACCCAGCAACTGGGAAAACTGCCATAGAAATTATAGACGATATTCACAAAGAATCTAAGAAGACAATCATAATAATTGAACATAGGCTAGAAGATGTACTTCATAAAAATATCGATAGAGTTATTTTAGTAAATGATGGACGTATATTATCAGATATGAACCCACACCAGTTAGTTTCTTCTTCTGTGCTTGTTGATAATGGAATAAGAGAACCACTTTATATAACGGCATTAAAATATGCTGGAGTAGAAGTAAGTGAGAAAATGATGCCTGGCCATATATGGAGTCTAAAAATAGATGATAATGATGATAAGATACTTAATTGGCATAGTTCAATAAAAGAAGATAAGGAAAATTTAAAAGGAGATTCATTTTTAAGGCTTGAGAATATTTCATTTTCATATAATTCACAGACAAAAGTGTTAGAAAGAATAAGTTTTGATATTAAAGAAGGTGAAATGGTAGCCATAGTTGGTAAAAATGGTGCAGGGAAATCCACCTTATCTAAACTCATATGTGGATTTGAAAAACAGAGTAAAGGCAATATCTATTATAAAAATAATAATATTAAGGATATGACCATTAAGCAAAGAGCAGAAATCATAGGTTATGTAATGCAAAATCCTAATCAGATGATTTCTGAAAATATGATTTATGATGAAATAGCCCTTGGACTTAGAATTAGAAAAGTAAGTGAAGATGAGATAAAGAAGAAGGTAGATAAAGTTCTTAAAATATGCGGGTTATCTCCTTTTGTGGATTGGCCTATTTCAGCTTTAAGCTATGGTCAGAAAAAAAGAGTTACCATAGCTACAATTCTAGCTTTAGACCCTAAGATTATAATCTTAGATGAACCAACAGCTGGCCAAGATTATAAACATTATTCAGAGATTATGGAGTTTTTAAAGAAAATTAACTCCCTAGGTATAACAATAATATTTATAACTCACGATATGCATCTAATGTTAGAGTATACAAAACGAGCTATTGTATTGGCAGATGGTAAAATAGTGGCTGATGAAAAACCATCAGTGATTCTTACAGATAAAAATGTAATACATAGTGCAAATTTAAAAGAAACCTCTCTTTTCAATCTCGCACAAATGGCTGGTATAAAAGATGAAACAAAATTCGTGCAAGGCTTTATTGATTATGAAAGGTTGGTGGGATTATAGATGAAAAATAATTTATTTTCATATAATTTAGTCGATACACCAATTCATAGACTTTCTGGTCTTACTAAATTAATAGCATTTTTATTATTAACTTTTGCCGTTATGTTTTCTTACGATATTAGAGTAATTATAGGTGTGATGATTTTTTCTTTCTACATTTTAAAAATATCGAAGATTAAATTTTCTCAAATAAAACTTATGATAATTTATGTTGGAGTATTTTTAGTTACTAACGCTATAATTACTTATTTGTTTGCTCCTGAGGAAGGTGTAGTTATCTATGGGACAAGGCATGAAATAGTTCATTTAATTGGTAGATATAGTTTAACATGGGAGCAAATTTTCTATCAGACGACAAAGCTTTTGAAATATGCTTCAGTAATACCATTAGGAATTATATTTTTATTAACAACAAATCCTAGTGAATTTGCTTCATCCTTAAACAGAGTAGGAGTTAATTACAAGGCGGCTTATGCTGTGGCATTAACTTTGAGATATTTTCCTGATATACAAAGAGAATACGTAGATATAAGTTTGGCTCAACAAGCTAGAGGGCTAGATTTATCAAGTAATGCAAAATTGAAAGATAGATTTAAGAATGCTTTACTTATAATAGTGCCTTTAATATTTTCCACTATGGATAGAATAGAGTTAATTAGTAATGCAATGGATTTAAGAGGTTTTGGAAAACATAAAACAAGAACTTGGTATAATTCCAAAAAAATGCATAAGGGAGATTATTTTTCAATAGGAATTTCGATACTAATTTTTATATCAACTATTTTAGTATCTGTATTTATCAATAAAAGTAGATTTTACAATCCATTTATTTAAGGAGGAAAAGAAAAGACATGAAGCCAATTTTAGTTTTTCAGACAGATTTTACTTATAAAGAAGGTGCTGTTTGTGCAATGTATGGAGTTGTTAAAACAGTAGATAGATCCCTTGAGATAATCGATGGAACTCACGAAATACCACAATACGACATATGGAGTGGATCCTATAGATTATTCCAATCCATGAAGTTCTGGCCAGAAGGTACAATATTTGTATCTGTAGTTGACCCTGGTGTAGGAACTAAGAGAAGAGCTTGTGTAGCAAGAACTTCAGATGGATATTATGTTGTTACTCCAGACAATGGTTCTTTAACTCATTTGAAGAAGTGGGTAGGAATTGAAGAAGTAAGGGAAATCGATGAAAGTGTAAATAGGTTAAAGGGCAAAGACACAGAAGGAGTTAGTATATTCCATGGTAGAGACCTATTTGGATATTGTGCTGCAAGACTTGCAAGTGGAATAATTACTTATGAAGAAGTAGGGCAATCATATCCAGTAGAAGAAATAGTAGAACTACCTACACATGAATCAGTAATAGAAAAAGGTTGCGTGAAAGGAATGTTTGAAATAGGAGATCCTAACTTTGGAAACCTATGGACTAATATTCTATTGAAGGATTTCAATGAAGCAGGCTTCAATTATGGAGATAGAATAAAAGTAAAAATAAGTCACAAGGGTGAATTGAAATTTGAAGAGACTTTACTATTTGAAAGATCTTTTGGTTATGCAGAAGTAGGGGAAGCTTTAATATATAATAATGAATTAATGAAAATAAGTGTAGCAGTAAGTCAAGGTAGCTTTGCAGAAAAATATTCTATAAGCTATGGTCCAGAGTGGACTGTGGAATTCAGTAAGTAGGATTAGATATGTTAGTTAAAGCAACAGAGAATAATAGAGAAGAAATATTAAACTATTGCCTAGAGGAAGAAGTTTTCAATATCTTTATAATTGGAGATATTGAAAACTTCGGATTTTCATCTGGAATCCAAGATATATGGTATGAAAAAGAAGATGATAAAATCATAGGAATAGTACTTAGATACCATACTACACTTATTGTTTATAGTAAGGATTTAAATATGGACTTTTCATCGATTAGAGCAATTACTGACAATATGAACATAGAAAATATAAGCGGCAAGTCTACAGTAATAGATAAGCTTTATCCTTATTTGAAGGGTAATTATAGTAGAAAAGATACTAAGTTTTGTCAGTACAAAGATATTGGCGGTTTAAAAGATATAAAAGATGATATTAATGTATCAGATGAAAAAGATGCTATGGAAATAGCAGCTGCATATGGTGAAATCTCTGAATTTAAAGCTCTATATTCATCTGATATAAATATTAGATACAATCAAATCTTCAATCGTATTTCTACTGGTGAAGGTAAGCATGTATTTATAAAAGATAACCTAGGAATATTGTCCCATGGTAATACTACTGCAGAAAATAGCCATAGTGCTATGATTGGTGGAATATTCACAAGACAAAATGAAAGAAGAAAAGGTTTTGGAAGCCAAATAGTTTCTTATTTGGTAAAAGATCTAATAAACAGAAAAAAGAATATATGCCTATTTTATGGAAACGAAGAAGAAGGAAAGTTTTTTATGAAATTAGGTTTTGAAATAATAGGTAATTGGACTGTACTAAGGAGTGAAAAAGATGAATAAAGTTTTAGTATTACAAAGTGACTTTGGGCTAGTTGATGGAGCTGTAGCTGCAATGATAGGAGTAGCCCATGATGTAGATATGGATCTTAAAATATATAGTTTGACCCATGATATAACTCCATATAATATATGGGAAGCATCCTATAGATTATTTCAATCGATAAAATTTTGGCCAAAGAATACAGTTTTTGTTTCAGTAATAGATCCTGGAGTTGGATCTTCAAGAAAGTCTGTAGTAGCTAAAACTAAAGATGGACATTTTATAGTTACTCCTGACAATGGAACATTAACTCACTTAAAAAAATATATAGGTATAGAAGCAGTACGAGAAATAGATGAGAAAAATCATAGAAGGAAAGAATCAGAACTTTCCCATACTTTCCATGGGAGAGATATATTTGCTTATACTGGTGCTAAATTAGCTTCTGGAAAGATTGCTTTTGAAGAAGTAGGGGAAGAACTTTCTGTAGATGAAATAACAGAATTAGAAGTAGGGGAAATTATTAAGACTGAAAATAGTATAAAGGGAAATATAGATATATTAGATGTACGTTTTGGTAGCTTGTGGACCAATATTACTAGAGAAGACTTTTTATCCATAGGACTTGAATATGGAGATAGAGTAGAAGTAGTTATAAAGAATGGCTCTACTTTAGTTTATAATAATAGAATAACCTTTGGAAAGTCTTTCGCAGATGTATATGTAAGTGAACAGATAATATATGTAAACTCATTGCTTAGAATGGCAGTAGCCATAAATCAAGGAAACTTTGCCAAGGCCTATAGTATAGGTACTGGAATTCATTGGACAATAGAATTTAAAAAAACAAGTTAATATAAAATAAATAAGAGCCTTAAGGCTCTTATTTATTTTATATTACATAACTCAGATGCAATTTGTGCTGCTAATTTTACATTATTATATACTAGTTGGATATTTGCTTCAAGGCTTTTTCCTTCTGTAATCTTTTGAATTTTATCAAGTAAATAAGGAGTAGATTCTTTCCCTTTAATACCTAATTTATCAGCCTCTACAACGGCATCTTCTATAGCCTTTGATATATAATCACTATCCATTGCATATTCTACAGGAATAGGGTTTGCAATAACCATGGAACCCTTCATGTTTAAATCTTCTTTTGCCTTTAAAGCCTTAGCTATTTCTAAAGGATTGTCCATTCTATAATTTACTTTAAATCCACTTTCCCTAGTATAGAAAGCAGGAAGTTCTTCAGTTTGATAGCCAATAACAGGAACACCTTTAGTCTCTAAATACTCAAGAGTTAATCCAAGATCTAAAATAGATTTTGCACCAGCACATACAACAGCTACATTAGTATTAGATAATTCTTCTAAGTCAGCGGAAATGTCCATTGTTGTCTCTGCACCTCTATGAACTCCACCTATACCACCAGTACCAAATACTTTTATTCCAGCAAGGGAAGCTATTATCATAGTAGCAGCTACAGTTGTAGCACCATCTTCTTCTTTTGAGACAAGAATAGGTATATCTCTTCTGCTTGCTTTAGTTACATTAAGTCCTTTTTTACCAAGATAATCTATTTCCTCAGGCGTAATTCCTACGGTAAGCTTTCCACCAATAATAGCAATAGTTGCAGGAATAGCACCATTATCTCTAACTATTTTTTCAACATTTAAAGCAGTTTCCATATTTTGAGGATAAGGCATACCGTGGGATATAATTGTGGATTCCAATGCTACTACAGGTCTATTTTCTTCAATTGCCTTTTGTACTTCAGGATTTATTACTAAAACATCTTTTAAATTCATATGATTACCTCCAATTGTTTTCCATTAAATTTATAATTTGTTCTTCGGATATATTTTTAGCCACCGTTGAACTAGAATTGATACAAATATAAGAAGCTGATAAACCAGCTTTAGCTGACTTTTCTAAATCAAAGCCTTTTAGATATGCCCAAATTACAGCGGCTATATAACTATCTCCTGCACCAGTGGTATTTATAACTTTAGTTTCTATAGGTAAGATATTTCCTCTATGATTTCCATCGGTGAAATATACTCCTTTAGCCCCTAAAGAAACAAACAGCCTTTCTACACCTTTTTCAAGAATAATATCAGTTGCCTTTTCTAAATCTTCTATAGTATTAATTTTCATATTGGAAAGGATTTCAGCTTCAATAATATTCGGCTTTAAGGTATAAATGTTGTGAATTGAGTCCTTAATCTTTTCAGTCTTCTTAGTAGAGACTGTATCAAGAAATATAGGAACATTGCAATTATCCATTAAGTACTTAAGAGAATCTTCAGGTATATTAGTATCTACTACACATACTTTACCATTATTAATTACTCCAAGCTTTTCTTTAAGATAGCCAGGAGTGATATATTTATAGATTTCCATATCGGAAATAGCTACTTTCATTTCTCCAGATTCATCATTGATACAAAGATAGGTAGATGTTCGCTCATTAGTCATAATAAGAGAATGTTCTAAGCTAATATTAAGTTCTTCACAATTATTAGTTATTTCTCTAGAATAGCCATCATCACCCAATACAGTAATAAACTTTACATTTACATTCAATCTACTAAGATTTTCGGCAATATTTCTACCTACACCACCTAAAGATAAAATAGTTTGACCTGGATTAGAATCATTGATATTTAAGTCGTAATGAGGCGTACCTGTAATATCAATATTAGCACCACCAATAACAGTTACATACTGTTTTTCCATTTATTCACCTACTTTAAATATACTTACTCTCTATATATTATATCCTATATCATAAATTATCAATGATTAATAAATGGTTTTATATTATTTTGATTTTTAAGTACTCAGATAATTAGATTAATCTATAGTAAACCATGTAAATATAGAAATATTAAATTTAACTTATGTATCCAAAAGTGTTATCCTATAATCTGGTAGATTAACCATAGTCTATGAGAAGCAAACGCTAGGATTTAAATATAGAAATTTGAGGGGTTATATGAAAATTACATTAGAAAATATATGTAAAGCATTTGGATCAGTTAAGGCAGTAAATAATTTGAATTTAGAAATAGATGATGGCGATTTAATATCCATATTAGGCCCCAGCGGATGTGGAAAAAGTACTACATTATCTTTAATTGCAGGACTTTTAAAACCTGATAATGGAGATATATATTTTGGAGATAAAAAAGTTACAAATATAGAGCCAGAAGATAGAGGGATAGGTATGGTATTTCAAAACTATGCACTATATCCTCATATGTCTGTGTTAAAAAATATTATGTTTCCCTTGAAGATGAAAAAAATGAACAGAAAAGAAGCTAATAGATTAGCTACCCAAATGGCTGAACTTACAAAAATAGAAGATTTGTTACATAGAAAGCCTTCTGAACTTTCAGGTGGCCAGCAGCAAAGAGTTGCAATTGCTAGAGCCCTAGTAAAAAAACCTGAAATCTTGTTATTAGATGAACCTTTATCTAATTTAGATGCAAGACTTCGGATTGAAATGAGAGAAGAAATCAGACGAATTCAGCAGGAAGTAAAGATTACTACTATTTTTGTTACTCACGATCAAGAGGAAGCAATGAGTATTTCAGATAAAATTTTATTGATGAAAGATGGATTATATCAACAATATACTACACCAAAAGAGATGTACTCTAATCCCTCCAATAAATTTGTAGCTAGATTTTTAGGAAATCCACCTATTAATTTCATAGAAGCTGAGATAATGGATAATAAAGAGGATATTAAATTACATAATAGTAATATTATATTAAATCTATCTAGACATTTAAAAGACAGAGAAATAAGGGAACGTGAAATAACTTTAGGAATTAGACCAGAAGATCTTATTATAACTAATAAGGATGAAGCCTTATTTTCTGTAGAAGTAACAGGTATACAGATTATGGGGAAGGAAATCTATATTATTGCCAATATAGATGAAGGGATAAAGATTACCTTAGTTGTTTCATGGGACTTTAACATAGATTTAGGGGACAGGCTATATTTAGATGTTAAAAACATCCATATATTTCACAGGGGGGATGTTTGTTGAGAGTAATAGACAAATTAAGAAAATCAAACACCTTTAAGGGATTATTATATATTCTTCCTGCAACATTGATATTGGTCGCATTTAAGATTTATCCCATAATTAAATCCTTTACCATGTCTTTTTATACTGATTTTGATTATTTAAGTGGTGAAGTATATAAAAGAGGTTTTGATAATTTTCAGTATGTATTAAGTGATCCGGATTTTTATTTGGCTCTAAAAAATACATTCTATTTTGTATTGGGAGCTGTACCTTTATCAATAATAGTATCTTTAGGTTTTGCACTGTTATTAAATTCCAATATTAAACTGAATAGTTTTTTTAGGTCTATATATTTTCTACCTTTTGTTACTTCAACAGCAGCTTTAGCTATTATATGGAGATGGATTTTCAATGGTGATTATGGACTGGCTAATTATTTAGTTATGTCTTTAGGTGGGAAAAAGATAAAGTGGCTAACAGATCCTAATCTAACAATCCCAATACTAGTTCTCTTTAACGTATGGAAGGGAATGGGATATAAGATAATCATCTTCTTAGCAGGATTACAAAATATTGATAAAAAATACCACTTATCTGCCAAAATAGACGGTGCAAATAAATGGAATATATTTACTAACATTACTTTGCCATTACTAAGTCCTACCTTATTTTTTGTATCTATTACTTCTGTAATAGGTGCTTTTAAAATATTTGATGAAGTTTTTGTATTATACAATACAAGTACAGGACCATTGAAAAGTGGATTAACCATTGTTTATTATATATTTAATAAATTCTATAGACATTGGCAGTTTTCCATTTCTTCAGCAGCTGCATTTGTATTATTTATCATAATACTTATATTTACTTTAATTCAGCTGAAAATTGGAAAAACCAAGTCTAATTACTAATAAGGATGATATTAATGAAAAGAACATTACAGAAAACTTTAATATATATGATACTTACAGTAGGTGCACTTTTTATACTAGTACCTTTTATATGGATGATATCCACATCTTTAAAGCCCTCTAATGAGGTGCTTATAATGCCACCAAAGTTTATCCCTTCTAAATTAATGTGGGAGAATTACAAGATAGCCTTGGAAGCAGCTCCTTTTAAAACATATTTTAAAAATAGCATAATAGTTACAGTTTCTGTTACATTAGGAGAAATAATCACTACTATATTGGCAGCATTTGCTTTTTCTAGGGTGAATTTTAAGGGAAGAGATATTATATTTACTATTCTCATAGCAACTATGATGGTACCAGGAGAAGTACTTACTATACCTAATTTTGTAACATTGAGTAAATTAGGGTGGATAGATACATATAAGGCGTTGATAATTCCTTGGTGTGCCAGTATATATTCTATATATCTTCTTAAACAGCATTTTATGAGTATACCAGATGAATTATATAATGCTGCAAAAATTGATGGGTGCAGTGATTTTAAATTTCTATGGACCATAATGGTACCTTTAGCCAAACCTACAATAGTTACCTTGATTATATTGAAAGTAATAAGTAGTTGGAACTCATTTTTCTGGCCTCTTATAGTAACTAATTCTAAGGAAATGAGGACATTACCTTTAGCTTTATCTGCATTTACCAATGAATTTGGAACAGATTACAATGTTTTAATGGCTGCAACAAATATTATAGTATTGCCTGTGATTATATTTTATACTATACTTCAAAAACATATTATATCGGGAGTATCCAAGGCGGGAATAAAAGGTTAGCTTAAACACTGTACAAGTGATTAAATAAAATTAAAAATAGGAGGATTTTAAATGAAGAAACAATTATTAGCATTATTTTTAGTATTGGTTTTATCTATATCATTAGTTGGGTGTAAATCAAAACCTGTAGACAATAATGAAATAGTTGATGAGGTAGGTGAAGTTAAAGAAGATGAAATTTTAACAGAGATTACTGAATCAACAGAAGTAGTATTTTGGCATGCAATGAGTGGCTCAAACGAAGAGGCTTTAGTTAATTTAGCAGATAAATTTATGGATGAAAATCCAAATATAAAGATAAATCTTCAATTTCAAGGAAATTATAGAGAATTATTTGAGAAACTAATGGCTGCTGCTAAAGCAAATCAATTGCCTACTATGACTCAAATATATTCCAATAGATTATCTTGGTATGTTGAAAAAGGATTAGTTGAAAATCTAAACCCTTATATGGAAAATGAGAAAGTTGGATTAAGTAAAGAAGAATTAGCTGATTATCCAGCATTATTTTTAGATGATGGAATATGGAATGGCAATCAGTATGCTATGCCATTTAATAAGAGTCAAATGGTTTTATACTATAATGTAGATATGTTTGAAGAAGCAGGAGTAGAAGTACCAAAGACATGGGAAGAATGGAAAGTTGCAGCAGAGAAATTGACAAAAGATACTGATGGAGATGGAGAGCCAGATATATATGGTTTAGTATTTGCAAATAATATTTCCACAGATATAGCTCCATGGTTAAAACAAGCAGGTGGTATGACTATGAGTGAAGAAACAAATGAATTATATTTTGATACTCCAGAGACAGAAGAAGCTATAGAGTTCTTAAATGGATTAATTCAATCAAAGGTAGCACGTACAGCAGGAGAAGATAAATATGCTAACGTTCCAGTATCACAAGGAAGGGCGGCAATGTGTGTAGCATCTACATCAGCTATATCAACCATAGAGAAAAGTACCTTAGAAGGAATAAATATATTTGCAGCACCTCTTCCAGGACATAAGACAAATGACCAATTATACTATGGTACAAATGTAGCAGTATACAATACTGGGACGCCAGAGGAGAAATTAGGTGCTTGGTTATTTAGTAAGTTTTTATCAACACCAGAAAACACAGCTTATTTAGCACAAGAAACAGGATATTTACCAGCTAGATATTCTGCTAGAGAGATTCCCGAATATAAAGCATACTTAGAATCAGCTCCAATTAAAGCAGTAGGATTAGAAAGCTTTGATATTGGATTCCAAGGAACAAGAAATATAGGTGGAATAAATGCATTAGATGTATTGGGAGAAGAGTTAGACCTAGTATTTGCTGGAGAAAAATCTGTACCTGATGCTTTAAAAGATGCTCAAGAAAGAGGAACTAGAGCTTTAGAAGAAGCAAGGAAAAACTAATAAAAGCGACTTATTTAAACATACCCCTGTCAAGTAGACAAGGGTATGTTTAATTTAAGCCGCTTTTTATAATGATTTTTTAATTTGATCTATTATTGACGCTAAGTTTTCTTTATGAAAATCTATCATAGGTATGTCTAGATCATTGTCTTTAAAAATTTGATTTATCTCTTCCATAAATATTCCACTATCATCTATACCTGAAACAGTAGCGATAGTACCTTGAATATCAGGATTAGATCCTATTTCTCCACCCCAGTTGCCTGAACAAGTTCTATAGATTCCACAAGTAGGACTTCCATATATGCCCATGAGAGAGATTATTTCAAAGCCATTAGATTGATACTCTAATATTTGATCTAAAATTGGCTCAAATAATTCTCTGCAAATTTTTCTATAATGGGGATGATCGTATTGCTCCTTTACCTGCCCCCATCTTTTTAATCCATATCCCTTTAACTCAGGACAAGGAAGCTGAATAATGCCAATCTCACTATCTAAAAGGAATTTTAAAAAATCCATTGTATTTAATTCTGTTATTTTTTCATCTTTATCCCATTTTTTCACTTTAGAATATTCATTTAATATACAGTGGGATAATATGATTACTTTTTTAGCTTTAGTCATTTAATCACTCCTATTTACTTTATCAGGCAACTAGACCAAGCTTCATTATATGTTTTGCTAAGAAATTAGTCAAATTGAAAAATTTTATAGATAGACAGGGACTTATTACTACAATTTGACAATAAAATTGATTGAAAAATTATATTATATATTTGAGCAGTATTATATAATAATTTACTTACTATTTTCAACTAAAAATGGTACAATATAAGTAGGTGGTGAGTTAAATGACAAAATATCATTTATGTCCAAAGTTTGAAGATGCTTTTGAACTATTAGGAAAAAGATGGACTGGATTAATTATAAGAACATTGTTAAATGGACAAAAACGTTTTACAGATATATCGGCATCCATACCAAATATGAGTGCAAGAATGCTTACAGAAAGATTTAAAGAACTAGAGCAAGAAGGAATAGTAATACGAAAAGTTTATCCAGAAACTCCCGTAAGAATCGAATATGAACTTACGGAAAAGGGAAAAGCCCTGGAAACTGTTATGGATGAAATACAAAATTGGGCTGAAAAGTGGAGCTAATAGTTAAATAAGTTTAAAAATCCTCTAATTTAATTGAGGCCACTGAAAAAGTACTAGTAAAATAGAATTAAAGGCATAACAAATACAATAATAGTTGTAGGAGTTATGCTTTTTTTGTTGTAGAATATATATATAAATACATTCTAATTGATGAAGGTGATTCTAATGCTAAAAAAACAAATGGAAATGATTTTAAGTACATATAGTGAAATATACAATTTGATTATTCCAAAAGATAATATCCTTAGAAAGATAAATGAAATGATTGATTTTTCATTTGTTTATGATGAATTAATCACAAAATATTCTCCTGATAATGGAAGAGGTGCAATTGATCCTTTAAGAATGTTCAAATACCTTCTTCTAAAAGTAATTTATGATTTATCAGATATAGATGTCGTAGAACGTTCAAGATATGATATGTCATTTAAGTATTTCCTTAATATGGCACCAGAAGAAGACGTTATTAATCCAAGTTCTTTAACAAAGTTTAGAAAACAAAGATTAAAAGATATTAATTTACTCGATTTACTCATTGGAAAAACTGTAGAAATAGCATTAGAAGAAGGTATAATAAAAAGCAATTCAATCATTGTGGACTCCACTCATACTAAAGCAAGATATAACCAAAAATCGCAAAGAGAAATCCTTCTTGAATACTCTAAGAAATTAAGAAAATCAGTCTATGAAATAGATGACTCAATAAAAAAAGAATTTCCTCCAAAAGTAAATAGCGGTATTCTAGAAGATGAAATACAATATTGTAAAAAACTAATATCTGTTGTTGAAAACAATGAAATAATATCGCAATACCCTAAAGTAAAAGAGAAAATGAATTTATTAAAAGAATTAATTGAAGATGATTTAGAAATGCTAGAATATGCTAATGACAAGGATGCAAAAGTAGGTCATAAAACTGCAGACACTTCTTTTTTTGGATATAAAACTCATTTAGCATTGACAGGAGAAAGAATAATAACTGCAGCCACCATAACATCTGGAGAAAAGCATGATGGTAAACAATTAAAAGATTTAGTAGAAAAATCACGTAAAAATGGTATTGAAGTAAATGAAGTAATAGGAGATACCGCATACTCAGAAAAAGATAATATAAAGTATGCCAAGGAAGAAAAATTTAGATTAATTTCAAAGCTAAATCCTACAGTAGCCCACGGCAATAGAAAAAATGAGGACAAGTTTGAATATAATAAAGATGCTGGAATGTATGTCTGTAAAGCAGGGCATATGGCAATAAGGAAAGCACGCCAAGGTAAAAAAGGGGGAGCAAGAAATCAAGTCAATACATATTATTTTGACATAGAAAAGTGTAAATGTTGTTCGCATAAAGATGGATGCTATAAAGAAGGTGCAAAAACAAAATCATATTCTGTATCTATAAAATCTGTAACTCATCAAGAGCAAATGAATTTTCAAGAAACAGAGTATTTTAAAGAGAGAGTAAAAGAACGGTATAAAATAGAGGCTAAAAATAGCGAATTAAAGCATAGACATGGATATGATATAGCATCATCTTCATGTCTAATTGGCATGGAATTGCAAGGAGCACTCACAATATTTGCAGTAAATTTAAAAAGAATAATTGCATTAATAAAGTAAGTTAAATTTAATATCATAAGCTTTTATTAAAGAAAAACGAACTAGTGATAAAAAATATCCCTAGTTCGTTTTAATTTCATTATCTAGATTAAAAATCGAGAAAAGCAACTAATGTTTTTCAGTGGCCTCATTTAATTAGGGGATTTTTTTATTTAAAAATTTTTTAAAATTATACTTGACATATTAAATTATATATGCAATAATAAAACTACACTAAGTAAATAAAAGTAAGTTAATAATAAATAAAAAACAAGTATAAAAAGGTAATTAAATTGAAAGAGGTGGACGATGTGTTAAGAAAATTAGATAGTAAAAACATGGGTCGTTCTGACCTAGGATGGCTACAAAGTATATTCCATTTCTCATTTTCAACATATTACAATAAGGATAATATGAATTTTGGAGTATTAAGAGTAATAAATGATGACCTGGTAAAAGCTAATACAGGATTTGAGACCCATCCTCATAAAGATATGGAGATAATATCTTATATAGCAGATGGAGAACTAACACATGGAGATAGTATGGGAAATAAAAACACTATCAGCAGAGGTCATGTACAATATATGAGTGCGGGAACAGGGATATATCATAGTGAACATAATTTAGGAGAAACAACATCAAGGTTTTTACAAATATGGATACTTCCAAATGAAAAGGGACTTAAACCAAATTATGGTGACTATAGATTTGAATGGGAAGATAGAAAAAATAAATGGCTTCAAATAGTATCAAGTATTGATGGCGATGCACCAATTAAGATATATCAAGATGCAAATATATATGTATTAGAATTAGATGAAGATAAAGAAATTGATTTTAAAGTTAATGAAGGAAGACAGGCATATTTAGTACAAATAGAAGGAAGTGCAGAAATAAACGATATTTTACTAAATAATAGGGATGCATTAGAGATAGTAGAAGAAGATATAATAATAAAATCAAGGGAAAAATCCCATATTATAATGATAGAGATGAAAAAATAAATCAAAAAAATAAAATTAGCTGGAGGAATATAAAATGACAAAGAATTTTTATGAAGCGGTAGAGCAAAGAAGATCACATTATGGAATTAGCAAAGATGTAGTATTATCTGATGAAAGAATTCAAGAAATAATAGAACATGCAGTGAAACATACACCATCAGCATTTAATTCACAAACTACAAGAGTAATTTTATTATTGGGTGAGCATCATACAAAATTATGGCATATTACTAAGGAAGCCCTTAGAAAAATTGTACCTGCTGAAAAATTTTCATCTACAGATGAAAAAATCAACTCCTTTGATGCTGGATATGGTACAATATTATTCTTCGAAGACAATAGTATAGTAGAATATTTACAAAAAGAATTTCCAACGTATAAGGACAATTTTCCAATATGGTCACAACAAACAAATGGAATGCATCAATTTGTAATATGGACAGCATTAGAATCAGAAGGATATGGCGCATCAGTTCAGCATTATAATGAACTTATTGAAGAAGATGTAAAAAAAGAATGGAATGTACCTAATAACTGGAAGCTAATAGCTCAAATGCCATTTGGTAAACCAACAGATGTACCGGGAGAAAAAGAGTTCAAACCACTAGAAGAGAGAGTTAAGATATTTAAATAGTTCAAAATACCCCCTTCTGACGACAATAGGATTAGCGTCAGAATGGGGTGTTTTTTTATAACGAATAGGAAAGCTCTACTTTCAATATCTTGATATTAAGTGCTTCCCGCAAATAGGTTTCAAAAAATATTCCGATATAGTTGCTCTTATAGAGAAATAGAATCTTAATATCTAGAATTTGTCATAAAAAATTTTATTTTATAGTCAATACATAGTTGGAAAATATAACATTATAGCTAGTTTTGTCGAATGAATTGAAATGTTTCAGATTGGATGGTAGTGTATAGGAAAACAAACAGTTGATTTTCCATATTAACCGGGGGATAGTATGAAGGAGTCGAGACAAGGTTAGAAATTGTGATTAGCAAATAAGCGAGATCAAGAGTTCTATCATAAAGAGTTATAAATTGATGAACCAATAAAGGGATAGCTATCATACTGCTAGCCATAATCAAGATAATTTTAATGAGTATAATTTCTAAAATTCAATATAATTGAGGGGGGAAAAATAATGAAATACTTAGTACAACCAATGGTAGGAAGTTTAATTTTGGATAAAGAAGATCATGAAGTAGGTACAAATTGTATTGCTAGATGCATAGCTGATGATAGTTGTTATAATTATGAAATCTGCTATACTCCAACAGGACCTAAGATGATTCAAACAGGGATTAATCCTGCAGATATAAATACAGACTAAGTTGTAATTTAGTATAAATTAAAATGACTAGCAGTATGTACTATATAAGGAGAATGAGTATGAGATACCAACTAAAATCAATATTTAGAAATAGGATTACCTTGACAGTATTAGTCATTATCATAATATTGAATTTATACACCGTAATAAATCTTGAAAAAGAAGCATATTCTTCTAATTCAAAAATAGTTAATAATTTGGCGTTGAATATAATACGTATGAAAGATGCTCAAGAAAGAACGAAATCCAGTGTTAAAGCTAGGTATAAGGATCCTGAGATATTAGGGTATTCTGAAAATTACGAGAAGTTTAGGGATTGGGCTATCAGCAATGCAGAAAGAAAGATTGAAATATATGAAAATTTAGATCCGGAGGAATACTCAGATGAACTCTTAACTATGGAGATTATGGAAACGATGAGTGTAATGGATGTAAATGCAGATTTAGAGGAAGGTAGACCATTGTCAGAGGAGATATTCAAGGAGGACATAAAGTATTTAGAATTGAAGGAAGAGCTTCCCTTTGATTCAAATAAGTTAATGCTCTATGCCTTTGATGTAAAAGAAGACAGACATTCTGTTTATAATGGGGTTAAATTTTTCGTCACAAGGCTATTGGACTTATATAAAACTAAAGAAAAAAGACTAGAGTTAGATATAGCATCTCCATGGACATTTTATGTGAGGAAGGTAGGATTTGAAGGATTCTCAGTTCCTGTATTATGCACCATATTTCTTGTATATACCTGTTCAATGGTAGTAGAGGACAGAAAAAGTAGAAGTATGCAGTTAGTAAAGGTATTGCCTAAGAATAGGGGGTATATATTCGGACATTATTATACTGCCATACTACTTTCTGTATTTATCATATTGATTATATCCTTCCTTATACCAATATTATTTATGGGTATAAGACATGGGTTTGGAGGATTGAGAAATCTTATACTAGTAGACCCTAAAGGATTTACTTCATTTAATGGATATGAACATGTTGATATATGGGGAACATTAGGAATAGGAAGATTTGCTACTTCTTCAATGAATATGAATCATGGGGCAATGCCTTCAAATCAGCTAGAACTTTATCCATTGTGGAAGGTAATGGGATTGTCTATGATACCTGCTATATTAAAGCTTTTATTCCTGACTCTATTAGGGGTAGGGATTGGACTATGTATTTCAAACAAAAATACTTCTATATTAGTCACTAGCCTAGTTGCAGTAATATATATTGTATTCCAGCTATATGGATCTGATATGTTGTTCAATCCTTTATCAATAGGTTCTGCTTGGAATATAACATTGGGTGGTATGGCATTTACATGGGTTAGAGCTGTAGTTGTGTTAGTAGTAGCCTTGATAGTCAGTACGACGATTATATATACTATTATAAGTAAACAGGATTTTAATGTTTAGGAGGGAAATCATGGAGAGCATATTGCGGATTAATAATTTGAAAAAATCCTTTGGGCGGGAAACAATAATAAAAGACCTTAGTTTTCAAGTGGGAGAGCAGGAAATAGTCGGGTTTTTATGTATTAGAATTAGATGAAAATAAAGAAATTGATTTTAAAGTTAATGAAGGAAGACAGGCATATTTAGTACAAATGGAGGGAAATGCAGAAATAAACGATATTTTATTAAATAATATAGATGCACTAGAGTAAGAAAACAAACAATTGATTTTTCATACTAATTAGGGGGGATAAGCATGAAGGAATCAAGATACAATATTTTTTTTCATATGGGGAAAAATATATTAGCTTATAATGCCAGAACGAATGCATTGGCTGAAATTTCGCAGGAGGATTATAAGGTCATTCAATCAATTTTTAAAGACCCAGATAGTAATTCTACAAATAAATTATATCAAGATTTATTATATGGAGGATTCTTAGTAGAAGATAATTTTGATGAACTTGCAATGATTAGACACAATATGTATGCCAGCAGGTTTTCAACTAATACATTAAAGTTGACTATTGCACCTACAGCTGATTGTAATTTTAGATGCCCTTATTGCTATGAAAGAGATGTTTTAAAGGATAAGCAAATGACAGATGATGTAGAAAATAAAATTATTCAAATGATAGAATCTAATTTAAAGAGCATAGCAACTCTTGGTGTTACCTGGTATGGAGGAGAACCTTTATTAGAGAGAAAGCGAATTGAAAGCATGAGTGAAAAGATAATCAAACTTTGTAATGATTATAAAGTTGATTATTTTGCAGGAATAATTACTAATGGTTATTTGTTAGATCCAGATACCTTGTTGATGCTTGCCAAGTATAATGTTAGAACAATACAAATAACCTTGGATGGAGTTGCAAAAACTCATGATCAAAGAAGGTATTTGAAAAACAAAGGGAAAACATTTGATAAAATCATGAAAAATTTGATGGATATTAGTATGTTGTATGAAGAAGAGAGAGAAAAGCTACCAAACATTAGTATTAGAATAAATGTAGATAAAAACAATAAAGAAGACGCCTCTGAATTATTGAATTTTATAACCAATAGTCCTATCTCTAGATTTGTTGCTCCATATATTGCAGGAGTATATGATCATAAAGATATAGATAATGAATATACTTTGACAACTGGGGAATACAATGAACTTAGGGACAGATTTATAGAAGAATGTATAGATAAAGGATATAGAATAGACTATAATACATTTTACCCTAGATATATAACATCTAATTGTGTATGTGACAGGATTAATTCGGGAGTAATAGATCCAGAAGGAAATATATATAAATGCTGGGAGGAAATGGGTGAAGAAAGTGTATGTGTAGGACAGGTAGGGGGAAACCCTATATCAAATCTTCCAAAAAGATATTTTGATTATATGCTGTTCGATCCTACATTGGATGAAAAATGTTCCCAATGTATAATTTTACCAGTATGTATGGGCGGAGGATGTCCACTAAGAAGGAGCCGAGACAAGGTTAGAAATTGTGATGAGCAAATAAGCGAAATCAAGAGTTCTATCATAAAGAGTTATAAATTGATGAACCAATAAAGGGATAGCTATCATACTGCTAGCCATAATCAAGATAATTTTAATGAGTATAATTTCTAAAATTCAATATAATTGAGGGGGGAAAAATAATGAAATACTTAGTACAACCAATGGTAGGAAGTTTAATTTTGGATAAAGAAGATCATGAAGTAGGTACAAATTGTATTGCTAGATGCATAGCTGATGATAGTTGTTATAATTATGAAATCTGCTATACTCCAACAGGACCTAAGATGATTCAAACAGGGATTAATCCTGCAGATATAAATACAGACTAAGTTGTAATTTAGTATAAATTAAAATGACTAGCAGTATGTACTATATAAGGAGAATGAGTATGAGATACCAACTAAAATCAATATTTAGAAATAGGATTACCTTGACAGTATTAGTCATTATCATAATATTGAATTTATACACCGTAATAAATCTTGAAAGAGAAGCATATTCTTCTAAGTCAAAAATAGTTGACAATTTGGAGCTAGAGTTGATACAGGCGAAAGAGGCAAATGCAAGGAATAAAGACAGTGTTAAGGCTAGGTATAAAGATCCTGAGATTTTGAGTCTACATGATAATTATACCAAACTTAGAGAGTGGCTTATTAAAAACAAAGAAAGAATGATAGAAATATATAAAAATCTAAATCCTGAAGAATACTCGGATGAACTCTTGGCTATGGAGATTATGGAAATTAGGACTGTAATGGATGTAAATGCAGATTTTGAGGAAAATAGGCCCTTATCAGAGGATATCTTTAAGGAAGAAATAACAATGTTAGGATTGAAAGAAGAACTTCCAGTTGATTTTAATAAAATAATAAATAATGCTTTCTATACTTTTAATATAAAAGAGGATAGGCACGCTATTTATGATGGGCTTAAAAGTATAATCACAAGGCTATTAGACTTATATAAAACTAAAGAAAAAAGACTAGAGCTAGATATAGCATCTCCATGGACATTTTATGTGAGGAAGGTAGGATTTGAAGGATTCTCAGTTCCTGTATTATGCACCATATTTCTTGTATATACCTGTGCAATGGTAGTAGAGGATAGAAAAAGTAGAAGTATGCAGTTAGTAAAGGTATTGCCTAAGAATAGGGGGTATATATTCGGACATTATTATACTGCCATATTACTTTCTGTATTTATCATATTGATTATATCCTTCCTTATACCAATATTATTTATGGGTATAAGACATGGGTTTGGAGGATTGAGAAATCTTATACTAGTAGACCCTAAAGGATTTACTTCATTTAATGGATATGAACATGTTGATATATGGGGAACATTAGGAATAGGAAGATTTGCTACTTCTTCAATGAATATGAATCATGGGGCAATGCCTTCAAATCAGCTAGAACTTTATCCATTGTGGAAGGTAATGGGATTGTCTATGATACCTGCTATATTAAAGCTTTTATTCCTGACTCTATTAGGGGTAGGGATTGGACTATGTATTTCAAACAAAAATACTTCTATATTAGTCACTAGCCTAGTTGCAGTAATATATATTGTATTCCAGCTATATGGATCTGATATGTTGTTCAATCCTTTATCAATAGGTTCTGCTTGGAATATAACATTGGGTGGTATGGCATTTACATGGGTTAGAGCTGTAGTTGTGTTAGTAGTAGCCTTGATAGCCAGTACGACGATTATATATATTATTATAAATAAACAGGATTTTAATGTTTAGGAGGGAAATCATGGAAAGCATATTGCGGATTAATAATTTGAAGAAATCCTTTGGCCGGGAAACAATAATAAGAGACCTTAGTTTTCAAGTGGGTGAGCAAGAAATAGTCGGGTTCTTAGGACCTAATGGTAGCGGAAAATCTACTACTTTAAAATGTGTAGCTGGGCTTTATCAGATGACAGCTGGAGAGATTTATATTGGGAAATACTCTATTAAAAAGAATCGAAAGGAGGCATTATCTCTAGTTGGATTGAGCATAGAGCATCCTACTTTATATCCTAATTTATCAGGATTAGATCATTTAAAAATGATGGCAAGATGGCGTGGAGTGGGACAGGATAGAGTAAAAGAAATGATTGATTTCAGTGGACTTGAAAATAGCATAACAAAGGTTGCTGGGAAATATTCCATGGGAATGAAGATGAGATTAATGCTATCTTTATCTCTTTTACATAATCCGAAATTAATTATACTTGATGAGCCTACTAATGGATTAGATCCTCAGGCTATAGTTAATTTGAGGGAGCAAATAAAGGAAATTAGAGAACAGGGTTCATCTATTCTTTTCTCTTCTCATCAATTGGGAGAAGTAGAGAAAATTGTTGACAGAGTTGTTCTTATTAATCATGGGGATAAGCTTTATGATGGTTCATTACCTGATAAGCTAAAGGATGGAAATGTATATAAGATTCAAGTTTCAGATGTTGAGAAAAGCATGAAAATAGGGAATGAAATTAATGGGTTGAGCATGACTTCACTAGAGGATAATGATAGTAATTGGATTTCTTTTCATTGTGATGATAAGGAAGCATTAAATAATTATATTGAAATGCTTCAGCAAAATAGTATAAGAATAGAGGATTTTAATAAAGAGGTTACAGATTTAGAAAGTTTTTATAACCTATATTATAAGGGGTAATGTGTGATGAAAGCTTTAGTTTATAATGAAATAAAACTTTTTTTCTCAAAAAAGAATGTCTTTTTAATGCTATTAGCTATATTATCTGTGTTGTTAATATTTCAATTTTACTATGTAAAGCTTTATAAAGAATATCCTAGTGTTAAAATGGAGGAACTACAATCTGAAATAAATAATGCTACAGTATGGTATGAAAGATATAGTAATCAATTAGAAACTCTATATAATGAATCTCCAGAACATGAATCAATATCATCGTTAGAATTTATGGCAGACGTGTGGAGTGTTAATTTAAACAATTTGAACTTCTTGAAGATATTATGGGAAAATAGCCACAAGAATGAATTAAAGATACAAGAAGTTAATCAGAAGCTAGATAATAATTTGGTAAGGGTATTTGAACAGAAAATAGATGTAAGAGGAAGTAATTTATATAGGACAAATGAAAGAGATTGGAATAAAAGAATGCTTTTGATGAAAGAATATGGTAAAGATGAACAATTGCCAGAGATTAATCCCAATAGACCCGATGGATTTTATATAATCAATCAGGCTATTAATGGAGAGAGCCCATTTAGTTTAGTTTTTATATTTTTATTTATATTGCTGAACTATGATATTTGGTCTTTGGATTTTGAGAACGAAACTATAAGGTTGATATTTACCTTACCTTTTTCCAAAAAAAGGATTTATTTGACTAGATTTTTTTCGAGGTTTATTTTGTCATTGTGTGCAGTAGTATTATGTCTTATTGTTCTGTTCTTTTTAGGAAATATACAGTTTGGGCTAGGACTGGACAGATATGGGATTATAAATGAGAAAGCAGTACAGACATTTGGTTTCTTTGAAACATCGGGGGATATGTTTTTTTCATCGGACAAGGTGGTGAGTATGTTAGGTATTACTATGTATACTTTTACTGTATTTGTAGCTTATATATTTCTTATATATTCCTTGGTTCAACTTGTGTCCTATATAAGCAAAAATCAAATGATTTCTTTTTTGCTTCCTTTGACAGGATTAATAACCTTAATGACATATTTACTATTACCTAGAGATACACATAATGTAGGTTATAATGTATTTTTATATTTGCAGACACAAAAGTTATTTGATGGGAGCTTAGGGATTGGTTTATTATTAGCTTTATTTATTTTGATATTGTCTTCACTTTTAATGTTTGCAATCTCCATGTTTACCTTGATGAAAAGGGAGCAATAAGTAGGAGATGGAAACAATTTCATATTTTGGATTTAGGATTGCAAAATGGGAGATAAGATTATAGATCAATTAAGTATTATTATAGGGATTAAAAAAGCCCCTATATTCCTTTATAAAACCAACTGCTGAACCAAGAGAAAAAGAATATAATTCTTTAGACGATAGAATTATGATATTTAAATAATAAACACTCCTTTCTAGGAATAATCAAATAAGATTAAACTAGAAAGGAGTGTTATTTTATTGTATAACTTATAATGGCTATTTTTTGTTTTTGTTCTCCAGATAGGGAAGTTCTACTTTAATATTTTAATATTGAGAATTTCCTGTAAATGAGTTTCAAAAAAAGCTATCTCTTTATGTTTCCTTAGAAGTTTTTTATTTCTCAAAAAAAGAAATTATTATAACTGCTAATAATATAAATGAGATTCCAAAGAATGTTTTAATTCCAAAACCCTCGTTTAATAATAATACTCCTATAGTTACACTTGTAATAGGTTCAAAGGTACTTAAAATAGATGTACTTTGAGGTCCTATTACCTTAATGCCAAACTGAAAAAGAGTTACTCCAAGACCTACTGACAAAGATAGCAATAAGGACATTATCCATCCTAGGGGTTTCATATTTATTGTAAATGTTTTAGTTAGTATACTAAAGATTAGCATCATAATTGCTGCAATTACACAAAGATAAAATGTTAATTTAATTGTATTCATTTCTTTTAAGCTACTTTTATCTAGATATATAGTATAAAAAGCAAAGGTAATACTTGATGAAAAAGCAAGGAGCATTCCAGTGAAATTAATATCTCCATCACCATCATAAAACATTATGACGCCCAATAAGCAAAGTATAACTGCAATTAACTTTGTAACACTTGGATTTTCCTTAAAAAATAATATGCATCCAAGTATTACAAAGGCCGGATATATAAAATGGATTGTTGTTGCTATTCCAGAAGGAATATAGTTATAAGATAAATATAACAACAAAGCCGTTGCTCCATATCCTAAAGTAGCTACAAGAATTATTTTCTTTAATTCTTCCTTTGCAATTTTTAAAGTTTCTTCATTATCTTTTCTAATTAATAAATATAAAAAAGGAAGTATCAACAAAAATCTATAGAATGCTAAACTTGTGGCATTTCCTCCAGATTCATAAACAAACTTTGCCATTAAAGGCATACTTCCAAAAATAGTTGCTGAAATAACAACTGCTAATATACCTTTAGATTTAGTGCTCATAATTAACCACCCCTTGTGTAATTGATCATATTTTTAGTATATATAACTTTTATATTATAGGCAATCAAATATTTGATATTAGCAGAAACAACTTTCTCTAAATGTAGATTATTTAACATAATGCAAGGAAGAATATAAAAACTTGCAAAAATGGCTTGCTATTATTTTAAAACTGTGCTAGAATTGTTTAAAATATTATTTATCACATTAAAGTAAGCAACTGGAAAGAAAAATCATGAAATTGGCGTAACGCAGGAAAACAAATAGACATAGTAATGGAGAAATAAATATGAAAGGGAAAAACCATTAGAAGTGGATGATGAAATAGTAAGAAAAACAAAATGATTGTTTTTTAAAAAAAGAAACACGAGCTAAGAAAACTTGCAAAAAATGAAGTATAATACAAATGAGGGGGAAGAAAAATGATTTATAGCGGCATCGATACTTTAAGACCAAATCTTTTTAAGGAAGCATTTCCTTATACTGAAATACCAAAGGTAAAATTTAACAATATTCAATTACCAATGGATATTCCAGAAGACATATGGATTACTGACACTACATTTAGAGATGGACAGCAATCCATGTCATCTATGACAGTTGAGCAAATGGTTAGAATCTACGATTATCTTCATGGGTTAGATAATGGTTCAGGGATCATAAGACAAACTGAGTTTTTTTTATACTCTGATAAAGATAGAAAAGCCGTAGAAGAATGTATTAAAAGAGGATATGAATTTCCGCAGATTACTTCTTGGATTAGGGCTAATAGGGAAGATTTTAAACTAGTAAAAGAAATGGGAATTAAAGAAACTGGTATACTTATGTCTTGTTCAGATTATCATATATTTCACAAATTGAATATGACTAGAAGAGAGGCTATGCAGACTTATCTTTCTATTGCAGAAGCTGCTTTGGAAAATGGAATTACTCCTAGGTGTCATTTTGAAGACATAACTCGTGCAGACTTCTTTGGATTTGTTGCTCCATTGGCCAAGAACTTAATGGAATTATCTGATAAGTATAAGATACCTGTGAAAATAAGGGCTTGTGATACTTTAGGCGTAGGTATTCCTCATGTTGGAGTAGAGTTACCTAGATCTGTGCCTGCTCTTATTCATGGTTTAAGATATTATTGTAATGTACCTTCAACATCCATTGAATGGCATGGACACAATGATTTTAATTCTGTAGTTGTAAATTCCACTACATCCTGGTTATTTGGAGGTTCTTCTGTCAACTCTACATTATTTGGAATTGGTGAAAGAACTGGAAATTGTCCCCTAGAAGCCATGGTATTTGAATATGCACAAATAAAGGGAACTACTAAGAATATGGATCTTAAAATAATTTCTGATATAGCTGATTATTTTGAAAGAGAATTGAATTATATTGTACCAGCCCGTACACCTTTTGTAGGCAGTGAATTTAATGTTACCAGGGCTGGAATTCATGCAGATGGTATGTTAAAAAATAAAGAAATATATAATAGCTTTGATACTGAAAAGATTCTAGGTAGACCACCGATAGTTGCAGTAAATTCATATTCAGGATTAGCAGGTATTGCTGCTTGGATTAATGGATATTTTAAATTAAATGATATGAAAAAAATTGACAAGAACGATCAGAGGATTTTACCAATTAAAAAATGGATGGATGAGGAATATGCTAATGGAAGAACTTCAAATATTGGCAATGATGAACTTAAGGAATTAGTATTTAAATTTATTCCAAATATTCTAGGAAACAAAGAAACAAAGGCAATTTAGATGTTGATTGGAGGTAAAAAAAGATGGGATTAACTGTTGCAGAAAAGATAATAAGAGAGCATTTAATAACTGGAAAATTAATAAGAGGAAGTGAAATAGGATTAAAAATAGATCAGACCCTTACTCAGGATTCTACAGGAACTATGGCTTATCTACAGTTTGAAGCCATTGGAGTAGATAAAGTTAAGACAAAAAAGTCAGTAGCCTATATTGACCATAATATGCTCCAAACTGGTCCAGAAAATGCAGATGACCATTTATATATTCAAACCGTTGCAAAAAAATATGGAATATATTTTTCAAAACCAGGAAATGGAATATGCCATCAAGTGCATCTAGAAAGATTTGGAGTACCTGGGGAAACACTTTTAGGCTCCGATAGTCATACCCCTACCTGCGGTGGATTGGGAATGTTAGCCATAGGGGCAGGAGGGTTAGATGTAGCTGTAGCAATGGCAGGGGGAGAGTATTATATAACTATGCCCTACATTGTAAAAGTTGAACTAACAGGTAAATTAAATCTTGGTGTATCTGCTAAGGATATTATCCTTGAAGTTTTGAAAAGATATAAGGTAGTAGGTGGACTTAATAAAATATTTGAATATACAGGTGAAGGGGCTAAATCTTTATCTGTTCCAGAAAGAGCAACCATAACTAATATGGGAGCAGAACTAGGTGCTACAACCTCTATATTTCCTTCTGATGAAATTACTTATGAATTTTTAAAACTTCAAGGAAGGGAGAAAGAATATAAGAATATAGTGGCTGATGATGATGCTTTTTATGATGAAGAAATAATAATAAATCTTGATGAATTAGAGCCAATGGTGGCTTGTCCCCATAGTCCTGATAATGTAGTTAAAGTATCTAATCTGAAAGATATTAAAGTTAATCAAGTAGCAATAGGCAGTTGTACTAATTCATCTTATATGGATTTAATGAAAGTTGCAGAAATTTTAGATGGAAAAACTATATCTGAGGATATTTCTTTAGTTATTTCTCCGGGTTCAAAGCAAGTATTAAATATGCTTGCTGAAAATGGAGGACTTTCTAAACTTATATCAGCTGGAGCTAGAATACTTGAATCTGGATGTGGTCCCTGCATAGGCATGGGACAGGCACCGATTACTGATGGTATATCTTTGAGGACTTTCAACAGAAATTTTAAAGGAAGATGTGGAACTCCTTCTGCAAATGTATATTTAGTAAGTCCAGAAGTAGCGGCGGTGTCAGCTTTAACGGGATATATTACCAATCCATCAGGTTATATGGAAAATATAAATATATTTATGCCAGAAAAGTTTTTAATAAATGATAATTTAATTGTTAATCCAGCTGAGGTTGGGGAAGATATAAATATTATCCGTGGACCAAATATTAGACCTTTTCCAAAATCTAAGGAATTAGGGGAAGAAATTATGGGAAAGGTATTAATTAAAGTGGGAGACGATATAACTACTGACCATATAATGCCTTCAAATGCTAAGTTATTGCCTTATAGATCTAATATTCCTTATCTATCTGATTATTGTTTAACACCATGTGACTTAGAGTTTCCTAAGAGGGCTAAGGGAAATGGCGGAGGTATCATTGTTGCAGGATTTAATTATGGGCAAGGTTCAAGTCGTGAACATGCAGCTTTAGTTCCATTATATTTGGGGATTAAGTCTATAATAGCTAAATCCTTTGCAAGAATTCATAAACAAAATTTAATCAATAATGGAATAATTCCTTTAGTATTTGAGAACACAGATGATTTTGATGATATAGATATGTTAGATGAATTAGTTATTGAAAATGTTTCTAATCAAATTAATGAAGACAAGATTATTATAAATAATAGAACTAAAAATAAGGTATATAAATTAACCTTAGATATAACTGAAAGGCAAAGAGATATGCTTAAAGCTGGCGGTCTTCTAAATATGAAGGGGGAATAATTATGGAACATAATATATCTTTAATTTTAGGAGATGGCATAGGACCAGAAGTTATATCTTCTGTGGTAGAAATCATTGAAGTCACAAATCTTAATATAAATTGGGAAATAGTTAAGGCTGGAGAAAATACTATTAAAACTTATGGGACACCTCTTCCAGATTATGTTTTAAATAGTATAAAGAAAAATAAAGTAGCACTAAAAGGGCCTATAACTACCCCAATAGGTAAAGGCTTTAGAAGCGTAAATGTAGGATTAAGACAGGGATTAAATCTATTTGCAAATATAAGACCAATAAAATCTTACCATGGTGTTGACGGTTTACATAAAAATGTAGATTTCATCATAGTAAGAGAAAATACAGAAGATCTATATGCAGGTATAGAGCATATGATAGGTGAAGATGCAGCCGAGAGCATCAAGATAATAACTAGAAAAGCAAGTGAAAGAATATGCAGATATGCCTTTGAATTGGCAAAGAAGGAAGGGAGAAGAAAAGTCACACTAGCACATAAAGCAAATATTATGAAATTATCTGATGGTTTATTTTTAGAATGTGGAAGGAAAATTTCAGAGGAGTATAAGGATATAGAATTTGAAGACATAATAATAGATGCTATGTGTATGAAACTTGTTCAGTCGCCAAGGGATTATGATGTGATCGTGGCACCTAACCTATATGGTGACATATTATCTGATTTATCAGCAGGGCTTATAGGTGGATTAGGGTTAGCACCAGGAGCTAATATAGGAGAAGATATTGCAGTATTTGAACCAGTTCATGGTTCAGCGCCAGATATTGCAGGAAAAAATATAGCAAATCCTACTTCGGCAATATTATCTGGAATAATGATGCTGAAACATATAGGTGAATTTGAAGCTGCAATTAAGATAGAGAAAGCTTTAGCCTCTACATTTAAAAATAAAAATAGTAAGACAATAGATTTAGGAGGAAATCTAGGAACTAAAGAATTTACAGAAGAAATTATTAAGCATCTGGAGGTGTTATAAATGGAAAAGAAATTTAAAAAGGTGTTAGTTGCCAATAGAGGAGAAATTGCCATAAGAATATTTAGAGCTTGTAATGAACTTGGAATAAGAACTGTGGCTATTTACTCAAATGAAGATAAGAACTCCTTATTTAGAACAAAAGCTGATGAGTCTTATTTGATTGGCAGAAACAAAGGAGCAATAGAAGCATATTTAAATATAGACGAAATCATTAAATTAGCATTAAAAAAAGGAGTAGATGCAATACATCCAGGATATGGATTTTTATCTGAAAATCCAGAGTTTGCAAGAAAGTGTAAGGAAATGGGCATTGAATTCATAGGGCCAACTCATGAAATGATGGATAGTCTAGGAGATAAGATAAAGTCTAAAAGAGTAGCCACTAGTATAGGAGTACCAACTATTCCAGGGATCGAAAAGTCAGTAACCTCGGAAGAGGAAGTAATAGAGTTTGCAAGATTCGCTGGTTATCCCGTTATACTTAAAGCTGCTGCTGGCGGTGGTGGTAGAGGCATGAGAGTGGTAAAAGATGAAAGGGATCTAATAAGGGAATACCATAGTGCAAAAAATGAGGCTAAGAAGGCTTTTGGTATTGATGATATATTTATTGAAAAATATCTTGAAAAACCAAAACATATAGAGGTTCAAATCTTAGGAGATAAATATGGAAATATAGTTCATTTATTTGAGAGAGATTGTTCTATACAAAGAAGGCACCAAAAGGTTATTGAATATACCCCGGCATTCTCTATTACAGAGGAACAAAGAAAAAACATATGTGATGATGCAGTTAAAATAGCAAAAGCCGTTAATTATTGGAATGCTGGAACAGTTGAGTTTTTATTAGATAAATATGGAAATCATTATTTCATTGAAGTAAACCCTAGGATACAAGTAGAACATACTGTATCTGAAATGGTTACTGGAATTGATATAGTGCAGTCTCAAATTTTAATAGCTGAAGGATATTCTTTAGATTCTGATGAAATAGGAATAAAAGGACAAGAAAGTATAGAAATAAGGGGCTATGGAATACAGTGTAGAGTTACTACAGAAGATCCATTAAACAACTTTGCTCCAGATACAGGAAATATTGATATATATAGAACTGGTTCTGGATTTGGAATTAGACTTGATGGAGGTAGTGGTTTTACAGGTGCAAATATTAGTCCTTATTATGATAGTCTTTTAGTAAAGGTTACTTCTTGGTCTAGAACTTTTGAAGATGCCACAAGGAAAGTTAAGAGAGCATTGAAGGAATTAAAGGTTAGAGGGGTAAAAACAAATATTCCTTTTTTAATAAATGTATTGAATCATGAAGAGTTTTTAAAAGGTAAATGTGATACTGGATTTATTTCCAATAACCCAGAGTTATTTGATATTAGAGCAAAGACTGATATTGAATTAAAGGTTCTAAATTTCATAGGGGAAAAGGTAGTAAATGAAACAAAGGGTGATAAACCAGACTTTGATATCCCAAATATACCTAAAGTTGTTAGACATGAAAGACAATATGGTACTAAACAAATATTAGATGAAAAAGGTCCTGAAGGTTTAGTAGAATGGATTAAAGACAAAAAATCTCTATTGATAACAGATACAACTCTAAGAGATGCTCATCAATCTTTAATGGCTACTAGAATGAGGACTGATGATATGTATAAGATTTCTAAGGCTCTTTCAGTATTAGGAAATGATTTATTTTCTTTAGAAATGTGGGGAGGAGCAACTTTTGATGTGGCTTATAGATTTTTAAATGAATCTCCTTGGGAAAGGTTGGAGGTTTTAAGAAAGAAAATACCTAATATATTGTTTCAAATGCTTTTAAGAGGTGCCAATGCAGTAGGATATAGAAATTATCCTGATAATGTTATTAGAGAGTTTGTAAGGGAATCGGCAGAGAAAGGTATAGATGTGTTTAGAATATTTGACTCGCTTAATTGGCTGAAAGGTATGGAAGTAGCCATAGATGAGGTATTGAAGGTAGGAAAAGTAGCAGAAGCCTGTATATGTTATACGGGGGATATATTGGATAAAAGTAAAACTAAATATAACTTGGACTATTATATAAAGACTGCTAAAGAAATTGAAAAAACAGGAGCACATATACTAGGGATTAAAGATATGTCCTCCTTATTAAAACCTCAAGCAGCCTATGAGTTAGTTAAGGCATTAAAATCTGAAATTAAAATTCCTATTCATCTTCATACCCATGATACTAGTGGAAATGGAATAGCAACAGTACTAATGGCAGCTCATGCTGGCGTAGATATTGTAGATACTGCCTTTAATAGTATGGCGGGGCTAACATCTCAACCTGCATTAAACTCAGTAGTTGCAGCATTAGAACATACAGATAGAAGTACAGGACTTAACTTAGATGATTTACAGATTATATCTGATTATTGGAGTAGTGTTAGACCAATATATAGTAAATTTGAATCTGGACTAAAATCAGGAACGGCAGAAATATATAAATATGAGATACCAGGTGGACAGTATTCAAATCTTAAACCACAGGTAGATAGCTTTGGACTAGATCATAGATTTGACGATGTGAAGGAAATGTATAGAGTTGTAAATGAAATGCTAGGAGATATTGTAAAGGTAACACCTACTTCTAAAGTTGTAGGGGATATGGCCATATTTATGGTGCAAAATGATTTAACTCCAGAAAATATTTATGATAAGGCTAAGGATATGGCATTTCCAGATTCCGTGGTATCATATTTCCAGGGTATGATGGGGCAACCAATGGGAGGATTCCCTGAAAAGCTTCAAAAACTAGTATTAAAAGGAGAAGAGCCTATTACTTGTAGACCGGGAGAATTACTTCCTCCTGAGGACTTTAAAAAAATCGAGGAGTATCTAAGTGGAAAGTATAATGTAGTTCCACAAAGAAAAGACTTATTATCTTATTCTCTATATCCTAAGGTTTTTGAGGACTATTTAAAGTATGTTGAAGAGCATGGAGATTTTAGTAGAATGGGAAGTGATATATTCTTCCACGGTTTAAGGGAAGGCGAAATTGGAGAGATAGAAGTAGAGGAAGGTAAGACTTTAGTCATCAAACTCCTTGAAATAGGTAGATTAGATGATAAAGGATATAGAACTTTATATTTTGAAGTCAATGATAGTAGAAGGGCTATAAAAATACTTGATAGGGCAAGTAATATTGTAAAAGAAGGATTAGTTACAACACAGATGGCAGATCCTGAAAACAAATTAGAAATTGGAGCAAGTATCCCAGGAGTTGTAGCAAAGATTTTAGTAAAAACTGGCGAGAAAGTTACAGAGGGTCAATTAGTTGCAATAATTGAAGCTATGAAGATGGAAACACAAATCACAGCGATCACTGCTGGAATTGTAAGTTCAATAGCTGTTAAAGAAGGTCAAAATGTAGAGGCTGGAGAACTGTTGATGAGATTGGAATAGAAAATATCAAAGGTTAAGCTAATTAATTAGTTTAACCTTTTAATAATTTATAGTAAAAAAGCATAGCAAGATTAAAGAAAGTTATGTAGAATATATAAAATGGGATATTTTTCTAAAGGATGTGAAAAAATGAATATAAAAAAAGATAGATATAAAGGAATTATTCTAGCTGCCATTGCTTCGACAATGTGGAGCACAGGTGGTATATTTGTTAAATTAGTAGATTGGAATCCAATATCAATAGCAGGTTTGAGAAGCTTTATAGCCGCATTAGTAATGTTGATTTATATAAAGAAACCAAAATTTACAAAATCAAAACCACAGATTCTAGGCACAATAACTACTTGTACCACTATGTTATGTTTTATTATTGCAAATAAATTGACTACATCAGCAAATGCAATATTATTACAATATACAGCCCCTATTTTTGTTGCAATTCTAGGAGTATGGATTTTAAAGGAAAAGATTCGATGGTATGATATTCTTTCAATTACAGTGGTATTTTTAGGAATGATATTATTTTTCATAGACAATGTGAATATAGGGAATACATTAGGTAATATTATAGCTATACTATCAGGATTTTCTTTGGCATGTATGACTATATCACTTAGATTACAAAAAGATGGTTCAGCTATGGATACTACATTTTTTGGAAATATGTTGACATTTATTATAGCAATACCTTTCTTTATATTTACCCCATTACCAGATGTAAAAAGTATTATTATAATCATCATAATGGGAGTATTTCAACTTGGTATTCCTTATATATTTTATGTAAATTCAACAAAATATCTTACCGCATTAGAGGCTATTTTAATTACTGTTATAGAGCCTTTGCTAAATCCCTTATGGGTATATGTTTTCGCAGGTGAAAATCCTGGGATATATGCTATCATAGGTGGTGTTGTGGTTATAGCTGCTGTACTAATAAGAGGGATTTATGTCTCTAAGTTGGAAAGTATTGAGGAACAAGGAATTAAATAGAGTATAAAAAAAGAAGGAGTTTTATTATTTATAAAGGATATGGATTAAAAATCCATTAGTAAAAAACCTGGTAAATTTTTGAGAAAGAGATAAGGTTTTATAATCTTGCTGTTATAGATGAATCTGTATAATTGGACTAAATTAGTAAACCTTTATATTATAAGGTTCTATCTAAGTTAGTCTATTTTTATGTTATAAATTATAAAGAGGCTTCTATATGAGACTCAAAAGTAAGTGAGAACTTTTCTATTCATTATAAAAAATATGAACCTAACTAGAAGTTATTACAATATATAGATGAGAGGCCAATCAGTACATGATCCTTCTTAAATTTGAAGGCATCATAAGAATAAGATAAGGAGGGGATAACAGATTGGATGTTGCAGAGTTAACTCATTTAATTGAAAACCATGGTAAAGATGTCTACGGATTTTGTTGTAAATTAACAAGGGATAAACATCAAGCTGATGATTTATATCAGGAAACCTTTTTAAAAGCCATAGAGTTATGTCACAAAATAGATAGAAACAAAAATCCAAAGAGCTTCCTCATAGCTATTGCAGCAAATATGTGGAAGAATCAGAATAGAAAATTTGGTTGGAGGCATAGGATTGCAAAGATAGTAGAATTTAAAGATGATTTTGATAATGAGTCATACATGATTGATACTACAACACCAGAACTTGTAGTCATAAGCAATGAAGTCTATACGATGATCGATAGAGCTTCAGCATCGTTGAACGATAAATTAAGGATACCCTTGTATATGTATTATAATACTGGATTATCAATTGAAGATATTGCATCAGCACTTAAAATTCCAAAAGGAACTGTAAAGAGTAGGCTTTATAAAGCTAGAAAGTTAATTAAAGAATATATGGAGGTCAATGGATATGAAGAACTTTGAAAAGTTAGACAAAATGCTATGGCAAGCCCTTTCTTCAGATAATGAACCAGATGACAGCTTGAATCGAAAAATTATAAATAAGATAGGGGAGAGAAATAGGATGAGAGGTACAAATAAAAGGAGATTATCAGTATCTGCTATGGTTGCTATACTTATAGTAGCAACATCAATTTCAGCATTTGCAGCATGGAAGCTATTAACACCTAGGGAGATTGCAGAGAATTTAGGAGATAAGGGACTTGCCATTGCTTTTGATGGTGAAGGAGCTGTATCTATAAATCAGACTCAGACTATTGGCGATTATAAGATAACTTTAATGGGAATAGTATCTGGCAAAGAAATCAGTGATTTTAAACACTCTGCAGAAGAAATATTTCCAAATAGAACATATTCAGTACTTGCTATTTCTAGGGTAGACGGAACGCCAATGCCGCATCCACTTGATCCTGCATATGATGAAATGTCATTTCTTGTTTCACCTTTTATAAAGGGACAGCACCCTAAAGACTTTAATATTTTTACGATGAATGGTGCAGGAAGTTGGTTTGTAGAAGATGGGATAATGTATAGAATTATGGAATGTGATGATATAGAAGTTTTTGCAGACAGAGGCTTATACATTGCTGTTATGGATGAGTTCGATATTATTAATTCCTATAAGTTTAATAAAGAGACAGGGGAGATTAGCCGTAACACAGCTTACAAAGGAATCAATGCTTTATTTGACTTACCTATAGATCCATCAAAAGGAAATTATGATGAGGGGGAGAAGTATATTCAGACATTATTAAGGGATGATGAGGAAGTATCAGATGAAGAATTGCCAGAGATAGAAGATCTATTAAAAGATGCAGTATTAATACCAGAATCTGTACAGAAAGTGGTTCCAGACAAAGATGGTATGATTGATTACTACTTTGCTGAACATAAACTTAAAGCAGATATTAAGAGTTTATTTGAAGAAGGTCAAGTAGGTTTTTCTGACAGCAGATTTATGGATGATGGAAATATCCTTGTTTTTTCAAGAGATGATGACGGGGTTATTACAGTTATGACCTATAGAAAATAAAAAATTAAGGAAATTTTAAATAGGAAAAGTCTTAATGTTTTTACATTAAGGCTTTTTCTATTTATGTAGATATACAGGCACCTTAAATGCTTATATACATAATATATATTAGTCTCTAAATAGGAAATAGAGTATTGGAGGGATGATATGAAGATAGTTGTATTAGGTGGAGATAAGAGAAATATTAAATTAGCAGAATTACTAAAAGATGATGGCTGCGATCTTCAAGTTTTTGGTTTTGATAAATCAGAGGTTAATTCACTAATATTTAGTGAAAATCTTTATTATGCCATTAAGGATGCGAAAATAGTTATAGGTCCACTTCCTTGTTCTGATGATAATATTTTATTAAATACACCTCTATATTCAGAGAATATAAAAATAGATGAGATGTTTGAATATATGACAAAAGAGCAAATTTTCATAGCAGGAAAAATATCTGATGAAATACTAAAAAAATCTAAGTTAAATAATATCCTCAGTATAGATTTATTCAATAGGGAAGAAATGACAGTTTTAAACGCTATTCCTACGGCAGAAGGTGCAATTCAAGTGGCTATGGAAGAAATGGATATTACTATCCATGGCTCTAAAGCTATGATTTTAGGTTTCGGCAGAATAGGAAAAGTTCTAGCTAAAATGCTTCATGGAATAGGAGCAGATGTATATGTGGAAGCTAGGAACTATGCAGATTTAGCATGGATTAGCAGCTACGGCTATAAACCAGTACATTTAGATAAGATGACAGATTTAATTGGAGAAATGGATGTAGTATTTAATACTATTCCTAGTATGATTGTAAAGGAAGAAATCTTATTAGAATTAAAGAAAAACTCATTAATAGTTGATTTAGCATCTAAACCAGGTGGAGTAGATTTTGAGAAAGCTAAAGAGTTGGGAATAAAAACTACTTGGGCATTGGGATTGCCAGGTAAAGTAGCACCTATAACGGCGGCGGGGATTTTAAAGGACACTATTTATAATATTATTGAGGAATTGGGGGTATAGGTATGTTATTAAACGGAATAAAGGTTGGTATAGCTATTACAGGCTCATTTTGTACATTTGATACTATATTAGTTGAGATTGAAAGATTAGTTGAAGAGGGGGCAGATGTATATCCGATAATGTCTTATAATGCAGGCAATTTTGATACTAGATTTGGTTTAGCAGAAGATTGGAAGGAGAAGATAGTTAAATTAACAGGAAAAGATATTATAATGACAATCCAAGATGCTGAAGGAATAGGTCCAAAAAATTATCTTGATATAGTTGTTGTAGCACCATGTACAGGAAATACATTAGCAAAATTGGCAAATGCAATTACAGATACTCCAGTATGCATGGCTTTTAAGGCTCATTTGAGAAATAATAAGCCTGCAATAATTGCAATATCCACCAATGACGGACTTAGTGGTAATGCAAAAAATATAGGAGTTTTACTAGATAAGAAAAATGTATATTTTGTACCATTTGGGCAAGATGATGCCATAAATAAAACTAATTCACTGATTGCACATTATGATTTGATAGTACCTACTATTATAGAAGTATTAAAAGGTAAACAAATACAGCCATTATTAGTATAACAAATAAAGAAGCCTGGATTTCTAGGCTTCTTTATTTATTTTACATAGATTTTTGGATAAAAAGGTGTAAAAAATAGTATAATTAATATAGATGAGAATAAAAAGAAACAGGAGGTAAGAAATGAAAATAAATATTGAAGAAATCATAAGAAAACTAGAATCAAAAGCAAATACAATTTATTTTGATACTGATAAACTTAAGAAACTTTTAACGACAGCTAAGGAAAAGGCAGAGGGAAATAAACAACTAATGGAAATTTGGGGGGACTTAAAACTAATTATTGATTTAGTCAGAGATTGGATGAAGGGAGATTATAAGGAATTATCAAAGGGCTCCGCAATAATGATAATAATATCACTATTGTATTTAGTAAATCCCTTAGACTTAATACCAGACTTTATTGTAGGTGGGTTTGTTGATGATTTAGCAGTAATAGCATATGTAATTAAAAAAATATCAGATGAATTGAAGATCTATAAACAATGGAGAAGCATAAATAAAGAAGATGATACTATAGATGTAAAGGCAGAATTTGTAGAAGATATGGAGGAGACAGATGATATATTAAATGAAGATAAGGATACTAATGAAGAAAATTGACTTAGAACTTACAAATATTTTAGATGTATAAAATCACATATGATATAAGTATAAAAAAGAGAGGAATCCTCTCTTTTTTTGTAACAAAAATAAGCTTTAATAAAAGTACCTTTAGTCCTTCTGTAGAGGCCTCCATTGTTGATATTAATAAAGATGGGATTGATTATATTTAGATTATAAGATAAGATATAGTAAGGAAATAATATATAATATAAATATATATAAAATTAATAAATCATAGAAATAAGGAGTTCATAAATGAAAACAAATAAAATACAAAAATCCATATTAGGAGAACCTAAGGAAATTGGTATTAAAATATTTTCTATAGTTTTAGGAAATTTATTATGCGCATTGGCAATTAATTTATTTTTTGTCCCTAATGGATTACTAAGTGGCGGAGTTGGTGGTATTGCAATTATGATTCAATATTTAACAGATTTACCTACAGGAATATCTGTATTCTTAATGAACTTACCATTATTTGTATTAGGTGCTAAAATGCTAGATAGAAAATTTGTGCTCTATGCCTTTATATCCATGATTGTGTTTTCATCTTGGTTAACTGTAACCAAAGGATTTTCAAAGTATTTTATAGTAGATGATATACTTCTGGGGTCAATTTTTGGGGCAGTGCTTAATGGAATTGGCATGGGGTTAATGTTTAGAAATGGAACTTGCCAAGGTGGATTTGATGTAATAGCAGCCATTCTTAAAAGGAAGTACAATATGAATATTGGAACAGGATTGATGATGGCAAATACTATTATAATTTCCCTTTCATCTTTATTGTTTGGTTATAAGTCTGCAATGTATACTTTAATAGCCATGTATGCAGGCTATCAAATACTTGATAAGGTACAAATTGGAATTAATGTGCAAAAAAATGTTATAATCGTATCTGAAAAATCTAAAGAATTATCTCATGCAATTATAGAGAGATTGCATAGGGGAGTTACTTTTTTAAAGGGACAAGGTGGATATACTCAAGAAGATAGGGATATTATATATTGTACCCTTACTTCTAGGGAAATTGCAAAACTAAAAGAGATAGTAAACGATGTAGATCCAAAAGCATTCTTTACCATAACTGATGTAGTAGAAGTAAAGGGAAAAGGATTTAAAACTGCAGAGATATAATAACAAATGATTAGTTCTGAATTATGAAAAGAAATAAAATAGCTAAAGATAGTCATAAAGGGATGCCGCAAGGCATCCCTTTATAATTCTACTCATACTATTTTTTTTCATCAGGAAGATAAACATGTATTTTTCCCTTGTTATAAAGCCACTTTGTTGTATAAATTTAGATTAAAATTTATATTTATATATTTAATAAAAACTTAGTGACTTTTTTATCAAAGTTTGATATAATATAAACAAGTACAAGCATTATATTGAATAAAGAGCATAATATGTTTATATAGGGGGGTGGGAATATGGCTGCATCCGTAACGTTAGTTAAGTTTATATGCAAGGACTGTGGACATATCTGGGATGAGAACTATGAAGAAGATATAAACTGTCCAAAGTGTCATTCTGAGAACACCGAAGAAATGAGTAGAACGAGATATTGATTAAGAGGGTAGATAATACTACCCTCTTTTTTCATACTTAGATATATAAAATTTATCACATAACTAACACATTGAAGATTTATAATATAGATAAGGGAAGGCTTTCCTAGAAAGTCTATAGGAGGAGTTTTATGTTTAGAATACTTGTTGTAGATGATGAGGAGAGAATTCGAGAAGTTATCAGAGAGTATGGAGAATTTGAAGGACATCAAGTGTTAGAAGCCAAAGGTGGAATGGAAGCTGTAAATATATGTAAAGAACAGGATTTTGATGTTAGAGTAATGGATATAATGATGCCGGAAGTAGATGGTTTTTCTGCTTACAAGGAAATTAGAAAGATAAAGAATATACCTGTACTTATGCTCTCTGCACGGGGAGAAGAATATGATAAATTATTTGGCTTTGAAATAGGAATTGATGATTATGTAGTAAAGCCCTTTTCACCCAAAGAAATTATGGCTAGGCTAAATGTAATTGTTAGCCGCAATAAGAAAATACAAAATAATAGTAATTCTAATGAAATATATGAATTTGGCGGTCTTGTAATTGATATGCTAGGGAGAAATGTGTTTGTTGATGAAGTAAAAATAGATTAGATATGAGAAGTCTAAAAGTTAAATTAGGGACATATTTTGTTTTATTTGCGGCAACTATTATGACCATATTATGGCTTCTTCAAATTGTATTTTTAAATACCTATTATAAGTCAATGAAGACTAATGAGATTAAAAAAATTGGAGACAGCCTAGTAGTAGAATATGGAAAGGATGACTTTGAAGATATTATTTATACAACATCCTTTAGTAAAGGAATAATTATTCAGATACTAAATGAAGATGGTGTTCCAATATTTCCTATGAATACATCCTTTGATCCTAGACCACCTAAATTTAATTTTATAGATTCAAGAAAATTTGTAGATAAATTGAAGAAAGAAAATCAAGAAAAGATTTTGTATACTACAGAAGATCCTAGACTTGGAAGGCCAACCATAGTTTATGGTGCTATATTACAGGAATATAATGGTGAAAACTTGTATTTATATATTAATGGATTGCTAGATCCAGTGGACTCCACCACATCTGTTTTGAAAAACCAGCTAATTATAGTAACTATAATATCTTTACTCTTAGCGTTGCGATTATCATTTATTATTGCATCAAAAATATCTAGACCTATTACACAGGTAACTGATGCGGCTTCAGTTTTAGATAAGGGGAACTAAAAATGTTGGTGATTTTATTAGGTATGAAGTGGGAGATACAGGAAAAGGCATTGCGAAGGAAGAACTAAATCATATATGGGATAGATATTATATGGTAGGTAAAACCCATAAACCAGCGGTAATAGGAACTGGATTAGGGCTTTCTATTGTTAAAGATATATTAATAGCTCATAATTCAGATTTTGGAGTGGAAAGTCATACTAATCAAGGAACAACATTTTGGTTTCAATTAAGAGCTAGATAGATGCATGAAATAGATTGAATTCTTATTTTTTATACTCCTTTTATTAGCTTTCATTATGCTGAGAGAATTTCTCTCAGTTTTTTTATTTTCACAAGGATTTCTATTTATTATCATCTAGATTTCACAAAAGAAATATATTCTTAATCTAGACTTAAAGCTTGGAGGTGAGAAACATGGACAATATCAAATATAGACATGAGCACAAAATTTATACCAATTTAGGAGATTATTATATACTCAGATCCAGACTTAAAAATATAATGAAACTAGATAAGAACTCTAAGGAGAATAGTGGATATTTTATCAGAAGTATATATTTCGATAATATAAATGATAAGGCTTTATTTGAAAAGATATCTGGAGTTAATCATAGAGAAAAATATAGGATTAGGTTTTATAATAATGATGCTTCTTTCATTAAGCTAGAAAAAAAGTAAAAAATAATAATCTCACAGCAAAATTCAGTACTTTAATCTCTATGGAAGAATGCAGGAAAACCTTAGATGGAGATATTGAATGGATTAAATCTACTGACCGAAGCTTATTAAAAGAACTTTATATTAGAATGAAGAGTGATTTGTTTAAGCCAAAGACTATAGTTGATTATAATCGTGAGGCATATATCTATCCTGTTGGTAATGTCCGAGTGACATTTGATAAATCAATAAGCTCTGGATTGTTTTCAAAGGAGATATTTAATGAAAATCTACCAACTATGGATTCTTTAGATCCTCAATTAATTATTTTAGAGGTAAAATATGATGAATTTCTTCCTAGTGTTATCGCCGATATTATACAAATTGGAGAAAGAAGAATTACATCAGTTTCAAAATATGATCTTTGTAGAAGATGGGGATAAAATTAATAAAAGTTAGGAGATAAAAAATGAATACAACAAAAACTTTAGGCTTTAGTGATATTTTTAAATCTAGCTTCATAAATAAATTTGCTGCTGTATCTGGTCTTAATATGATAATAGCTCTTGGACTAGCCTTTGTCCTAGGACTTTTTATAATGACAGTTTACAAGAAGACTTTTAAGGGAGTACTATATTCTTCTAGTTTTGGCGTGGCCCTTATGTCTTTAACACTTATTACAACTTTAATTATTTTAGCTGTTACTTCTAATGTAGTACTGTCCTTAGGTATGGTTGGTGCACTATCCATAGTTCGATTTAGATCTGCTATAAAGGAGCCTATTGGGATAGCTTTTTTATTTTGGGCAATTTCTGGTGGAATAGTGCTAGGTGCAGGTCTCATTCCCTTAGCAATATTTGGGTCTATATTCATAGGTATTATAATGGTACTATTCGTGAATAAGAAATCCGATGAAACGCCCTATATAATGGTAGTTAATTGTGAAGGTGATAAATGTAAACAAGATGTTTTATCAGTAGCTATGGACAAATGAAGTAATAACAAATACAATATAAGAAAAGAATAAAACCAAATCAATATATTGAGGTGATTTTATGAATTATAAAGATAAATATAATAGCTGGTTAGAAAATGATTATTTTGATGAAGAAACAAAGGCAGAACTTAGATCGATAACAGATGAAAAGGAAATAGAGGATAGATTTTATACTGATTTATCCTTTGGAACAGCAGGATTAAGAGGAAAAGTAGGGGCTGGGACTAATAGAATGAATATATATACTGTGTCTTTGGCTACTCAGGGACTAGCTCAAACCATAATAAATAAAGGAAAAGAAGCTATGAATAAAGGAGTAGCTATTGCCTATGATGTAAGACATTATTCAGATAAATTTTCTCAGATAGCTGCTAGAGTATTGGCATCCAATGGAATAAAAGTATATTTATTTGAAGGAATTAGACCTACACCTTTATTATCCTATACCATTAGAAGATTAAATACCATATCGGGAATAGTAGTTACAGCTAGCCATAATCCAAGGGACTATAATGGATATAAAGTTTACTGGGAAGAGGGTTCTCAAATTTTAGATGACATAGCAGATGAAATCCTTATGGAAATAAAGAACATAAAAGACTTTTCAGAGATAAAACTTATGGATTTAGATGAAGCGCAAAGTAAGGGATTGATCGAATATATAGGTAAGGAAATCGATGATGATTATGATAAGGACTTACTTAGTCTAACTCTCAATGATGATATAGATAAGGATATAAGAATTATATATACACCTCTTAATGGTACTGGAAATATTCCGGTGAGAAGAATATTAGAAAAAAGAGGATTTACTAATATAATTATAGTGCCAGAGCAGGAAAATCCAGATCCTAACTTTACAACTGTAGGATATCCAAATCCAGAGGATATAAAGGCATTTGATTATGCTAAGGTATTGGGAAAAAAAGAAGATGCAGAATTAATTATAGCAACTGATCCAGATTGTGATAGGGTAGCTATGATGGTAAGGGATAAGGATGGAGAATTTAGATTTATTAATGGCAATCAAGCAGGAGTACTATTAGTAAACTATATATTATCTCAAAGATATAGGTTAAATAATATTCCTAAAAATGGTGTTATAGTTAAATCTATAGTTACTGGAGATTTAAGCAGAGCCATAGCTAAAAAATATAATGTGGAAACTATAGAAACGTTGACTGGATTTAAAAACATTTGTGGTAAAGCTAATGAATTTGATAAAACAGGAGAGCATACTTTTATCTTTGGATATGAAGAAAGCATAGGATATGTATATGGAACTATGGTAAGGGATAAGGATGCAGTAAACACCTCTATGCTTATAGCAGAAATGGCAGGATTTTATAAAAAGCAAGGAAAATCTCTATTAGATGTGTTGGAAGATATCTATAAAGAACATGGATATTATAAGGAAAAACTTATTTCAATAGTATTAGAGGGATTAGAAGGCAGTCAGAGAATAGGCAGAATGATGGAAGAAATTAGAAAAGAACCAATAACAGATTTTGATGGTATAAAGCTTGATAAAACCATAGATTATCTATTAGATGATACAGGAAATCCTAAATCCAATGTTCTAAAATATTATTTAGATGATGGTTCTTGGTATGCCGTAAGACCTTCAGGTACAGAGCCAAAAATAAAACTTTACATTTATTCAAAAGACAAAGATAGTAAGATTTCAGAAGAAAAGATAAATACTATAGAATCCATAGTTCTCAAGAGAATAAACTCAATTGAATAATAACTAAGATTATTTCCTGTTAAATAGGTTGAATTAAATATATGGATATGTTAAAATTTTGTTGATGTAAAATAAATTTTTTTATAAATTACTAAAAGTTTTAAAGTATGAAATAAAATATATTATTAAGGGGGAAGTACAATTGTATAAAATTGTAGAAAAAGAAATTCTTGCTCCAAATATTTTCTCAATGGATATTTTGGCTCCAAGAGTAGCAAATTCTGCTAAGCCAGGACAATTCGTTATAGTAATTACTGATGAAACAGGAGAGAGACTACCACTTACAATCTGTGACTATGATAAAGAAAAAGGAACAGTTCAGATAGTAGTGCAATCTATGGGTAGTTCTACTAAAAAGCTTGCAGCATTTGAAAAAGGAGATTATTTAAAAGATTTTGTTGGACCTTTAGGAGTTCCATCAGAATATGTTAATGAAGATGTTGAAGAGTTAAAGAAGAAAAAAATGTTATTCGTAGCAGGTGGAGTTGGTACTGCTCCTGTTTATCCTCAAGTAAAATGGTTACACGAGCATGGTGTAGAAGTTGATGTTATTATGGGAGCTAAGACTAAAGATTTAGTTATCTTAGAGGATAAATTAAAATCAGTTGCAGGAAACCTATACGTTGCAACAGACGATGGTTCTTATGGATTCCATGGATTAGTTACTAATTACATAGAAGATTTAGTGAATAATCAAGGAAAAGAATATGATGTATGTATAGCTATAGGACCTATGATAATGATGAAATTCGTTGCATTGACAACTAAGAAATTAAATATCCCTACTGTTGTATCACTTAACCCTATAATGGTAGACGGAACTGGAATGTGTGGGGCTTGTAGAGTTACAGTAGGAAATGAAACAAAATTTGCATGTGTTCATGGACCAGAATTTGATGGACATCTTGTAGATTTTGATGAGGCATTAAAAAGACAAGGACAATATAAGACTGAAGAAATTAAAAAAGATGAAGCTTATAAATGTGAACTAGAGGAGGCTAGAAAATAATGGATAAGTTTACAAGAACTCCTATTGCGGAACAAGATCCGCAAGTAAGAAACCATAACTTTGAAGAAGTTTGTCTTGGATATACAGAAGAAGAAGCTGTACAGGAAGCAAAGAGATGTATACAATGTAAAAAGCCTTTTTGTAGACCGAAATGTCCAGTTTCCATAGATATTCCAGGATTTATTAAGCATATAGCAGAAGGAAACTTTGCAGAAGCTGCTCAAGTTTTAGCAGAATATTCAGCACTTCCAGCAGTTTGTGGTAGAGTTTGTCCACAGGAAGTTCAATGTGAAAGCACTTGTATCTTAGGAAAAAAAGGAGATGCAGTTGCAATAGGTAAACTAGAGAGATTTGCTGCTGACTGGGCTAGAGAAAATGGTATTGAAGTTGGAAAAGCCAAACCAAGTAATGGTCATAAAATTGCTGTAATAGGTTCAGGTCCTGCTGGTGTTACTTGTGCAGGGGAATTAGCTAAGGAAGGCTATGATGTAACTATATTCGAAGCTCTTCATGAGGCAGGCGGGGTACTAGTATATGGTATTCCAGAGTTCAGACTTCCAAAGGAAACAGTAGTAAAACACGAAATTGAAAACCTAAAGAAATTAGGAGTTAAAATAGAAACTAACGTTATAGTTGGTAGAACAATTACTGTAGATGAGATATTTGAAGAAGGATTTGAAGCTATATTCATAGGTTCAGGTGCTGGACTTCCTAAATTCATGAATATTCCAGGAGAAAACTTAAATGGAGTGTTCTCAGCTAATGAATTCTTAACTAGAAATAACTTAATGAAAGCTTTTAGAAAAGAATTTGATACACCAATTAAAGTAGGTCAGAAAGTAGCAGTAGTAGGTGGAGGAAACGTTGCTATGGATGCTGCTAGAACTGCTAAAAGACTTGGTGCAGAAGTATATGTAGTATATAGAAGAACAGAAGAAGAATTACCAGCAAGAGTTGAAGAAGTTCACCATGCTAAAGAAGAAGGAATTATATTTGAACTTCTTACAAATCCAGTAGAAGTTCTTGGAAATGAAGATGGCTGGGTAAGAGGACTTAAATGTGTAAGAATGGAATTAGGTGAGCCTGACGCATCAGGTAGAAGAAGACCTAGAGAAATAGCAGGATCAGAATTTGAATTTGAAGTGGATACTGTTATAATGTCTTTAGGTACGTCACCAAATCCATTGATTTCTTCAACTACTGATGGATTAAATGTAAACAACCACTTATGTATAGTAGCTGATGAAAATGGTCAAACATCAAGAGAAGGTGTATTTGCAGGTGGAGACGCAGTAACAGGAGCAGCTACAGTAATACTTGCTATGGGTGCAGGTAAAGATGCAGCTAAAGCAATGGACGAGTATATAAAATCAAAAAATAATTAATATAAAAAACAAACTCTCTTTAGAGAGTTTGTTTTTTTGTTTTTCTATGATATAATATTTAGAGTGTCGAACTAAATATAAGGAAAGTAAAGGTGAATTATAAATGGAGTCTGTTCTTAATAAGAAAGATTTAAGAGATCAAATAGTTAAAATAGCATCGCCTGTTTTGATTGAACTCTTAATGGGAACCCTTTTCGGTATGGTAGATATGATGATGCTTGGTAGATCTGGTGATGCTGCTACAACTGCTGCATCTATTGCTGCCGTTGGTGTGACCAATCAATTGGTATTTTTAGGACTAGCCTTAGTACAGTCTTTAAATATTGGGGCTACAACTATGGTGGCACGTTACATGGGAGCAAAGAGAGAGGATAGGATTGAATCTGTAGTAAAGCATGTTACAATACTCACTCAAATTCTATTGGTTATTCCAATATTATTTATAGGTTTAGGTATGACAGATACTGCTATGATATTCTTTGGTGCCCATGAAGATACCCTTATGCTTGGTAGAGGTTATTTTAGAGTAATTGCCTTAGGATTCATATTTCAAGCTTTTAACTTTTCCATATTTGCATCTTTAAGAGGTTCAGGAGATACTAAAACGCCTATGAAAATAAATATTATAGCCAATTTATCAAATGTTGTTGGTAATGCTGTTTTAATTTATGGATTATTTGGCTTTCCAAGGTTAGGAGTTTTAGGTGCTGGAATATCTACATCTTTATCACAAGTAATAGCAAGTATATTATTGATGAGAGTTATATTTAATCAAAAGAATATAGTACATATAAATTTAAAGAAAAAATTTAAGTTTGATAAAGATATAATATATAATTTAATTAAAATTGGATTGCCCGCTTCTGGGGAACAACTTGCTATGAGAGCGGGATTGTTAATATTTACAAAGATTATAGCTTCCTTAGGTACTGTAGCTTATGCAACGCATCAAATATGTATCAGTATATTAAATCTATCCTTTACTCCAGGGCAGGCCTTTGGAATATCTGCATCAACTTTGGTAGGACGAAGCTTGGGGGAAGATGAACCAGATAAAGCAGAAGCATATATAAAAATGTGTGGTAAAATAGGTGCATTAATAGCGACAGTCATGGGTATTATATTTTTCTTCTTTGGTTCGGCAATAGCATCTTTATATACTGATAATAAAGAAGTAATCACAGGAGCAGGAACTGTACTAAAGCTAGTGGCATTTATACAACCTTTTCAATGTTCTCAATTGATTATTTCTGGAGGACTTAGGGGAGCAGGAGATACAGTATGGACTTTAATATCTACTCTATTAGGAATTTTAATCATTAGATGGATTTGTGCATATATTTTTGTAATAAAGCTAGGTATGGGACTATCAGGGGCATGGTTAGCTGTATTAATTGACCAAAGTATTAGATGGATATTTATATCCCTAAGATTTAGAACGAATAATTGGAAATATATTACCATAAGATAAAAAGCTATGATGGCTTAGCCATCATAGCTTTATTTTTTCTGCAAAGGATTTTGCTAAGGCTTCTATATTTGGTACGTCTTTTATAGCTCCCTTATCATTGGCGACTGCCATAAGGGAAAAATAAGGAGGAAGTCTAAAGGTTTTATTCATATTCAAGCTAGATATTAGTTGCTTTGATATGGCATCTCCACCAGAATAGCCAGATACTATAATGGAAAATATGCTTTTATCATAAAACTTAGTCTGTCTATACAAAGCCGTAAGTCTATTTATAGTAGCCACTAGATTTGCAGTTATCATATCATTATAGTTAGGGCAAATAAATAATATTGAATCTGTCTCAAGTATGGCAGGATAAATTTCCTCTATAACTATGCCGCCATAAAAGCAACGACTTTGGTTCCCTAAATGTTTGCAGGTTTTATAGGGACATCCTTTGCAATCTAAGACATTTCCATTTCCTACGTTGATTTCATTTATTTCAATACCATTCAAGTTTTTCTTTACCATATCCCAAAGAGTAAGGGTATTTGATATTTGTCGATTGCTAGAGTGCAGAACTAATAATTTCTCATTTTTATCAATGAAATTAAATTTATTAGAGAAAAATCTTTTACCTAATTCCTTACACTGATATAGACAAATATCCTCTAAGGGCATATTATATACTTTTTCCATGGCTATAAAGTTTTCCAAATTTCCTGTGGCTTCTACAAGGGGTCTGCCTATGAAGCTACAGCCTAGGTTATTGGCTAAAAAGATTATAGATTGAGCCATGGTTTTTGTAAACATGGTATAGTGACTATGGATTAAAACAGCACCTTCAGAGCCAACTAAAGAATCTTTTCCCATTTTATAGAGTTTGGAAAAAATATTGTTCAATACATTAGATGTGCCAATTTCATTTAATTCCAAGACAAATAATATCCTTTTATTTTGTAAGTTTTCCACTTCATTTGGAGAATTTACTGTTGTAAAATCTCTATTACCTAATACAGAAAACATCATCTTGGATAATAATGGACTAGGGTTTTCTGGAACTATGGCTACTATTTCTTTCATATAATCATCGCCAGTTTATTATAAGTTTCTTGAATTTTGCTAAATAGTTCATTAGGTAAATCAAGTTGTTCAACTTCAATGCCAGATGGCAGCAATCTACATTTAGAGCCCATATATACTTCCCTCATATATGTAGAGCCATAGAACCAATCACTATTTATAGTGGCTATAATGGATAATGCCCCGGAAGAAAGGGAAGGGGCTACAAAGGGCTTATATCCAAAACCTCTAACTTCTTTATTGGCATTTACAGTTTTATCTGTTAAATAATTTGATATTTCTGCATTATAGTTTTTGATACTATCTGCCACAATTAAACCTTCTCCATGAGGTCCAAAGACTCTTCCTTCTTCAATATAATGAACCATCTCACCAGATTGTTCTGCATAAAAACAAGCTCTGCCATTCATTACTCCTAAGCCATATCCTATTATTTGATCGGAACTTAAACCCTTAAAGTCCATATTTCCCTCATTATCTTTATTGCTTTCGAGAAATGCAACTTTACAAAGTAAATCCACAGGGTCTGATACTACTGCAAATATACCTTGAAAATTTCTTTCTCTGGCTAACTTTGAATATTCACTGATGATTTCGGAATTAGACTTAAATTGGGCCATTCGTACATCCGCTATATCACTGCCTACTGGTGGAATCCCCTTAGATGCACAAAATATAAACATATCACAATCAAATAAATCATCTTCTTCTAAGGAGATAACTTTAGGGAAAGCCAGTTCATCAAAGGGGCGTCTTATTTGATTTAGCTCATATTCCCATCTTTTTAAACGATTAATATTCCTGTCATAAATACCTATTGTATCTATACATTCCCCTCCAAGGAGTCTTAGACCTATAAGAAGTGTACTTCCCACATCACCTAATGCTACAAGATTTAATTTCCATTTTTTCTTTATAGGTTTATGAAGTAAGTCTTGCCAGTTTGGATAGCTTGTATTTATAGACGTTACTTTTCTATCATTGATTTTATCTATTATCCAACTTGGAATATAAGGTGGATAATCTTTAGAATCTAATTGTAATATATTTAATCCCTCTTCTTTTAAAAATAATAAAGAAGGAGAGGAGATTGAAAAAGATTTTCTTGAATTTATAGGATTCATAGGGTTAAGAAAATATATAAAATCCTTAGGGGATATTTCTTCTTCTAATACTTCATCTAAATCATCATATTCATATAATGAAAATAAATAATTGTTATCTAATTTATAGTATTTAAATTTTTCGTGCATTTATAAAACCTCCTTACTTACCTTCTAATAATATTTTCTAATCTTCTAAGATATTCTAAATCCATATCTATACAGACAGAAGGCTTAAGATTTTTATTTAGAATCATAGCTTTATTTGTATCGGGGTGTCTTGGGGATACTAGGACTTCACCTAATCCCTTTATATTTAAACTTTTTTCATTTATAGATTGATAAACCTCTTCGATAGATTGAAATATCATTAGTGAGTTTTGTAAACAAATCTCCGATAAATTATATATAGAATCATTTTCAGTATTTTTTATAAATTTCGGTGCCACATAGGGAAGAAGCATATTTATACTTGGTATGGAAGTGGATTCTAAAATATTTCTATCTACCATATCACCACCAATGAATGGATATTGATTACTTTCATTAAACCATAATTTTAAGTTTGGTATAAAATATGCGTAGTCTAAGGGAATATTTTTTTCTTTACCAATTTCACTTCCTCTACCAGAGAGAATACCTAATATGACTTTTTCTATTTCTATTCCCATGCTCCTTAAAATAGGTACTATAACATTTATTCTATATCCTTTATTAAGCAAATCATCTACTAATATAACAGGTCTGTTAAAGGATTTTAAAACCTTAGCTTGTTCTACGAGACTAAGATAATGAGGATAAGTCTCTATGGTGAAATCAATAATATTTGATTTAAATACCTTTTCTGTATGCATAGTCTTAGTCACAGTATTTGGTATAATACTACTATTGAGTATGGAACCAAAAGGTACACACATATTAGGTCCTAGATTTCGTTTTGAAGACTGAATTATACTAACTTGATTTGTATCACATATTTTCTGTATTAATTTACTATAGGTCATATCTCTATTATAAGTAAGCAAAAGCTCTCCTGGATAAAGATTGACTAAGGCTTCTTTAAGTCGATTTCTAGTATTTTTTATGGTTTGCAAGACTTTAGAATCTGTACTATAAGGAGGCTTTAACATATTTTCCAAGTCTAAATTTAGAGTCATGGGATTATTCATATTGACCATGAAAATAGGATTATTATTATATATAAAATCCGTCATTGAAAAACCCTGCAGTAATAACTGTTTCTCTATTTTATGATTTATTATTTTAGTAAGAGAATTATTATAAATTGCGTAGTTATAGTCTCTATTTATGGCAACGGATAATGTTTCATTCAGAACAGTCTCTATTAAATAATCACTATTATTTTTAACGCAGACTCCAGATATTAAAACTATTCTACCTTTTACACTTTGTCTAATATATTCTGTAATAGATGAATTATTAAATTCATCATATAATATGCTTTGGCGAATCCAATAGAAGGTGGAAAAACCTAGTAATTCATGGCTATTTGCTTCTCTAACTAATAGAATTCTATAGCTTAATTTATTTCTAAGGGATTCTAAATGTTTTATATTTATTACTTCCCCAAATTGTTCTTTTATTTCATTAAAAAGTTTTTCACTTAAATTTCTTGCTACATTAAATTCGAGAGTTTTAGATTGTAATAAAGTTTTATATTGAGGTTCCCTAAGATAAAGTCCATAGTCATATATATAGGATTCTGCAAGGGGATCTATAAATTTAGAAATGTCCCTATTTAAATCTATATTTTTTCTTATTTGAGAGGAACTAATATCTTCATATTGTGGCGGCAAAGAAAGTCTAATAATATTAGCCCTTATATTTTCAATACTTTCTTCTAACTTTTTTTCATCATCATCCTTCGATATACTTGACTTTCTATCAAAGATAATATGGGCAAAGTCTAATATAGGACTTTCTGTTTTATAGGCAGATGCATTAATTAAAACATCAGAACCAACTACAATATAGACATCATCAAAAGGAAATAGTTCCTTTAATTTATATAGATCAGTTGGATTGCTAATATTTATTGGTATATCCTTAGGAAATAGATAAATATCCTTTTCATTTGCAATACTCATGTTTATAATATTTCGTCTAAAAATATGAGGTTCTGTTCTCTTAGACCAGGAAAATTCATCTACAGCTAAGTATACTTGAAATCCTTGATCCCTTATTTCAATGGCAATTTCTTTATGACCTAGGGAAAAGGGGTCAAAACTGCCTGGAAAGAAGGCTATCTTTTGTTTATGGATTTTTATTAAATCCTTATGATAAAATTCATAAAGAGATATAAATCTATATATATGATTTAACGAAGCAGCATTGCTATAGAATAAGAAATCATTTTCTTTATCAGTATATAAAAGAGTTAAAATCTTTTTCCCAATTCTATCGAAGATATTAAACTTTTCATTTAAAGTAAGTGATTTAGATTCAAATAAATTAGAACTTAAAATCATTAAAGATTCATTTTTAATATCCTTGTCATATGAAGCCATGGCAATAGATAATAAACCTAAGAGTCTATCTATTCTTTTATAATAAACGTCTTTTTCTTCTTCAAATCTTTCCATATACTTGCTATAATTTTCAATGGAAATGACTATGGTATTCAGTAATAAAAATACTACCTGAGGACTAACAGTTTTTAGCTTATCCTCAAAATCGTTTATAATCTCATCTAGTTCATTGGGAGGTAGATATAGAAGTAGTTGTCCTAAATAATGGGGAATAAACTTGGCAAACTGATAACTATCCATCTCTAAAGCCCTTAGTAATTCTACTGCCACATCATTTCTTTCCTCAGGAGATAGTAGGTGAAATATATTTAGTAGAGTTTTTCCGCTATAGTTTCTAATCCTCTCTATGGCACTTACTTTAAGTATATTACATAGGTGCATAGCAGTATGGAGTCCTTTGTTTTTAGGATTTTTGACTACTTGGTCATATAGTATATCTATATTTACTTTCTTTTTTACCCATTCAGTTGCAGTCTTCAAATTCTCTAAGAATATCTCAGAAGTATCATTTTGATTTTCTGCATAATTACTATCTAAAATCTCTTGGTAATTAGGTGATATATTTATTTTCATACCTATAATATATTTTAGATAATTATCCGCTGGTATAGATGATTTTTCCAAATTAGCTATTATCCAGTTTCTTATTGAAGCAATAAACATTATATTATTAGTTGCATTTAATATTTCATATATAATATCCAATGTACTGAGCCTTATTTCTGTATTATCTGAATCTAACTGTTTTAGTATATAGGTATATAATTTTAATAATCTATTATTATCTAAGGCCTTAATAGGAATGTAGTTAATAGTCTGAGATAAATAGAATTGTGCTACGGTAGATAAACTATCATAGTTACTATAATATTTATTTAGAACATCGAAGTATTTTTTGTAGTTGGATTTATGAGATACTTCAAATAAGGATTTTATTATATTCTTTAAATTATATAGCCATTCTCTTTGGGAATCTGCAACCTTGTGGTCAGGAAAAAGCAAATTATTTAGAAATTCATCTAATAAAACTTCTGAGGATTTTTTAGTTTCAAAAGACTTTACAGAGGGAGGAAGCTCTTTTCTATATTCCTCATCAAATAATGCTATGAGCCTTCCAATTAATTCAGCTGCTTCTTTTCGTATATCTTCTCCAGTATGAAGAAGTAAATCCGATAAAAAATGTAAAGTAATAGTCTTTTGCTCTTGTGTGAGATAGATGGAATATTCCTTAAATATTTGCAGATAAAGCCTAAGTTTTCTCCAATTGGTTTCTCCCCTTGCCATTTCTATAATAGAATTAAAAGAAGAACTATCAGTTAATTTAGACATTAGATAGATATTATGTTCTATTGCCATATACTTTATATTGTCTAATACCTCCTTTTTATTCATTAACTCGAAGGGCTTTTTATAGGATTTCATTAACTTACTATTTAAAGTAGTGTCCACTCCTAGAGATATAATATAATCTTCAAAATCCTTTAATTTTTTATATACTTTTTTATATCTATTTTCCTTTATGGCATCTACATTATCTAACTTATTTAAGATTACATCAAAGGAATCTGATAAGGAAAATATATGCATTATATAAGTATCATTTTCTATTTTACTTTTAACCCTAAAATCTGAGTATATAAGAATTAAAGATTCAATAGGTAGATTTTCTAGCTCTAAATCCCAAGTGGAATGGTTAGTAGCTATATGTCCAATTTTATCCATACTAAATCTTTTAAACCATTCTTCAGTATAGTAGTAGTGAAGATAGGGAACTCGTTTCATATCTTCTTCCAATACACCATATTTGCCTATATCATGTCCCAAACTAGCACCAGCAATTACACCTAGATCTACGGGAAGACCTAGAGCATAAAGTTGTCTTCCAATATACATACTTAAATGATTGACTCCTATAACATGGTCAAGAGTATTATGTCCAGTGATTGCCATATCTAAATACATTAATTCATTGATATAGCAGTTATAAAATGTATCTTTAAATATAAAGTATTCTGCTGTAATATCGTGGAATAGTTCTTCTTCCCTAGTAAGGAAGGTCAAAGGATATTTATTGGTGAAATCCTCATTACTAGATGATTTTACTTTTCTTAAAAAGTAATTTAAGATTTCTAAGAAAAACTTATACAGGGGGATTAAATCGGGATCAAATTTATCGATGCCTTTATGGGGAAATGATTTATTATTTACCCAATTAAATATTTGAATGATATAATCCTTAGAGTTACCTAGAGTATATTGATTAAAGTAATCTATAAATAAATCAAATAAAGAAAAGACAGAAAAGTTTCTGTCTTTTAAGTAGCTGTCGAGTTCAGATTGAAACTTTTCACTATTTATATATTGGTAAAGAGTTTCTTTATATTTTAATAAGTAATCTTTTTTAATTTCATTATTAATGAAATCATACAGCTTTATTTTCATCAATGTTGAAGCCTCCTTCGAAGATTTTCTCCTGTTGGAGTAGTAGCCACACCTCCTAATGCAGTTTCTCTTAGGGATTCAGGAAGCAGCTTACCAACCTTATACATAGCTTCAACTACTTCATCGAAGGGAACTAAAGATTTCACTCCAGATAATGCCAAATCAGCAGAAATCAGTGCATTGACAACTCCCGATGCATTTCTAAGGGCACAGGGATATTCTACTAGTCCACCTATGGGATCACAAACTAGTCCCATTATATTAACTAATGCAAAAGCAGCAGCATTAAAGGAGGCTTCGGGAGTACCACCTGCCATTTCAACGATTGCAGCAGCAGCCATTGCAGCAGCAGAGCCACATTCAGCCTGACATCCACCTTCGGCTCCAGAAACAGTTGCATTTTTGGCAATTATTTCTCCTATACCAGCAGAAGTGAAAAGTCCCATTAAAAGGTCATCGTCAGTCAGATCTAATTTTTGTCCAGCAGATAATAATGCACTAGGTACAATTCCCGATGCACCAGCCGTTGGAGCTGCAACTATTCTACCCATGGATGCATTTACTTCAGATGTGGATAATGCCTTAGCCATGGCAGAAATTATAAGATCACCAGTTAATGTTTTGCCTGAATTTCTATATTCTTCAACTTTTTTTGAATCTCCACCAGTTAGACCACTAACTGATATAACTTCTTTATCTAAAGCAGAAGTAGCAGAGGTTTTCATTACCTGTAAAGTCTCTCTCATTCTATTCATTAATTCATCCTGTGAAATATCAGAACTTTTAAGTTCCTTTTCCATTACGATTTCAGATATTTTTTTATTCTTTTCATTACATAATTTCAATAATTCTTCAGCTTTATTAAACATATAATCACCTCTTGATTGGGTTTATTCCTTTGATGTATATTACTTCTTCTAGTTTATCTATTTCGCCTACAATACCTTTATTTATTTCTGAATCGGTTTCTACTACCATGGTAGCAATATCATTTTCTCTAGTTACTTTCATAGTAGCTATATTAATTTCATTAGTAGATAAAATTGAACTAATACGAGATATTACGCCTTTTTGATCTATATATTTAATAAGCATAGTAGGATAATCTCCACTAAATTCTACCTTGTTCCCATTAATATCTGTAATTAATATATTACCTCCACCAATAGATGAACCCATGATATAGATATCTTCTTTATCTTCAAATTTAAATACTATTTTTACAGTATTAGGATGTTGATATCCTAAGTCAGCCTCTATAAATTCAAAGTCTATATTTTTAGATTTTGCAATTTCAAAAGAATTTCTAAGATTTTCATCTGAAGGCTCCATTCCAAGGATACCTGCAACTAATGCTTTGTCGGTACCATGTCCTTCAAAGGTCTTACCAAAAGAACCATGTAAATAAAAAATTACTTTATGAAACTCTTCATCTACAACATCTTTTGCTACTTTAGCTAATCTTGCAGCACCAGCAGTATGGGAGCTTGATGGGCCTATCATAATTGGACCTAGAATATCAAATACTCCGTAATCTTTCATTATACTACCCCCTTATTATTAATCAATTCATTCTATCATTATATACCCAATTCTGCAATAAATTTAACCTCCAAGAGTAATATCCTGAATATTATACCAATCTAATGCACTGTGGAAATGTTCTGCTTTAAAATCAGGCCAATAATCTTCAATTATATAAAAATCTGAATAGACAGATTGTAAAGGTAAAAAACCACTTAATCTTCTTCTACCACCCCATCTTATAATTAAATCCACTCTAGAAATGTCTTTAGATCTAATTGAACTGAAAGGATTAGATTTCTCTCCTTCTTCTGATAGGTATTCTCTTAAATCCCATTGCCAGCCGTAATTTACTAAGAAATTAACTTTAATTCCACCTTTGCCAAATCGTTGTCTTTTAATTGCAAAGGGCATTAGTTCCTTTGGGAACATATCTGAATCTGTATTGCCTAGGACTAATAAATCTGCATTTTCTTTAGATAATATATTTACTGCATCAATACAGGATTTTGTAAAGGCTAACCTTTGAAATTTTGGTCTTTTAGTATTATCTACTGTAAACCCATAGTAAGTAATTTCCTTTATTCCAACTTTTTCACAAAGTTTAAATAATTCTATTCCTGGATCTAATCCCTTATCATAACCTTTCTCCTTAGTCATACCATGTTCTAGTGCCCATCGTCTGTTGCCATCAGGTATTATACCTATATGATTTGGAATTCTCATATCATTACCTCCTAAATTTTCTTAGACTTAGTATTCCATATGTATTAAAAAAGAATACATAAATAGGGCGTAAATAAATATTATGGTAATTATTTTATAAATCAAAACTATAATGTAATAAGGTAATGTAAGCATAAATACATATTACCTAAATTATTAATAAGGAGGAATCATAATGAAAAGGTATCTATCTTTATTATTGGCCATAATAATAATGGCCTCTGTCTTAGTGGGTTGTGGGGGGAAAGAGGTAGCACCAGAGGCGGAGACCGAGGTTGAAGAAGTAGATGAAACGACGGAAAAGCCAGTTAAAGAGGGACCAACGATTTATAGGGTTGCTGCAAGTAAGACAGCCACATTGAACCCTCATATTTATGAAACAACAGCAGAATCAGATACTATGGCTTTTATTTTCGGTAACTTATTAGATTTAATTTATGATGAGGATATTGATAGCTATAAATTTATTGGTAATCATGCAGTAGATGTTCCTACAAAAAATGAAGATGGAACTATATGGAATTTTAAATTAAAAGAAGGACTTAAGTGGGAGGATGGAGACCCTCTTAATGCTAATGACTATGAATATTCTTATAAAATGCTTTTAGATCCAAAGCTGAAAAACATGAGGGGACCTCAAGTTTTTGATGCTGACGTAGTAGTAGTAAATGCTAAGAAGTACTGGGATGGAGAATGTGAGTGGGAAGATGTAGGCATAAGAGCTTTAGATGACTATACACTTGAGGTTACTATTGATTTTCCAGTTCCAGAAATGGATCTTTACTTAGCATTTACAGGTGGTGGAGCTAGTTCACCAGTGCAAGAAAAAATATATGAAGCTGGAATGAATGAAGACAGAACAGAAACTAATTATGGTACATCTATGGAAACCACACCTTCTTCAGGACCATATAAATTTGAAGAGTGGATAAGAGATCAAAATAATATATATGTAAGAAATGAATATTCTCCTATGACAGAAATTTACAATGTAGATAGAATTGAGTCAAGAGTTGTAGAAGATGCTAATACGAGAGTTCAATTATTTGAAAATAACGATATAGATGGTGTAGCCTTATCAGGAGCTAACTATGATAAGTATGCAGAAGACCCGAGATTAGTCTTTTCAAAAACAACATCAGTATGGTCAATGTTTGTGAATATGACATCAGAAACTAAATCATTTTTAAGAGATGTGAATTTTAGAAAGGCCTTATTTTATGCAATGGATAGAAAAGCCATAGCAGAAGACATCTATAAAACAGCAGCACCAGCACCTTATGTTGTCTCAAGTGCTAAAATAGCTGTTCCATCAAAGGGATTAGCATATCGTGATACAGATATTGCGAAGAATATATTACCACAAAATGATGGTTATGATTTAGAAGTGGCAAAAGAGTATTTCGACAAAGCATATGAAGCCTATGGAAAGAAAATGGAATTAGAAATCCAATATTTCGATAACAGTGAAAATATGAAGAGAACAGCAGAATTCTTAGAACAAGAATATGAAAATGCTTTTGGTGCAGAAAGGTTAGATATAGTTCTAAGAGGCGTACCATGGCAAAATGCTTATGACAATATGGAAAATGGAAATTATGATTGTGGATTTGGAGCATGGTCTGGTGGAGTATTTAATCCTTGGTCAAGTATGGAAGTTTATACACAAGGATTTACAAGTAAAATTGATCAATTTAAAAATGATGAATTCGATAAACTTTTCGAAAGAACTGTTAGAGGAGATTTAATATTTAAAGAAGAAGAAAGACTACAAGCATTGGCAGAGATGGAGGAAATGTTATTGGACGCAGTACCTTTTGTACCTATGTATGAACCACTAACAACTTCTATATTTGCAGATAGAGTTCATTTAATTACTGAAGGTAAGTATGTACCTGGAATAGGATTTGCTACACTACAATCTGAATTTGATCCACTGGATTAAAGATAGATTATCAGGCATTATGAATTGAGGTATAAACTACCAAGTATTTATAACGATAAAGATCGTTATAAATACTTGGTACATAATGAAAAATGCTGATAAAACAGTGAAATTTCGTGAAAGGGGCAAAGACAATGTTTAGGTATACTGCTCAAAGATTAACCTTGTTAGTTATTACTTTATTTATGATAATTTCAGTTTCGTTTTTTGTACTACATTCCATGCCAGGAAGCTTTATTACTGATCCCAAAATGCCTAAAGATGTAAAAAAGGCTATTGAAGATAAATATCATTTAAATGATCCAATGATAGTTCAGTATGGATATTTCCTAAAGGATTTTTCAAAATTTGATTTTGGTTTATCTATAGCAATACAACCAAAAGTTCCAGTAAATCAAATATTAGCAACTAAAGTACCAGTATCAATGCAGCTTAATATTTTCTCCTTACTTCTTAGTTTGCCCATTGCTATTGTATTTGGAATCTGGGCGGCTCTTAAGAAAAATAAACTTCCAGATCATATTATTTCTATTATGATAATAGCATTTATAGCTATTCCCTCATTTGTATTTGCATCTTTACTACAGTATTTTATAGCATTTAAACTAGGATGGTTCCCCATAGTCGTTAGTACAGAGAAAGTACTTACCTGGAATAAATTTAAGTCCATTATACTTCCAATATTGGCGCTTTCCTTTGGTTCCATTGCAGGAGTAGCAAGGTATACACGTTCAGAACTATGTGAGGCACTTAATTCTGAATATATGCTTCTTGCAAAGGCAAAAGGCTTAACACAGGTGCAGGCAACTACTAGACATGCCATGAGAAATTCATTTATACCACTTGCCAATATTATAATCCCTATGTTTACTGGGATATTAGGCGGTTCTCTAGTTATAGAAAAGATATTTAGTATTCCAGGTATGGGAAGTGTCATGCTTGATGGAATAAATGCAAAGGATTATCCAGTGGCTATGGGAGTATTATTTTGGTATTCTCTACTAGGATTATTGACTATTTTAATAGTGGACTTGTCCTATGGAATTATAGATCCTCGTATACGTATAGGAGGGAGAAAATAATGAAAGATAATACTGAAAAGAACATAAAAAATAAATTTGAATTTATACAATTAGATGAAACATTAAAGGATGAAAAGTTTGAAGGTGAGGCTATTGGTTTCTTTAAAGATGCCATGATAAGATTTAGAAAAAATAAGGCATCTGTTACATCCTTTGTTATCATATCTTTTTTAGTATTTATGGCTATTTTTGGTCCTATGATGAATGAATATGGCTTCAAAGAGCAAAATTTGAAATTAACTCTTATGCCTGCTAGAATACCTATTATTGAAAAAACAGGAATATTTGATGGAACCAAGGTTATGAATATTTCAAAAGATAATATTGAGGGAAAATATAAAGGTGCAGTACTACAAGTCATCAAAGAATACAAAGTAAGAGATAAAGAGATGGCTACAGTAAAAGTAGATATGTATAAATATAAAGAGGTAAAAGATAAATATTTTTGGTTCGGAACTGATTCTCTGGGCAGAGACCAATGGACCAGATTATGGAGAGGTACAAGAATATCACTGATTATAGCAGTTATAGCTATGTCAGTAAATATCGTTATTGGAGTAGTATATGGAGCCATATCTGGATATTATGGTGGTCTAGTGGACTTGGGGATGCAAAGATTTATTGAAGTATTAAACGGAATTCCTTTTTTAGTAGTTATAATTCTGTTTGTTTTATATTATGGGCCGGGAATTATTCCTATTGCCATGGCTTTATGTCTTACTGGATGGATTGGAATGAGTCGAATGATAAGGGCGCAGTTTTATAAATATAAAGGAATGGAATATGTATTAGCTTCTAGAACTTTAGGAGCAACTGATAGAACCCTTATTTTTAGGCATATACTGCCAAATGCATTTGGTATCATTATTACCATGAGTGCACTTGCAATACCTGGAGCAATATTTCAAGAATCCTTTTTAGCATATATAGGATTAGGAATTCAAGCACCAGAACCATCTATAGGTGTATTGTTAGCAGAAGGACAATTGGTATTATTAGAGTATCCGCATTTAACTATATTTCCCGCATTGGTAATTTCAATTCTGATGATTTCTTTTAACCTATTAGGAAATGGTTTAAGGGATGCTTTTGATCCAACATTAAGAGGGCAAGAATAAGGGGGGGCATAGGATGGATAATGGAAGTAGTATATTAGAAGTTAGGGATCTATATGTGACCTTTAATACATATGCGGGGAAGGTCCATGCAGTTAGAGGTGTTGATTTAAGTCTCAGAAAAGGTGAGACTTTAGCGATAGTTGGGGAATCAGGTTCTGGTAAATCTGTTACTGCAAGAACAATAATGGGGTTATTAGCCAAAAATGCTAATATTGAAGGGGGAGAAATTCTATATAAGGAAAAGGATTTGACAAAGCTTAATGATAGTGAAATGTCAAATATTAGAGGGTCAGAAATTGCAATGATATTCCAAGACCCTATGTCATCTCTAGATCCAGTTATGAAAATAGGAAGACAGATTACAGAAGCATTAAGGATTAAACAGGGAATGCCTAGTGAAGAGGCTAAGAAAAGGGCTCTAGAGCTAATGAAAGCCGTAGGAATTGATGAACCTGAAAAAAGATTTAATCAATATCCATTTCAATTTTCTGGTGGAATGAGACAACGTATAGTTATTGCCATAGCATTGGCATGTGATCCAGATATATTAATATGCGATGAGCCTACTACAGCACTAGATGTTACAGTTCAGGCAAAAATACTTGATTTAATAAAGAATATACAGAAAGAAAGAGATATTGGTGTAATATTTATTACCCATGACTTAGGTGTAGTAGCTAACTTAGCAGACCGTGTTGCTGTAATGTATGGAGGAAAAATAGTTGAATATGGAAATGTAGGGGAGATATTTAAAAATCCGAGAAATCCTTATACCATGGCATTACTTTCTGCCATGCCAGACTTGGAAACAGATTCCTCCTCAGAACTATATGTTATACCAGGTACACCTCCAAATATGCTTTATCCACCAAAGGGTGATGCCTTTGCACCGAGAAATCAATTTGCCATGAGGATTGACTTAGAGGAGCATCCACCTATGTATAAAGTATCTGATTCCCACTATGCAGCCACTTGGCTCCTACATGAAGATGCACCAAAAGTTGATTTAAATAATTATAGAAAGAAAACTACAGATGATTATAGAAAAACTCTAGATAGAACAAATCAAAGGTCAAAAGATGAAAAGCCTATAATAGAAGTTAAAAATTTAAAACAGTATTTTACATCAGGGTTTGGTAGAAGAAAACTTGTAGTAAAGGCTGTTGACGATGTAAGTTTCCATATATATAAGGGGGAAACCTTTGGATTAGTAGGAGAATCAGGATGTGGAAAAACTACTACAGGAAGATCCATTATTAGACTCTATGACCCAACAGAGGGAGAGATTTATTTTAAAGGAAAACTCATATCAAAGAAATCAAGACATAAGGAAATAAAAGAAAATACAAAAGGAATAGCAATGATATTTCAAGACCCTATATCATCATTAAATCCTAGAATGACTGTTAAGGAAATAATAGGAGAAGGTTTAAGAATAAATAAATTATATAATAGTGAGCAGGAAGTGACAAACAAGGTGTATGAGATGCTTGAGACTGTAGGTCTCACTAAAGAACACGCAAATAGATATCCCCATGAGTTCTCTGGTGGACAAAGACAACGTATAGGAGTAGCCAGGGCTTTAATCACAAATCCTGAGCTAGTAATAGCTGATGAGCCTATATCGGCTCTAGACGTATCTATACAGGCACAAATTCTTAATTTATTAAACAATATAAAGAAGGAATTAGGTCTTACTGTAATGTTTATAGCCCATAATCTTTCAGTAGTTAAGTATTTCTCAGATAGAATAGGAGTAATGTATTATGGGAAATTAGTAGAAATAGCAGATGCAGAAGAATTATATAGAAACCCATTACATCCATATACAAAATCTCTATTATCGGCTATTCCAATACCAGACCCAGATTATGAAAAAAATAGGAAACATATATATTATGATCCGACAATCCACGACTATAGTATAGAAAAACCTGAAATGGTTGAAATAAAAGAGGGACATTTTATATATGCATCACCTTCTGAAGTAGAAGAATATAGGAAATTTTTATAGATAGAATAGAATTATGAATATATCTAATAGTTTTTAAACTAAAAGAGACATTTATATATCCTAAAATTACCTTGTATGTAAAGAAAAATAAAACTAAAAATACATACGAGGTGATAAAGATGAAAGATAAACAAAGTAAAGATACTATTGATAAAAATCTCTTTAAGGCAATGAGTTATGAATTTGCTGGAGAAATTGGAGTAGTAGATAATGAAGAAATGAAAAATAATGTAGGACTTTCTTCAGATAAAGATGAAAAAAAGTTAAAGGAAAATAAGAAATAATAATTAAGCCATAGAGAAATCTATGGTTTAATTGTTGTAAAAGTTTATGCGAATTGTATTATTTTTATTTTTAGATTGATTGATACTTGGATAAAGAAAAATATCTTAAGTTATATCATAAAGTGCCTGTAAAGATTAAAAATTAACCTTACAGCCATTTTTATTGTGAAATAATACCTTTTTCATTTGACAATTTTTATATAACAAAATACTATATAGATAAAAGAATATAACGAGGTGAAGAACTTGGTTACTAAGGTTTATGAAAATATATATATGATAGAAGTAATACTTCCAGATAATCCTCTTAAGGTATTAAATTCTTATGTAATAAAGGGTGATGATAAATCTTTAATAATAGATACAGGATTCAATAGAAAAGAATGTATGGATTCGCTTTTAGGAGGTTTGAGAGAGCTAGATATCGATATAAAAGATACTGAATTGTTTATTACACATCTTCATGCAGATCACTCGGGAATGGCATCTATATTTAAAGATAAGGGAATTAAGATATATGCCAGTGAAATAGATGGAAAATTAATCAATGAGATGACATCAATGCCTTATTGGGAAAGACTTGAGGAGTTTAAGGTATTGTTTGATTTAGAGAGAGATGGAGTTACATTTAGTGAGCACCCTGGCTATAAATACTGCCTAAAAGAACCAGTTGAATTTACATATATTAGTGAAGGAAAGGGGATACAGTTTGGTAGCTACTTTTTTGAAGTAATAGATATATCAGGTCATACTCCAGGGCATATAGGTTTATATGAAAGAAATCATAAACTATTTTTCTGTGGAGACCATATATTAGATAGAATTACACCTAATATTGGATTCTGGGGATTTGAAGAAAATATTTTAGCAGTATATTTTAATAGTTTAGCCAAGATATACTCCTATGATATAGACTATTTATTTCCATCCCATAGAAATATAATTAGAGACCATACTAGACGAATTACTGAATTATTAGCTCATCATAAGGAAAGGCTCAATGAAATAATCAATATATTGAAAAATGGTGAATCCACCGTAAGAGATATAGCTAAAAGAATGGAATGGAATATACGAGCTAATTCTTGGGAGGAGTTTCCTATTCCTCAAAAATGGTTTGCAACAGGAGAGGCAATGGCTCACTTGGAATATTTATATTGTACTGGAAAACTTCATAAGGAATTAAGGGAAGGGAAATTAATTTATAAATTAAAATAAAGTTCTTTGGGTATTATATAGAAGAAAAAGAAATTAGAGGGGGATGGATATATGTTAAACTTTAATTACAATATACCTACTAGAGTCTTCTTTGGAGAAGGGAAAATAGAGGTACTAGGAAAGCAGATTAAAAAATATGGTTCTAGAGTGCTTTTGACTTATGGGGGAGGAAGTATCAAAAAAATTGGGCTATATGATAAGGTAGTTAATATATTAGAACAAAATAATATTCCTTACTTTGAACTATCAGGTATAGAGCCAAATCCAAGGGTTGAGTCTGTAATTGAAGGTGTTAAAATATGTAGAGAAAATAATATTGACTTTATACTGGCTGTAGGCGGAGGCAGTACAATAGATTGCTCCAAAGTCATAGGGGCTGCATATTATTATGATGGAAATCCATGGGATTTAGTTATAGGTAAATCCAAGGTTGAAAATGTATTACCTATAGGCACTATATTGACACTATCTGCCACTGGTTCAGAAATGGATGCAGGTGCAGTTATAACAAATATGGAAACAAATCAAAAATATGGTGTAGGACACCCTGGAATGTTTCCTAAATTTTCAATTTTAGACCCTACCTATACTTATACAGTATCAAAATATCAAACTGCTTCAGGTGTAGCTGATATTATGAGTCATACCCTTGAAGAATATTTCAGTAATATTAAAGGAGCATATCTTCAAGATAGATTAGCAGAAGGAATCTTAAAAACTTGTATAAAATATGGTAGAACTGCCATAGATGAGCCAACAAATTATGAAGCAAGGGCAAACCTTATGTGGGCTTCTTCTTTAGCTATCAATGGATTAATAGGATATGGAAAAGACTCAGCTTGGACAGTTCATCCATTGGAGCATGAATTATCTGCATATTACGATATTACCCATGGAGTAGGATTAGCCATACTTACACCTCATTGGATGGAACATGTACTAGACCAAGATAATTTATGGAAGTTTGTGGAATATGGGGTGAATGTATGGGATATAGATAGAAATCTTGATGATATGGAAATAGCTAAAAAATCAATAGAAAAAACCAGTGAATTCTTTAAATCCTTAGATATACCTATGACACTTAAGGAAGTTGGCATAGGAGAAGAAAAACTTGAAATAATGGCTAAGGCTTTAATGGAATATGCAGAAGGTTCTGTAGGTAATTTTAAACCTCTAGAATATGAAGATGTATTAAGTATATATAAGAAATCACTATAACAAATAGTTTATGGTTAGGGGGTGATAAATGTGATTTTAACCGTAGATTTAAATCCTGCCATAGAAAAAAGATATATTGTGGATAATATTTCCATAGGAGATAATATTAAAGCTAATTCTTTTACTTATAATCTATCTGGTAAAGGAATAAAAGTGGCTAGGCTATTAAATATTTTCAATGAAAATTCATTTATTACTGGGTTTTTAGGAGGTATAAATGGAGAATACTTCCATACAAAGTTAAAAGATGCAGGTATACCTCATGAATTTGTTGGTATTAAAGAAGATATTAGAACTATTGTTAAACTAAAAGATATATCGGAAAATTATATTAATATAATGGAAGAAGCTCCTAGAATCACTAGGGAAGAATTGGTTAAGTTCTATAATCTATCTTCTAGATTAATGGAAAATATGGACATTATATGTGGATTAGGATCAACATTTCATCCAAGTGTACCAAAAGATATTTACTTTGATTTAATAACACTAGCCAACAAAAAAAGAAAAAAATTTATTTTAGATGGAACAGAAGATAAAATAAAGTATGGAATAGATGCTTCACCTTATATGGTAGTCCTAAGTAAAAGGGAATTGGAAGGTCTGATGAATGTAACCTTAGATTTTGAAAATCAAATCATTAAATCAGGACAGTACATTCTTGACAGGGGAGTAGGTTTTGTAATCATTGATTTACAAGAGAAAGGCAGCATAGTCTTAGGGCAGGACAAGGGCTACAGAGTTGAAATTCCTCATTATGATGGTAATCTAGGTAATGACCATAGTGGTATGATAGCAGGATTTGCCCTTGGAATAGATAGAAATTATGACTTGGAAATGACAATGAAATTAGGACAAGCCTTTAGTATAGTGACTAATATAGATCCTGATCTGGAAGCCACTGAAATAAGTGATATAAAAAGAATTATGGGACAAATAGACATATATTCAATCAATTATTAATTATATATAGAATACTCCTTTTTTAAAGCCATATATATTTATTATAATGCTTTAAGAAAGGATTTTTTTTGTGAAAATTCATATGGAAAGTATAAAAATACTGATAAATATATTGAAGGAAGATAAAATAGATTATAAAAAGTTAACTAAGTTTGTTAAGACTAAGGAAGTTCGAGGTTTTATTCAACATGAAAAAACTTTTAATAGAAAGACAAGTGAAGATACTATAACTGAAGAAATAATAAAATTAAAGACTCAAATCGATTATAAAGATAAATATGACTTCTATATAATAAAGAATAATATAAATATAATAGTATATAGATTAAACTATATAGAAGAACATCAAGAATTAATTATGGAATATGCCTTAAAAAGAATTAAAACCTTTATTCCTCAAAGTATAAAGGTCAATTCCAATATTTATCTTTATATAGGTGGAATAGACGGTGGATTTTCAGTATATGGGAAGGATGTATTTATTAATTATATAAAATACTTTAATGAAATAGATGAACTAATTAAAATTATAAGCCATGAATTATTTCATTGTAGAATTATACCATTTAAAAATAAATTTAAGGTTTTCCTTACTAGAGATACTAAAAAATATATATATGAAGTTTTAGGAAAGATTTTAGAAGAAGGAATAGCTTTACTCATACAGCATGGAATAATTTTGAGGAAAAATGATCCCATAGGAACGATTACTAAAGAGAAAATGGAAAAGGTAGAAGAGGAATTTGAAGTATTAGATTGTGTATTATTGAAGTTAAAGGAAGGTAATATAGATTATCTAGAGCTTAGAAAAATAGACATTTATTCCATAGGATATTATATTGTAAATTTTATATATAAGTATTATGATGAAGAGATATTGGAATCCTGGATATTTAAATACGATTATAACAGGCCCATAAAATCATATATCTATGGAATTAGAAAAGAAGGACTTAGTTCTGGTTTTTCAAAAGAAATAGAAAATTGGATATTAGAGTCATAGAAATAACTAAAATTATATTAATGAAAAGGATGATTGAGTAAATATCTTCTATTTGAAACTAGCTTAATATTAGCTAGTTTTTCTTTTTATTGGAAATTAGATATACAACTATGATATAATTTTAGTACTAAGGCTTGGAGGTGAATTCATGGTTAAATTTATTCATACAGCGGATTTACATCTTGGGTTTAAATTTAAAAATGTATCCTTTAAGAAGGAAAAGGCAGCAGAAAGAAGAAGAGAATTATGGTCTACATTTGAAAGAATAGTAAGATATGGAAAGGACGCTAATGTAGACTTTTTATTAATAGCAGGAGATTTATTTGAAGATGATTACTTTACCATAGGTGATATTACTAGGATTAGAGATACATTTAGAAGGGCAGAAAACATTAATATAATTATATCTGCTGGAAATCATGATTATAGAGGAAGAAAATCATTATATGATAAAATAGAGTGGACGGAAAATGTGACCATATTTAATGGAAATAAGATTCAAAAAAAGGAATTTAAAGATTTAAATACTGTAATATATGGATATAGCTGGGATGCTATGGAAATAAAAGAAAATAAAATATTTTCTGAAATAGATATTGATAATACTAAAAATAATATACTTGTATTACATGGGGATTTAGGAAATAGTTCATCATATCTTCCATTAAAACTAGAAGAATTAAATAAGTTAAATATGGACTATATAGCGCTGGGTCATATACATAAGCCACAAATTATTTCAGAGTCTATAGCATATAGTGGATGTCCAGAACCCTTAGATTTTGGAGAAATAGGAGAGAGGGGTATAATAGAAGGAGTTATAGAAAACAAAGAGACTAGATTTCACTTCATGCCTTTTAGCAAGAGAAAGTTTATGGAAACCAGTATGACTATAGATGAAGACATGGGTTATATAGACATAATGGAAGCCATCAAAGATATAGATATAGGTGATAAAAACGTAGACTTTTATAGAGTAAATCTTTCTGGGTTTATGCAAAGAGATTTAGAAATTAAAAACTTGGAGAAAGATTTATCTAGGGATTTCTATCATTTAGAGATAATAGATAATACTATATTGGATTATGATTTAGAGGAATTATCAGAGGAAAACAAATATAATATAATCGGAAAGTTTATAGAAACCATGAAAGATAAAGGTTTAGATGATCCAGTAGTTAAGGATGCGCTATATACTGGATTAGAAGTGCTCTTAAAGGGGAGATGATAAAATGCTTCTTAAAGAACTTAATTTACTTGGATTTGGGAAGTTTGAGAATAAAAGTTTTCTTCTAGACAAGGGTATAAATATTATCTATGGAGAAAATGAAGTGGGTAAATCGACTTTACATAGCTTTATTCATGGAATCTTTTATGGATTTTTAAGACCTAATGTAAAATCTACATTATATTTAGAAGAACATGAAAAATATAATCCATGGAATAGCAATAAATATGCTGGAATCATAAGGTTTGAACATAATGGAAAATACTATAGAATAGAGAGAAACTTTACAAAGGGAGAAGAAAGAACTAAAGTTATTGATGAAGTCACTGGACAAGATATTACGAAAGATATTGATGTGGGAAAAGGTAGGGTGTTTCAGCCGGGAATCCATTTCTTTGGATTTAATACTAGAGTTTTTTCCAATACCATATTTATCAAACAATTAGACGTTAAAACAGATGAGAAACTAGCCAATGAAGTAACAGAAAAGATGATAAATGTTACGACAGCTTTAGATGATAATCTATCTATAGATGAGGCAATAGGGGAGTTAAAGATACGACTAGCAGATATAGGTACTGATAAGGCTTATACAAGACCCTATGCTAGAAATCTAGAGTATATAGAGCAACTTCAAGAAAAAAGAAAAAACATAATAATAGAGAAAGAGAATTATGAATCCTATGTAGAAGAAGAAGCTAGATTAAAAAATATGCTTAATATAGAGACAGAAAAACTTTCTAAATTAAAAGATAAATTAGCTGCAGCTGAAATATTGGAAAAGGCAAAAATCCTTGAAGAAGCAGAAATATTATTAGATGAAATAAAAAGTATAGAAAATAAAATATTAGATTTAAAGGACTATGCAAATTTTTCCATAGACCAATATAATGAAATCATTAATTTAAATAGTTCTATTGTATTTTTAGATAGTAATATTCTTGATAAGGAAAAAGAATTAATTGAAATAGAAGATAAATTAAAGCTGAATTATAAGAATGACCATAAGGACAATGAGGAGAAAATAGTTAAAATAAATAATGATTATAATACTTTTGAAGAATGGGAAGAAGAAAAACATAAGGTTCTATATGCTAAAGACAATCATCAAATTGAATTCTTAAAAAGGGATTATACTAATTATGAAAGCAAATTATCTAAAAATAGACTTAATAAAATAGTTATTAGTGTTGCTTTAATTATTTTATTGTTTATTGGAACTGTCTTTAAAAAATATATTATTTTTACTATAGGTATTCCTTTGATTATTTCATTAATATACATATCAAAGAAATCTAAAGAAATAGAAGTGATTAGGGAAACGGCAAAGACTGAAATAGATAAAATTTACACTGAGGAAGAAGAAAATCGGAAAAGAATAGAAGAAATAGAGATATTACAAAGAGAATTATTACAAAAATATAATATTGAAAATAAGATAGAATTTAAAAGATTCCTTGATAAGATTCAAATGGAAAGCTATAGAAATAAGGAAAGTTCAGAGCTATATAATGAACTAAACAACAAAAAAGATTTTTTAATAAAGAAAATTAATGAAGGAAGGCTTAAAAAAGAAGACATTGAAAATAAGCTTAAGGACATTTTATATAAAAACAATGTTAATAATATTCAGGGGTTTAGAGAAGGTCTAGATAAAAAGGATTTATATGAAAAATACTTAAAGAAATTAGAAGTTAAAAAAGAACTTTTATTTAAGACAATGGGAGAAAACTCCGTAGAAGATTTAAAAGGACAACTTAAAGGGCTTATTACAACTTTAGATAGGACATTATTAGGTGTAGATAAAAATCAATTAAGATATGAAATTGAAAGAACTAATGAAAGTATTTCAGATATTAAAATTGCTTTAAGGGGAGTAGAAGAAAATCTAAAATTATTGGGAGAGAATATAGATAAGCTTGTTGAAGTTGAAGAAGAATTAGAAAGAAGAGAAAAATATAAAGCTGAACTAGAGTTTAAGACTAAGTCCTTAGAACTTGCAGTGAAAACTATAGAGGAGTTATCGAAGGATATTCACCATGAATTTGCCCCTAGTATAAATAAACAAATCAGCGAAATTATCGAGAGTATTACAGATGGAAAATATAATAAAGTTAGAATAAGTGAAGAGTTAGATATTAGCATTGAAAATCCTATTACCGGGGAAATAATAGGAATAGATAGTTTAAGTGGTGGCACTATAGATCAATTATATTTTTCTTTGAGATTAGGTATAACTAATTCAATGGTTGGAGATAAACTTCCCTTAATTTTAGATGATTGTTTTGTTCAGTATGATGATAATAGATTAAAAAACATTATGAAATTTTTATATGAAATTAGTTATGAAAGACAAATTATTTTATTTACATGTCACAATCGTGAGAATATAATATTAGATGAACTAGGAGTAGATTTTAATTTAATTACTTTAAGTTAAAGGATTACATTGACTTAAAGTGTATTGAAAATACTAGGGTCTAGTTTCATGTTCATCAACAACATTAAGAGGTGGTAACTTGATATTTGCTATTGGAGACTTACATTTTGATAATACAGGTGAAAAGCCGATGGATATATTTGGAGATAATTGGTTGAATCACGAAGAAAAAATTATAGATAATTGGAAGGAAGTCGTAGGAGAAGATGATTTAGTTCTGTTGGCAGGAGATATATCATGGGCATTAAAATTAGAAGAAGCCTATGATGATTTAATGAAAATAGAAAGTCTTCCTGGGAAGAAAATAATTATTAAAGGAAATCATGACTATTGGTGGAGTAGCTTAAAAAAACTCAAAGATTTTCAGTTTAAAACTATTGAATTTATTCAAAACAATAGTTTTAAATATGGAAATGTGGGAATAGTAGGAACGAGAGGATGGACTTCAATAGATACCAACGAATCTGATGAAAAAAATCAAAAAATTTTCAATAGAGAATTAAATAGATTGAAATTATCATTGGATTCATTACAAAATAAGGTAGAAAAAATCATAGTGGTACTTCATTATCCGCCCTTTAATCCAAATCTTAGTACAAATGAATTTGTAAATATTATGAAAGACTATGATGTGGATATATGTATATATGGACATTTACATTCTGAAGGGCATAGATATGTTGTTGAAGGTAATATAGATGAAATTCAATTTCACTGTGTATCATGTGATTATATTGATTTCATGCCAAAAAAAATATTAGAGGAGTGAAAAAGATGAAAATATTAGTAGAAAAAGATTATGAAGCTGTGAGCAAGAAAGCTGGTGAAATATTTAAAGAAGAAATATCAAAAAAACCAGAGATAGTTTTAGGTTTGGCTACTGGAAGTACGCCTATTGGAATGTATAAAGAATTAATAAAGGCTCACAAAGAAGAGGGCCTAGATTTTTCAAAGGTTAAAACTTTCAATCTAGATGAGTATGTAGGCCTATCTAAAGATAATCCAAATAGTTATGGCTATTTTATGGATACTGAGCTTTTTAATCATATTAATATAGACAAAGAAAACACTCATGTACCTAATGGAAAGGCAGAAAATGTAGAAGAGTGCTGTAAGGAATATGATGAATCCATAGCTGAAGCAGGTGGAATAGATATTCAAGTATTAGGAATAGGACAAAATGGACATATAGCTTTTAACGAGCCAGAAGAAACCTTATCTGTTGGAACAAATATTGTTAAATTAACTGAAAGTACTATTGAGGTTAACTCAAGATTTTTTGATTCAATGGATGAAGTGCCTAAGACAGCAATAACTATGGGAATTGGAACTATATTAAAGGCGAAGAAAATAATACTTTTAGCCAGTGGGGAAAAGAAAGCTCCTATCATAAAAGAATTGCTAAACAGCAATAGAGTAACTACTAAATTACCAGCATCATTTCTATTACTTCACCCTGATGTGACTATTATAGTAGATGAAAAAGCCTATAAAGGTTAATGGAGAACATTAAGATGAAAGAACTTGAAGTAAAAATATTAAATATAGATATAAATGAGATGGAAAAAAAGTTAAAGACATTAGGTGCTACATTAATAGATAAAGAGGTTCAAGTAAATACATTAATTGATTCTAAGGAAGAATTTATTCAAAATAGCTTAGACAGTTACTTACGAATAAGAGAGACTAAATCATTATTGACTAATAACATTAAGTTAACATTAACTATGAAGAAAAACATCAATAGGGAAGGTATTAGGGAAAATATTGAAATCAATACAGATATAACTGATAAAGAGGCTCTTTTAGAAATATTAAATTCTTTAGGATACTATGTTTATCAAGAAGGATTTAAAGAAAGAACTTCATATACCTTAAATAATGTAAGGTTTGATTTAGACAAATGGGATGATTTAACTTATCCTGAACCTTATATGGAAATTGAAGTTAATGTTGAAGATGAACTTGAAGCTATGATTAAGTTATTAAATATTCCAAGAGGAAATATATCTACTAAATCTATTGTTGAGCTTAGAAAAGAAAAAGGATTAGTATAACTAATGTAACCAAAACCCCCCCATAAGAATAAGATATATTAATCTAATATAGGGAGGGTTAAATATGTTAAATGGTTTATTTGGTTGCGAAGATAATAATAATATGATACTAATTATTATCGTGATATTCTTATTGTTGTGTAATAACGATTCTGATTGTGATTGCGATTGTGACCGTGATCATTGTCGTGGAGGATTAGGTGGATTATTTGGAGGAGATAACATAATATGGATACTTATATTAATATGCTTCCTAGGTGACTTTTTCTAAAAAACAGCAGATTATCTGCTGTTTTTTTATTATGAATTAGGAAGATTCTACAAATGAGTTTCAAAAGAAGTTACCTTAAAATGTTTCGAAAGAAACTTTTTTATTTTTTAAATTAGAATAATATTCCAAATATTTACTTAATGTTATATAATATCAAATAAATATTAAAAAAGGAGGAATTTCATTGCTAAATGGAAAAATTATAGAGAATGTGCTTTGTGCTGCCTTGTGTAAAGGTGGAGATTTTGCAGAGATATTTGTTGAGGATAAGTATAATTCTAATATTAAATTAGTTGGCGGACTTATTGAAAATAATATGTCAGGCAGAGATTATGGAGTAGGTATTAGGATTATTGATAAATTAAATTGTATCTATGCCTTTACAAATGATTCGACAGAGGAAAACTTAATAAAGGTAGCAAAAGAAGCTGCATCAGCATTACAAAATGCATCCATTGATTTAAAATTAAATTTTATGAAATCTGATATAACTAATTATAATCCAATTAAAATAATGCCATCATCTGTGGAGAAGAAGAAAAAAATAGATTTAATGAAGAAAGGTTATGAGGCTGCCAAAAGTTATGATTCAGTTATATCACAAGTTATAGTAAATTATCTTGAAGAGGAACAAAGTGTACTTATAGCTAATACAGAGGGTTTATTGGCTGAAGACAGGAGAGTTAGGACGAGATTTTCAGTTGGATCAGTAGCATCTAAGGATGGAGAAATGCAACAAGGATCCTATGGTCCAGGTGCATCTATGGGTTTCGAATTCTTCGATAAGATTAATGTAGAAGAGGTTGGAAGGGAGGCTTCAAGAATTGCTAAGGCTATGGTTTATGCAGATCATTGTCCATCAGGAGTTATGCCTGTAATTATGGATAATGAATTTGGAGGAGTATTATTCCATGAGGCCTGTGGACATTCCCTAGAAGCTGCTTTTATATCAAAGGGTACATCAGTATTTACAGATAAATTAGGACAATTAGTAGCATCACCTTTATTAACTGCCATAGATGACGGAACAATGCCTAATGAATGGGGAACTACGAATATAGATGATGAGGGAACTCCAACAAAAAGAAATCTACTTATAGAAAATGGTGTCTTAAAATCATATTTGATTGATAAATTAAATGGGAAAAGAATGAATATGGAATCTACTGGTTCAGGAAGAAGACAATCCTATAAATTTGCTCCTACATCTAGAATGAATAATACTTATATAGCAAAGGGAGATTCTAATCTTGATGAAATAATATCTAGTACAGAAAATGGATTATATGCTAAAAAGTTAGATGGTGGGTCCGTAAACCCTGCTACTGGTGATTTTAACTTTGCAGTTATGGAGGGATACTTAATTAAAAACGGAAAGATATTAAAACCTGTAAGAGGTGCTACACTAATAGGTAATGGACTTAAAGTCTTAGAGCTGATTGATATGGTAGGAAACAATTTATCTTTAGGTCAAGGAATGTGCGGTGCAGATAGTGGTTCAATACCTGCAGGATTAGGTCAGCCCCCTCTTAGAGTAAAATCTCTAACAGTTGGTGGAAGAATGGGGGATGAATAATATGGCTTATAGGGAATTAATCAATAAGATATTTAATAAGGGAAAAGAAAAAATGGAAGATTTAGAGGTATATATAGAAAGCTCTAAGCAAATTGAAATAAAAATATTTAAAGGGGAAATAGATAAATATAGTATATCTGAATCAGGCGGTCTATCTTTAAGGGGGATTCATAATGGAAAAATGGGATATTCTTATACAGAAAAAATAGATGAGTCCTCTATTGATATGATAGTTAATGAGGCTTATGAAAATGCTAAATATATAGATACTGAAGATAAAGAGGAAATATTTAAGGGGTCAGATGGATATAAAGAAATTAACTCCTATGGTGAAGAATTGTCTGCTACTTCTATAGAAGAAAAAATAGATTTAGTAAAAAAATTGGAAATAGAGGCTTTATCCCTTGATGAAAGAGTTACTTCAATTCAACAATGTGGCTATAAGGAGTTTGATAAATCGAGGTATATTGTAAATACAAAGGGTGTGGACTTATCAGATAGATTAAATGGAGCGGGAATTTACATTGTAGTAATAGCAAAGGATGGAGATGATATTAAGACAGGTATGGGTTTTAGGATGATTAGGGACATAAGCCAAATAGACTATAAAGCCATTGCCAAAGAAGCTGTAGATGAGGCAATTTCTAGTTTAGGGGCAAAACCTATTAGATCAAATAGCTATCCATCAGTAATAAAAAACTTAGTATTTGCAGACCTATTAGATTCTTTTATTTCTGTTTTTTCAAGTGACTATATACAAAAAGGAATGTCTCTATTGAAGGATAAAGTAGGAACTAAAGTTGCATCCCCTTTATTGACTATAGTAGATGACCCCTATTTAAAAGAAGGATTTATCCGTGGTTTTGACGATGAAGGAACAAAAACTACTTATAAGAAAATTATAGATAAAGGAGTTTTAACTACTTATTTATATAATTGGAAAACAGCTAAAAAAGATGGAGTGGAGTCAACGGGCAATGGAGCTAGGGGTTCATATAAATCATCCTTATCTATTTCACCTACAAATTTCTATATAGAGAAAGGTAATAATACATTTGAAGAATTAATAGAAAGTATAGAGAGAGGAGTTTATATAACAGATGTAGCTGGATTACATTCAGGATTAAATCCTATATCAGGAGACTTTTCTCTATCGGCAAGTGGATATGAAATAATAGATGGCAAAATTAATAGACCAATTAATCAAATAACCATAGCAGGAAACTTCTTTGAAGTGTTAAATAATATTGATGCCATAGGAAATGACTTAAAGTTTGGTTTTCCAAACTTAGGATACTTTGGTTCCCCTTCCATAAAGTTAAATAATATATCTGTTTCAGGAGAATAAAGCCTTAAAATTATAGTAACCACTTATATACAGATTTCATAATATAAAGTGAGGAATAAATATAAGGAGGTTATTATAATGACTGAAGATTTAGGAGTGAGAGGAGAAAACCAAGGTATATTTGGAGGTTGTGGAATCGACAATTCACTATTATTCTTCTTCCTGCTACTAGTTGTATTATTTACAAGTTCAGGATGCTTCAATGATAGAGAAGATGATTCATTATTATTCTTCTTCCTATTGTTAGTTGTATTATTCTGTAGTGAAAGTTTCTGCTTCTAAAATACTAGAAAATACTAGATGGAAAAATCCCGTATAAAACGGGATTTTTTTATTTTGCCAAATAATATCAGATAAATATTACAAAAAATTAATAAAAAAAACATTATATAGTATAGCGTATTTAAATATAAATGCTATAATATATAATATAAAAACAATTAGGAGGCTACACTAATGGGCGATTATAAATATATAAAATGGTTTAATGAGATTGATAAAGATGATATTCCTGTAGTAGGAGGTAAAGGAGCAAACCTAGGAGAATTGACACAAAAAGGATTAGATGTTCCACCTGGATTTTGTATAACTGCAGGAGCATATACTCATTTTATTGATTATGCAGAATTAGATGAGGTAATCAAGGAGTTAATCATAGGGTTAGATGAAGAAAATTCTGATATGTTACAAGGAGCTAGTCGTGCCATTCAAGACAGAATAAATAATGGAATAATTCCAGAAGATTTAAAGGAAGAAATCTTAAAAGCTTATAAAGAATTTAGTGAGAAAATTAATTTAGATAACCCAGAAGTAGCAGTTAGAAGTTCCGCAACTGCTGAAGACTTACCGGAGGCTTCATTTGCGGGACAACAGGATACTTATTTACACATAAGTGGTGAGGAAGAGTTAATTAAACACGTTAGAAGATGTTGGGCATCTCTATGGACTGCTAGAGCTATATACTATAGAGTGAAGCAGGATTTTGATCATTTTGATGTTTCATTATCAGTTGTAATTCAAAAGATGGTAAATAGTGAAAAGGCAGGGGTTATGTTTACTGCTAATCCTGTAAATAGTAATGTAAATGAAATAATGATAAATGCCAGTTGGGGATTAGGAGAGGCTGTTGTATCAGGCATAGTAACACCTGATGAATACTTGGTAAATAAAAAATTAAAAGAAGTAATAGAAAAGCATATAGCGGAAAAAAACACTATGGTAATAAAGAGAAAAGATGGGGTAGGTACAGAAGAAGTAAGGGTTATTGATTATTTAGATGAAAGTCATATAAGTAATCAATGTTTAACAGATGAACAAATAATGACTTTAGTAAATTACGGATTAAAAATAGAGGAAATGTATGGTAGTCATCAGGATATAGAATGGGGATTTGATAGAGATACTAAGGAACTTTATATATTACAGTCAAGACCAATAACTACTTTGAAGGGAGAGGTTAGTGTGAGTGAAGTAAAAGAGCAAAAAGAATTGAAGATGCTTGTTAGAGGTTTACCAGCATCTCCTGGAATTGGAAGAGGAAAAGTTAGAAATATTAAAGATATATCAGAAATCGGAAGAGTAAAAGATGGAGATATTTTAGTTACAGTAATGACAAATCCAGATATGGTACCGGCAATGAGAAAGGCAGCAGCAGTAGTTACAGATGATGGAGGAAGAACTTGTCATGCTGCAATAGTATCTAGAGAATTAGGTATACCTTGTATAGTTGGTGCAAAGAATGCTAGTGAAATTTTGAAAGAAGGCTTAGAAGTAACAGTTGATGCAAGTAGAGGAGTAGTTTATGAGGGTAGTGTATTAGAAGAAAAAGAAGAAAAGAAAGCTGAAGGTGGTTCAGTAGGTATTAGTGAAGAAATATTAGCAGGATTATCTCCAATAACAGCTACAAAGATTTATATGAACCTTGGAGAACCATCATTAATAGGAAGATATAAAAATTTACCTTTAGATGGTATTGGTCTTATGAGAACAGAGTTTATATTTACAAATATGATAGGAGCCCATCCCATGTATTTAGTGAAAACAGGGCAAGGACAGTTATTGATAGATAAAATGGCAGAGGGTATCCAAATGGTAGCAGGAGAAATCTACCCAAGACCAGTTGTTGTTAGAATGTCTGATTTTAGAACTAATGAATTCAGAGGATTAAAAGGTGGAGATGAGGTAGAGCCTATAGAAGCAAATCCAATGATTGGTTGGAGAGGTGTATCTAGATATATTTCAGAAGAATACGAAGAAGGCTTTAGACTAGAGTGTAGAGCTCTAAAAAAAGTAAGAGAAGAATTTGGTTTAACAAACGTATATGCAATGTTACCCTTTGTAAGAACTACATGGGAATTAAAGAAAGTAAAAGAAATAATGGCAGAAGAAGGACTTGAACAAAATAATAACTTTAAAATATGGATAATGGCAGAAGTACCATCAGTAGTATTTGAAGCTGAAGAATTTGCTCAGATGGTAGATGGATTTAGTATTGGAAGTAACGACCTTACTCAACTTGTAATGGGAGCAGATAGAGATTCAGGAATACTGAATAATATGGGATATTTTGACGAAAGAAATGAAGCAGTAAAAAGAGCTATATCAATTCTTATAAAAGCTGCTCATAAATATGGAAAAACTATTTCAATCTGTGGTCAAGGGCCTAGCCAGTACCCAGAGTTTGCAGAATTCCTTGTGGAACAAGGTATTGACAGTATGAGTGTTAACCCAGATACAGTGGGATATACAAGAAGATTGGTAGCATCAGTGGAACAAAAAATAGTATTAAGAAAACTTAGAAATATATAGGATATAGGAATTATCTACAATATAATACATTTTGCTTAACAAAATGTATTATATTGTAATTTTTTCAGTTGTCAAAACTATAAGAATATAGTATAATTTATAATGTTGGAAAGTATAGAAAAAAATTTATTAACTAGATTGAAAGTATTTTAGGGAACATATATGAAATTATTGAGAAATTATAATGAGTATATGTTCCTTAATTCTATAATACTGTCAATTTAGCCAAAAAACAAAAGGAGTGATTCAATGTTTAAAAACAAAAAGATTCTATCACTAGTAATTACAATCCTAACTCTATCGATTGTTTTATCTGCTTGTGGTGGAGGTAAAGGGATTACTAGATCGAATCCAGAAGATACTTTAGTTGTTGCACAAGGTGCAGATGCGAAGTCATTAGATCCACATGCTACTAATGACCAACCATCATCAAGAGTCGCGAAGCAAATTTATAACACTTTAGTTGCTTCAAATGTAGATATGGAAATAGTTCCAGCTCTAGCTGAAAGTTGGGAAAGCATTGATGAATTAACATGGGAATTTAAACTTGTTCCAGGAGTTAAATTCCATAACGGTGAAGAATTAAAAGCATCAGACGTTAAGTTCACTTATGAAAGAATGTTAGCTTCACCATCTGTATCACACATTATTGGACCAGTTGCAGAAATTAAAGTTGTAGATGATTATACAGTACAAATAATAACTTCTGAGCCATTTGCTCCGTTATTATCACATCTTACTCATACAGCTTCCTCTATATTAAATGAAAAAGCAGTTACAGAAGCAGGCGAAGACTATGGACAAAATCCAGTAGGAACAGGTCCTTTTGCATTTGATAGCTGGCAATCAGGAGATAGAATAACTCTTAAGGCATCTGAAGATTATTTCCAAGGTGCAGCAGCTGTAAAAACAGTTATATTTAGAAACGTTCCAGAAGGAAGTAATAGAACTGTAGGACTTGAAACTGGAGAAATTGATATAGCTTATGATGTTGAGCCTATTGATAAAAACCTAGTTGCTGATAATGCAGGACTAGAGTTAATAGAAGGACCGTCATTATCAAGTCAATATTTAGGATTCAATACTCAAAAAGCTCCATTTGATAACGTAAAAGTTAGACAAGCTATTAACTATGCTGTTAACGTACAAGAAATCATAGACGTAGTTTTAGAAGGTGCAGGAGAAGTTGCTAAATCACCTTTAATGGAATTAATATTTGGTTCTAATGAAGAAATCCAAGGTTATTCTTATGATGTTGAAAAAGCTAAAGAATTAATGAAAGAAGCTGGATTTGAAAATGGATTCAAGACTTCCATTTGGACAAATGACAGCCCAGTAAGAGTTAGAATAGCAGAAATCGTTCAAGCTCAACTTAAAGAAATAGGTATTGATGCTAGTATAGAAGTTGTTGAATGGGGTGCTTTCCTAGATAGAACATCAGCAGGAGAACATGACATGTTCATCCTTGGTTGGACTACAGTAACTGGAGACGCAGACTATGGTCTTTATGCTCTATACCACAGTTCACAACATGGAGATGCTGGTAACAGATTCTTCTATACGAACCCAGAAGTAGATAAATTATTAGACCTTGGTAAAACTGAGGTAGATCAAGAGAAGAGATTAGCTGCATATAAAGAAGCACAAGAAATAATAGTAGCTGATGCTCCACAATTATTCTTATATTTCCAAACTCAAAATGTTGGTGAAAACAAAGCTATAAAAGGCTTTGAATTACATCCTGCTGGACATCACTCACTATACAATGTAACTATAGAACAATAACAATCTTAGTTGGATAATGAGAAGCGGGACATAGGTCTCGCTTCTCATTTCTTTAGAATGGTAATAAATAACATTGTCAATGTCTATTCGATAAGGAGGGAAATAAGTGAGTAAATATATATTACGTAGATTATTACTATTAATTCCAGTAATAATAGGAGTTACATTTTTAGTTTTTACAATTATGTATTTTACACCAGGGGACCCGGCAAAACTTATACTTGGTGAAAGTGCACAGCCTGCCCAGGTAGAAGCTTTAAGAGAAGAAATGGGATTAAATGACCCATTTATTGTACAATATTTTAGATTTATAACCAAGGCAATAACAGGAGACTTTGGAAGGTCATATTCAACTAATAGACCAGTTTTTGATGAGGTTTTCTCCAGATTCCCAGCGACTTTAAAGCTTACTGCAGCAGCTATGTTAATAGCAATTGCAATAGGTATACCAGTAGGTATTATTTCTGCAACAAAACAATATTCAGCCTTAGACAGTATATCCATGATAGGAGCCTTAATAGGGGTTTCCATGCCAGTATTCTGGTTGGGACTAATGCTTATTTTAGTATTTTCTGTTAATTTAAGACTTCTTCCATCAAGTGGTTCTGAAACACTTAAGCACTTAATTTTACCAGCATTTTCATTAGGTGTTGGTTCAGCCGCAATTATAACTCGTATGACTAGATCCTCAATGCTTGAAGTAATAAGACAAGACTATATAAGAACTGCTAGATCAAAAGGAGTAGCTGAAAAGAAAGTAGTAAACAGACACGCCTTAAAGAATGCTCTTATACCAGTAGTTACAGTTGTTGGATTACAATTTGGAGGACTTTTGGGTGGTGCTGTTCTTACTGAATCAGTATTCTCATGGCCAGGAGTTGGAAGACTAATGGTAGATGCTATTAGACAGAAAGATAGTCCAATGGTTTTAGCTTCAGTTGTGTTTATATCTGTAACATTTAGTTTTGTTAACCTTTTAGTTGACTTACTATATGCATTTATAGATCCAAGAATTAAATCACAATATAGATAATACTTAAGGTAAGGAGGTAGAATAATGTCTGACAAAGCTGTAAGCAACAATACAAGTAAGAAGAAAAGAGGACAATGGTCAGATGTCTGGAGAAGACTTAGAAAAAACAAAATGGCCATGTTAGGTTTAACTATAATTTCTATTTTTATATTATTAGCTTTATTCGCTGATGTAATTGCAGATTATGATGAAGTAGCTATAAAGATGAATACTTCAATCAGACTTCAAGGACCAAGTAAAGATCATATCTTAGGTACTGATGAACTAGGTAGAGATATATTTGCTAGAATAATTCATGGTGCTAGAGTTTCTTTACAAGTAGGTATAATAGCAGTAGGTATTGCCATAATAATTGGTGGTACTTTAGGAGCCATAGCAGGATTTTATGGTGGAAAATTTGATAATATTATAATGAGAGCCATGGATATATTCTTAGCAATTCCAAGTATATTACTTGCAATTGCCATAGTATCTGCCCTCGGTACAAGTATGCTGAACTTAATGATTGCAGTAGGTATATCATCTATACCAAGTTATGCACGTATTGTAAGAGCTTCAGTACTTTCAATTAAGGATCAGGAATATATAGAAGCTGCTAGAGCAATCGGTGCTAAAGATACTAGAATTATATTAAAGCATATATTACCGAACTCATTAGCTCCTATAATTGTACAAGGTACATTAGGAGTTGCAAGTGCTATATTATCAACAGCAGGACTTAGCTTTATAGGTTTAGGTATTCAAAAACCAGCTCCAGAATGGGGAGCAATGCTTTCATCTGGTAAAGACTTTATTAGACAAGCATGGCATGTAACTACATTCCCAGGTATAGCAATCATGCTTACTATATTATCACTAAACTTACTTGGTGACGGTCTAAGAGATGCTCTAGATCCTAGATTAAAACAATAAGAGAGGAGGAACTTAAATGAGTAGTGAATTCTTAAATATTAAAAATCTACACATCCACTATGTTACAGAAGAAGGTACAGTTAAGGCTGTAAATGGTGTAGACATGCAAATAAATAAAGGTGAGACTTTAGGTCTTGTTGGTGAAACTGGTGCAGGAAAAACTACTACTGCTTTGGGAGTCCTAAGATTAGTTCCTGATCCTCCAGGAAAAATTATTGATGGAGAAATATTACTAGAAGGACAAAGCATATTAGATATATCAGAAGAAGAAATGAGAACTATAAGAGGAAATAAAGTTTCCATGATATTCCAGGACCCTATGACGGCTTTAAACCCTGTTATGACAGTAGGAGAGCAAATTGCCGAGGTTGTTGAAATACATGCGAAATTATCTAATAAGGAAGCTTTTGAAAGGGCAAAGAAAATGCTTGAATTAGTTGGAATCCCTGGAGCTAGGGCTGTTGACTATCCACATCAATTCTCAGGTGGAATGAAACAAAGAGTTGTTATTGCCATAGCCTTGGCATGTAACCCTGGACTGCTAATAGCAGATGAGCCTACTACAGCTCTGGACGTTACTATTCAGGCTCAGGTTCTAGAACTAATGAATAACTTGAAAAATGAATTTAACACAGCTATGCTTTTAATCACCCATGACTTAGGTGTAGTAGCAGAAGCTTGTGATAAAGTTGCTATAATGTATGCCGGTGAAATAGTAGAGTATTCAAAAATTGAAGATCTATTTGAAAACCCAAGTCATCCGTATACTAGAGGACTATTTGGTTCAATTCCAAGCTTAGAAGAAGAAGTAGATAGATTAAAACCAATAAAAGGTCTAATGCCAGACCCTACAAATCTACCTTCAGGATGTAAATTCCATCCAAGATGTCCTCATGCTACAGAATATTGTAAGGAAAATCATCCAGAAGATACAGAAATAGCACCAGAACACAAGGTAAAATGTCATATATATACTGGACAAGTAAAACCAAAGGGGGAAATATAGATGGAACCAATTTTACAAGTCAAAGATCTAAAGAAGTATTTCAATACCCCTAAAGGACTACTTCATGCAGTTGATGGTGTTACTTTTGATATTAATAAAGGTGAGACCTTAGGTGTTGTAGGAGAGTCAGGGTGTGGAAAGTCAACTTTAGGTAGGGTAATACTTCATCTATTAGAATCCACTGACGGACAAATAATCTATGAAGGTGAAGATATTACTAAAATTAATAAAGATAAGTTTAGAGAGTTAAGAAATAAAATGCAGATTATATTTCAGGACCCATTTTCTTCTCTAAATCCTAGAATGACAGTTAGTGAAATAATAAAAGAGCCTATAATAATTCACAAAACCATAAAAGATAAAAAAGAAATCGAGAAAAAGGTATCCTCACTAATGGATACTGTAGGTTTAGCAGAAAGACTTGCTAATACTTACCCTCACGAATTAGACGGTGGTAGAAGACAAAGAATAGGTATAGCTCGTGCATTGGCGCTTAATCCAAACTTTATCGTTTGTGATGAGCCAGTATCAGCACTTGACGTATCAATTCAGGCTCAAGTTCTTAACTTAATGCAGGACTTACAAAAAGAAATGAACTTAACTTATATGTTTATTACTCATGACTTATCAGTTGTTAAACATATATCAAATGATATACTTGTAATGTATCTTGGTCAATTAGTTGAGAAATCAGATGCAAAGGATTTATTTAAAAATCCATTACATCCGTATACAAAAGCTTTACTTTCAGCAATTCCAGTACCAAGTTTAAAACATAAGAGAGAAAGAGTTTTACTAAAAGGAGAGCTTACTTCTCCAATTAATCCAAAACCAGGATGTAGATTTGCGCAAAGATGTATATATGCTAAAGAAAATTGTCAGCATGACAGTCCAGCAATAGAAGAAGTATTACCAGGACATTTTGTTGCATGTCATTATGTAAGGGAAATAAACAATTTAAAATAATTAATTAATAAAAGAAAAAGGCAGCTTACCTGCCTTTTTCTTTTATTGGGTATATAATTGTAGTATAATAAAATCATTACAAATTTATATATGAGGTGTAAAATGATTTATATAATGATTATTTTTTCAGTTATTGCTGGAATAGATAAAATATTAAATAATAGATTTGGATTAGGAGAAAAATTTGATGAAGGATTTAAATCTGTAGGTGGACTTGCAATATCCATAATAGGTATTTATAGTTTATCTCCTATTATTGCTAAGATTATTATTCCAATACTTAATCCCGTGGCGAGTATTTTAAATACAGACCCTTCTGTATTTGTAGGAAGTTTACTAGCGCCAGATTTAGGAGGTTATACTACAAGTGTTGAAGTAGCTTTACATAAATCAATAGGTGTATTTAATGGAATAGTGCTTTCATCTATGCTTGGTACTGTCATATCTTTTACCATACCTATTGGAGTGGGATTAATATCTAAGGAGGATTTTAACTATTTTGCTAAGGGCGTTTTAGCAGGTATTATGACTATACCTATTGGAATGGTTGCAGGTGGTATAATGATGAAAATAGAATTTATCCATATTCTACTTAGCCTAATTCCAGTTATAATATTTTCAGCTCTCATAATCATAGGGATAGTTAAAATGCCTAATACCATAGTTAAGATATTTAATATTTTAGGCAAGATTATTATAACCATTAGTACATTTGGACTAATTATATCTATTATAAATTTTATGTTTGGAGTTGAAATAATAAAGGGTTTAATCCCCTTAGAGGAAGGGGCAATACTAGTAGTAAAAATAGGAGTTATATTATCGGGGGCATACCCAATGTTTCATTTTATATCTGGAAGATTACATAAGTATTTAAATAAAATAGGAAATAAGTTTGAACTTGACCAATACTCTATATTGGGGATATTTAGTTCTTTGGCAAATAGTATTCCAATGCTGGGGATTTATGATAAAATGAATGAAAAGGGTAAGATATTAAATGCAGCCTTTGCTGTATCCGCTTCCTATGTTTTTGGTGGACAGCTAGGATATATTTCATCAGTATCACCAGAAGATGTTAATGCATTTATAGTGAGTAAATTAGTGGCTGGTATATCTGCAATTATAGTAGCCACTTTAATAATAAAATTAGAAAAGACTAAGGGGGGTAAATATGAAAATTAATGAAAGAGTAAATAAGCTAAGACAACTAATGAAAGACAAAGGTATTACTGCCTATATAGTAAATACAGGAGATCCACATCAATCTGAATATGTGGCAGATTACTATAAAGGGAGAATATGGATATCAGGATTTACAGGCTCAGCTGGTACTGTAGTGATTACACAGGAAGAAGCAATTCTATGGACTGATGGTAGATACTTTATTCAGGCAGAAAAAGAATTAAAGGGTTCAGAATATAAACTATTTAAAATCGCAATACCAGGATTCCCAACTTACACAGAGTGGTTAAGAGATAATCTAAATAATGGAGATGCCATAGGATTTGATGGTAAAGTATTTTCACAATTTGCAGTTGAAAATTTAGAAAGAGAATTTAAAGATAAGGACATTAAATTCATTGATGAATTTGATTTAGTAGGAGAGATTTGGAATGATAGACCAAGTTTGCCTAAGGAAGAAGCTTTTATACATGAGTTAAAATATACAGGAAAAACTGGTAAAGAAAAAATTGAAGAAGTAAGAACTGAGATGAGAAAACAAGGTGTGGACTATTGTTTAATAGGAAGCTTAGACGACATAGCTTGGTTATATAATATTAGAGGTAGAGATGTATCAAATAATCCTGTAGTCATATCATATGCCCTAATTTCCATGGATAAAGCTTATCTATTTACAGATAAGGAAAAAATTAATACAGATGTTGAATCATTCTTAAAGGAAAACGAAGTAGGAATTGCTGGATATAGTGAAGTCATTGATTATATAAAGAAAATAGATAAAAATTCAAAGGTTTATATTGATAAAAATAGAATAAATAGATGGATATATAAAGCTATACCATCAGAATGTAAAATAGTAGAAGGTACAGATATTACAACAAGTCTAAAGGGTATTAAAAATCCTATTGAAATCCAAAATCAAAAAAATGCTTATATTAAAGATGGAGTTGCATTAGTTAAATTTTTATACTGGTTAGATAAAAATGTAGGAAATATTCCAGTTACTGAAGTATCGGCACAGGAAAAATTATTAGAATTTAGGCAAGAGCAAGAGGGCTTTATTGAGCCAAGCTTTGGAACTATATCTGCATATAAGGAAAATGCAGCTATGATGCATTACTCAGCTAGTGAAACTTCAAATGCTGAAATCAAAGAAGAAGGATTATATCTAGTAGATTCAGGCGGACAATACTTTGATGGAACTACTGATATAACTAGAACTGTAGTTATGGGACCTATAACTAAAGAAGAAAAAAGAGATTTTACTTTAACTTTAAAAGGTCATATTAATTTAGGAAATGCAAGATTCCTTTATGGTGCTACAGGTCATAGCCTAGATGTATTAGCAAGATATCCATTATGGCAAGAGGGTATAGATTACAAATGTGGTACTGGCCATGGTATAGGATATTTATTAAATGTACATGAAGGACCACATAGAATTGCACCAGTGGTAAATACAGTAATCCTTGAAAAAGGGATGGTAGTAAGTATAGAACCGGGAGTATATAAATCTGGTAGCCATGGAATAAGAATAGAAAATATTGTAGTAGTAGATGAAGATATAAAAACAGACTCAGGTCAATTTATGAAGTTTGAAACACTATCCTTTGTACCAATAGATCTAGAAGGGGTAGACGTAGAATTATTATCTGAAAAGGAAAGAATATGGCTAAATGAATACCATAGAGATGTATATAATAAGCTTGAATCATATTTAGACCAAGAAGAAAGAGAATGGCTGAAAAATGAAACAAGAAGCATATAAAGGCTAATAAATATATAAAACTGCTAAACAACATAACTAGCAGTTTTATATTGTAATATTGTAATTTGTTTTTATATCCAATATATGGGTAAATAAGAAATAGTTTAATATATATCAAGGTATGAAGATTAAGATAATAAAGGTAATAATGTAAGGGGGATGTAAATGAATGTAACAAAAGTTACTGAAGATATTTATCAGCTTTCAGTAAATATAGAAGATATATTATTTGAGGGATTATGGGAGATACCTAATGGGGTTTCTGTAAACTCTTATATAATAAAAGGTGAAAAAACAGCAATAGTAGATGGAGTATGTGGTTGGGATGGAGTTCCAGAATCTTTATTTAAGCTTTTAGATAAACTTGAGATAGATCCAAAATCCATAGAATATTTAATAATAAATCATATGGAACCTGATCATTCAGGATGGATAGAGGATTTTAAAAAGATAAATAATGATTTTAAAATAGTCTGTAGTCAAAAATCAGCAGAACTATTAGATGCCTTTTATGGTCATACAGAAAATATTACAGTTGTAAAAGATAATGATACTTTAGATTTAGGTAAAAATCATGTCTTAAAATTTGTAGAAATACCTAATGTTCACTGGCCGGACACCATAGCAACCTTTGATACCTTAACAGGTACTTTGTTCCCATGTGATGCTTTTGGTTCCTTTGGAACTGTTACAGATTTAAACTATGATGATATGCTGACATCGGAAGAAATAGAGTTTTATGAAAGAGAAGCTGTTAGATACTATTCAAATATAGTTGCGGCATTTTCTATGCCAGTAAAAAAGGCTATTGAAAAATGTGCACCACTACCTATTAAGGTCATAGCACCTGGTCATGGAGTAGTATGGAGAGAAAACCCAAGTAAAATTATTGAAGACTATATTAGATATGCTTCCTACCAAAAGGGACCTGCAAAGGAGGAAATAACTCTTATTTGGGGATCCATGTATGGTATGACGGAAAAGGCGGTAAATTATGTAGTTGAATTGTTAGAAAAGGAAAATATAAAGGTCAATTCACATCAAGTACCACAGGATTCTTGGGGAACGGTACTGGCATCAGCTTGGAATTCAACAGGAATAATTCTTGCCATGCCTACCTATGAATACAAAATGTTTCCACCAATGGCAGCAGCATTGGAGGAATTAGGAAAGAAAAAGCTTCAAGGAAGAAAAGCTTTTAGACTTGGTTCCTACGGATGGTCAGGTGGTGCTCAGAAAGAACTAGATGAAATAATGGGTAGATACTGTATGAACTGGGATTTTATAGAACCAGTTGAATTTAAGGGAGCTCCTAGAGAGGAAGATTTACAGCTAATTGGAGATAGAGTTAAGGAGTTAGTGAAAATAGTAAAAGAATCAGTAAATAATTAATATTATTTAAAATGCGATACTAATTTTAGTATCGCATTTTAAATATCTAAATATAAATAAATTTGGTATAATAAGAATATAGGTTCTAATCAATAACTTTAAATTTAAAATTGGCGTAAGAAGTCTGAGGTGATTTAATGTTTGACATAGAAGAAGAGTTAAAAAAGCTACCAGATAAACCAGGTGTTTATATAATGAAGGATAAAAATGAGGAGATAATTTATGTTGGAAAGGCTATTTCTCTTAGGAAAAGAGTAAGGCAATATTTTCAATCAGGAAAAAACAATCCACCTAAGGTGAATTCCATGGTTAAACATATCTCTGAGTTTGAATATATTATAGTAGATAATGAAGTAGAAGCTTTAATACTTGAGGCTAACTTAATAAAGAAGCATAAGCCGAAATATAATATTCTACTTAGGGACGATAAACAATATCCTTATATTAAAGTAACTATAAATGAAAAATATCCTAGGGTAATGAAAACTAGACAGGTGTTGAAAGATGGTGCAAAGTATTTTGGACCCTATCCCAGTGTATATGCAGTAAATGATGTAATAGAAATTTTGAGAAATATATATCCCCTAAGAACTTGTAACCGTAATTTAAGTAATTATGGTAAAAAGACTAGACCTTGTTTAAATTACTATATGAAAAGGTGCTTAGGACCTTGCCAAGGTGAAAATGTAGATGATGAACAGTATATGGGTATGATAAATGAAATCCTTATGTTTCTAAATGGCAGAGAGGATAAGCTAGTAGAAATCATTGAGGAGAAGATGAAAGAAGCCTCAAAAAAATTAGACTTTGAAGAAGCTGCAAGGTATAGAGACCAAATTAACTCCCTAAACTTGCTCCATGAAAAACAAAAGATTGAATCTACTACTAATTTAGTAGACCAAGACGTAATAGGAATGGCTAGAGGTATAGAAGAAGTATGTATGCAAGTATTTTTTATTAGAAATGGGAAAATTGTAGGTAGAGAACATTTTATACTGGAAGATACTTTTGAAGAAGATAGGAAGGAAATCCTTAGTGCATTTATTAAACAATTCTATATTGGAGCTTCCTATCTACCAAAAGAGATTATAATCGAAGAAGAAATACAGGATATGGAAGCCATATCTAAATGGCTAGGAGAAAAGAAGGGAGCTAAAATAAATATATTAGTTCCAAAACGTGGAGATAAAGTTGGATTAATAGATATGGTTAGGAAAAATGCATTAGATATGTTAAACAAATATGGAGACAGATTTGTAAAGAAGGCAAGAGAAAACCAAAAGACTTTAGAAGAGCTGAAAAATATCTTAGGAATTAGCAGTGATTTAAATAGAATTGAAGCCTTTGATATATCAAATATTAGTGGAGTAGAATCTGTTGGCTCCATGGTAGTATTCGAAAAAGGAGAGTCGAAAAAGTCGGATTATAGAAGATTTAGAATTAGAACTGTGATTGGTGCAGACGATTATGGTAGTATGGAAGAAATTTTGAGTCGCCGATTTATTAGGGGTCTTGAAGAGAGACAGCTAATGAAGGAAAATGAGATAGAAGTAAAGGGATTTTCAAATTTCCCAGATTTGATAATGATGGATGGAGGTAAGGGACAGGTTAATGTAGCTCTTAGAGTATTAAATAATTTAAATATAAACATTCCAGTATGTGGGCTTGTAAAAGATGATTTTCACAAGACAAGAGGAATAATATATAATAACAAAGAGATAAGTCTAAATGAAGACTCTCTAGGGTTTAGATTAATTTATAGAATACAAGAGGAGGCACATAGATTTGCAATATCCTATCATAGATCCCTAAGAACTAAGAAAATGTTTAAGTCTGAATTAGATGATATAAAGGGTATAGGAGAGAAGAGGAAGGTGGAACTACTAAAACATTTTCAAAGTATAGAAAAAATAAAGAAGGCATCAATAGAAGATTTATTACAGGTAAAAGGTATGAACAGATTAGCAGCAGAAGAATTATATAATCATTTTAATAAGAAAAAGGAGGAGAATAAATGAAGCAATTATTTCTATCTGATACTGATAAGAAATTGTGCGGAGTATGTGGAGGAATTGCAGAATACTTTGGAATAGACTCTACCCTAGTAAGACTTGGATGGGTACTATTATCTATTTTTAGTGCTGGTTTTCCTGGTATAATAGCTTATATCTTAGCATCTATGATAATTCCAAAAAGAAATTTCTAAGTTGTTAAATTTTCTTAACTATTATAACAATTAGAGAGGATAGATATAGGAATATCTATAAATCTATTCTCTTTAATTATGTTTTCCAAAGATTGACTTTCTACCTAATATTTCATATACTTAAAGGGTAACGATATGGTTATAAGTGTTGGAATACTTTAGTTAGAAAAGTGTTAAATTTTCAACAAACTTAACAGTTTTATAATAAAAAGGAGGTATACAAATGGCAAAAATAATGAAGACTATGGATGGTAACACCGCTGCATCTCATGTAGCCTATGCTTTTACTGATGTAGCTGCTATCTATCCAATTACACCATCTTCAACAATGGCAGAACTAGTAGATGAATGGTCTGCTAATGGTAGCAAAAATATTTTTGGTCAGGAAGTATTAGTTAAAGAGATGCAATCTGAGGCAGGAGCAGCAGGAGCAGTTCATGGTTCTTTAGCAGCAGGAGCATTAACGACTACATTTACAGCTTCACAAGGACTATTACTTATGATTCCAAATATGTATAAAATGGCAGGGGAATTGCTTCCAGCAGTATTTCATGTTACTGCAAGAGCTCTAGCAGGACATGCTCTTAGTATATTTGGAGATCACCAAGACGTTATGGCAGCTAGACAAACAGGTTTTGCTCTACTTGCATCAGGTTCTGTTCAAGAAACAATGGACTTAGCAGGAGTAGCTCATCTTGCTGCTATAAAGGGAAGAGTACCATTCCTACATTTCTTTGATGGATTTAGAACAAGTCATGAAATTCAAAAAATCGAAGTAATGGATTACAAAGACTTAGAAAAATTAGTTGATCATGATGCCCTTAATGAATTTAGACAAAGAGCTTTAAACCCAGAAAGACCGTATACAAAGGGTACTGCACAAAACCCAGATATTTACTTCCAAGCGGCAGAAGCAGCTAACCCATACTATGAAAAAATAGTAGATGTTGTAGTGGAATATATGAACGAAATAAACAAAATAACTGGTAGAGATTACAAACCTTTCAATTACTATGGACATCCAGAAGCTGAAAGAGTAATAGTTGCTATGGGTTCAGTTACTGAAACTATAGAAGAAACTATTGATTACTTAATTGCAAAAGGTGAAAAAGTAGGAGTTATTAAAGTACACCTATATAGACCTTTTGCACCAAAATATTTCTTTGATGTACTTCCTAAGACTGTAAAGAAAGTAGCAGTATTAGATAGAACTAAGGAAAAAGGTGCTGTTGCTGAACCACTACATTTAGATGTTAAAAACATATTCTATGATTCAGATATAAGACCGGTTATAGTTGGCGGAAGATATGGATTAGGCTCAAAAGATACTACTCCATCACAAATATTAGCTGTATATGAAAACTTAAATGCAGATAAACCAAAAGATAGATTTACTATAGGTATAGTTGATGATGTGACTAATCTATCATTAGATATAAAAGAAGTTATAAAAACTGAACCAGAAGGAACAATTAAATGTAAATTCTGGGGCTTTGGTTCTGACGGAACTGTTGGAGCTAATAAATCAGCTATAAAGATTATCGGTGACGATACAGATATGTATGCACAAGGATACTTTGCATATGACAGTAAGAAATCTGGTGGAGTTACTATTTCTCACTTAAGATTTGGTAATGAACCAATAAAATCTACGTATTTAATTACTGATGCAGACTTTATATCATGCTCAAAGCAATCCTATGTATATCAATATGATTTATTAAGAGGATTAAAAGATGGTGGAACATTCCTTCTAAACTGTACTTGGAGTCCAGAAGAGCTTGATACACATCTTCCAGCATCAATGAAAAAGTATATTGCAGAACACAATATCGACTTCTATACAATCGATGCAACTAAGATGGCAGTTGATATAGGACTAGGCGGAAGAATAAACATGATAATGCAATCAGCATTCTTCAAACTAGCAGAAGTATTACCATTAGAAGAAGCAATCGCTCACCTAAAGAAATCCATAGTTGATGAATATGGAAACAAAGGTGAAGAAATAGTTAGAATGAATTATGAAGCAGTAGATAAGGGAATTGATTCCTTAGCTAAGATAGATGTTCCAGCAACATGGAAAGATGCTAAAGCTGAAACGACAGAAGATGACAAGGATGTTCCAGAGTTTATAGAAAAAGTATTAAAACCAATGAATAGACAAGAAGGTGATGATCTACCTGTAAGTACTTTCGTTGGCAGAGAAGATGGTTCATTCCCACATGGAACATCAGCATACGAAAAACGTGGTATAGCAGTAGATGTACCAAAATGGATACCAGAAAATTGTATTCAATGTAACCAATGTTCCTATGTTTGTCCACATGCGGTTATTAGACCTATTCTTATAGATGAAGAAGAAAAGAATAATGCACCAGAAACATTTGAAACATTAAAAGCTACAGGAAAAGGATTAGAAGATTTAGGATTCAAGATTCAAATCAGTCCATTAGATTGTACAGGATGTGGAAACTGTGCTGATGTATGCCCAGCAAAACAAAAAGCTTTAGTTATGACACCGTTTGAAGAAGAATATGAAGTTGAAGCTAAAAACTGGGAATATGCTATGACAGTTAAGGCTAAAACTGATGTGATGGATGAATTCAGTATAAAGGGATCACAATTCCAAGAACCATTACTTCAATTCTCAGGAGCTTGTGCTGGCTGTGGAGAAACTCCATATGTAAAGTTAATTACTCAATTATTTGGTGATAGAATGATGATTGCCAATGCTACAGGTTGTTCATCAATCTGGGGTGGTTCTGCACCATCTATGCCATATTGCAAGAATCAAGAAGGTAAAGGGCCTTCATGGGCAAACTCATTATTTGAAGACAATGCTGAATACGGATATGGTATGGCAGTAGCTGTTAGCCAAATGAGAGATAAATTAGAAGATTTAATGAAGGAATTCGTTGAATTAAATATAGATGAAGAATTAAATACTCATTTTAATGCTTGGATAGAAGGCAAGAAAGATGCAAAAGCTTCAAAGGCTGCTACAGGTATGATCCTACCAAGATTAAATAAAGAAGTAGATAACACAAGAGGAAAAGAAATCCTTGCTGAAATCGAAGAGTTAAAAGACTATCTAATCAAGAGATCTATGTGGATATTTGGTGGAGATGGCTGGGCTTATGACATAGGATTTGGAGGACTTGACCATGTTCTAGCTTCAGGAGAAGATATAAATATATTTGTTATGGATACTGAAGTATATTCAAATACTGGTGGTCAATCATCTAAAGCAACTCCAACAGCAGCAGTTGCAAAATTCGCAGCTTCTGGTAAGAGAGTAACTAAGAAAAACTTAGGTCTAATGATGACTTCCTACGGATATGTATATGTAGCTCAAGTAGCAATGGGTGCTAATATGAACCAATTAATGAAAGCACTTAAAGAAGCAGAATCCTATGACGGACCATCTATAGTTATAGCTTATGCACCATGTATCAACCATGGAATAAGAACTGGTATGGGTACAACAATTAAACAAGAGAAGAAAGCTGTAGATACAGGATACTGGCATTTATATAGATTTGACCCAAGATTAAAAGATGAAGGAAAGAATCCATTCGTTCTTGACTCAAAAGAGCCAACAGAACCATTTATGGACTTCATCAATTCAGAGGTTAGATACACTTCATTAAGAAGAACATTCCCAGAGGTAGCAGATGAACTATTTGCTGCAGCTGAGAAAGATGCTAAGGATAGATACGAGCAATACAAGAGAATGACAGAATAATATATAAGAGTAAAAAAACAAGGTTATGGGGACGCCCATGACCTTGTTTTTTTTATATTGTAATATATGACTAAATTGAATTTAAGGTTAACGAAAACAGATAGTTAGATAAAATTCGAGTTTCTTGCGAAATTTGTCTAATAAAATATATTGATTTTGCTATTACTGTATGTTTTAATGTATGCTAATGAACCTAAAGATTATCTAGATATTTTTAAAGTTTATTGTTTTAGGAGAACAAAAGGAAGATAGAGATTAGTAATTTAAAAGGGAATTTAAACTAAGCTAGATATTTATCTATTTAGAAACACAAAGATTCTTATGGTACAAGCTTTATAATACTCAAATAAAGTGAGTTTTGAATAGTTTTGATTAATTTTATTACTTGAATTTAAAGAAAGGAATGATGGTTATTATGAAAAGCCTTAAAATAAAAATATCCTTAATTTTAGTGTTGTTCATGTTATTCTCTATCAATATAAGTTCCTATGCAGAAAAGAGCCAAAATATAGAAGAAGATTATACTATGGAAGAGATAGAACAAATGTTAGAAGAGTACTTAAAAGAATATAATGCAAATATTGAAGTTGGTAGCAAGGAATATGTTAACAGGTAGATTATTATATTCAGGACACACCAATGACCATTCAAATACAGTGTTAAGGGATACTGGTGAGAGCCAATATAGGATAATAAGATACTAATATATTAGAATATAGTAGGGTGATTTTTAATGAATAAAAAAAAGATATTAATCAGTATATCTATAGTATTTATCATTATGATTTCTATAATTATATATATGAGAAGTCAATCAATTTATGCAAAAAGTGAAAATGGAGAATGGAAAGCTTATTATAGAAGAGAGTTTTTAGACCCAAAAGCAACATGGAGTGGGTATCTTTATTATACAGGACAAGATACTGATATAGAAGTAGCTACTACATTCATTGTAAATGGAAAAAGACTTGTTGATGATGGCTTATTTTTCAGTAAAGGTAGCAAGTATAGCCCTTCTTTTTTAGAGAAGCTTGCATTTGGAGGAAATCCAAAAAAAGTATTTAATTTTGCAGTATTTGGAATAGAAAAGAAAGCTAGTGATAATTGCGAATTGCTAATTAAATATAAGGTTGATGAGGATATATATGAGGAGAAATTAGTTTTTAAATAGTAGTTGTATAAGTACAAATAAATATTAAATATGATCTCCATTGGCTTATTTTCTACTTATGAGAGCAGTAGCGCTGTTCACGACAGTGGATATACAATTATGAGGGGCAAATGTAGCAAAACGCAATTTTGAACTGCGTAATGACAGCTATAGATTTTTCATATTTGCGGGGATTACAGCAGGTGTTTTATATATTCATTGATATAAAAAGGTAGAGCTTAGGCTCTATCTTTCTATTTTTTTAGTTTAGCGAGACTTTCATATTAAAATAATAAGTATTATTTGAAAGGAAATAAGAATCAGTTTACTAAAGAAGACAAAAAACGAGTTAGTGATGGAATAATATGAAACTATGATGGTAAGTAGATATAGTATAAAAAATATGTTTAGATTAAGCATATTGGTATTAGGCAAAATCGAATTATGTCCGAAAAATGGGAATCAAATTCATTGACAAGCTTTTTAGCGAATTAGTATAATAAAGTCAATAAGAATTATGATGCAAATATCAAAAAAACTCTTATAAGTATCTAATCATATTTATTAGAAATTAAAGATGATTAATGTATAAGAAGTTAAGAAGAAAGGAGGAAGGCTTATGGAGGGTGTAGAAAATGAAAGATTTAGAGTAAAATTAAGAACTGATGGAGCACTTGCTATTACAAATATTGAAGAAAATAAAATTAAAGTATATAAGGGAATTGATAAGCAAATAGTAGCTTTGCTTTTGAAGTATTCAAAATCATCTCATGTAGAAAAATTAATTCTAGAAAAAATGGGAGAAAATGCTGAGAATGTATTAGGCAAACTTGAGCATATAATAGATGAATTAAAAGATATGAATATTATAAATGAAGAAAAGAACAATACTTCATATAAAATTAACAAACAAAATTTGGATATATATAGTGAGAATCTAACTAAAAGTTTAGATGAAATATATATAGAGATAACCAAAAGATGTAATTTAAGATGTTATCATTGCTATATTGATAATGATATATTAAAAAGAGAAATGTCCATAGAAAAAATACAGGATATAATTGATCAGGCCGCCGAAATGGGTGTATTGATGATTAAAGTAACTGGTGGAGAACCTCTTATACATAAAGATTTTTTTAAAATTGCTAAATATATAAGGGATAAGAACATGTTATTAAGAGTTTATACTAATGGAACAAGTTTAAATGAAGATGTCATTAATAATATGTATAATTGTGGAGTAAAAGAAATACAAATTAGCGTAGATGGATTTTATGATGAAACCCATGACAGTATAAGAAGGAAAAAAGGTAATCTTAATAATATAAAACAAGCACTTCCTATTTTAGAAAAAAATAATATAAAAACAATACTATCTTTTACGGCAACAGATTTTAATGTTAGTGAAATAAAATATTTTTCGGAATATCTTAAAGAATTTAAGCATATAAAGTTAAATGCAAGTTTATTTATGAATTACCATAATAAACAAGAATGTAATCATGATATGTTGAATGTATCTAATGATACGATAAATGAACTAAAAAGATGTGCATATACAATGCAAGACGTTTGGAGTAAAAAAATGGACTATGGATTTACTTATTCAAATGATAATATTGGATATTGCGGTGCAGGGAATTTTAGTATGTACATATCTTCAATAGGAGAGGTATATATGTGTCCTGTCCTTCAAGAAAATAGTTTTAGATTAGGCAACGTTAATGGGGAAAGACTAAAAGATATTTGGGAAAATAGTGAAGCATTGAATGAATTTAGAAAGTATAAATTGAGAGATATAGATAAATGCAATAGTTGTCAAAAAGTGAATGAATGTAGAGGTGGATGTAGAGTAAGAGCATACTTAAGTAATGATAGTATATATTCACACGATCCAATTTCATGTTCTATGTTTTTGGAAGACTAGGAGGACGATATGTATAAAAAAATATTATTTATTATTTCGTCAAGTAATAGTATTGCAAGAGCAGTCTTAAAAAAGTCAAATTGCACTCCAAATATAGGAGTATTATATATAGCTTCAGTTTTAAAAATGCATGGGTATGAAGTTAAGATTATAGATATGTTAGTTGAGGATTTTACAGCAAAAGGATTTATAGAGGAAATAAAACTATTTAATCCAGATATTATAGGGATGTCAATTTTTACAGAAGCTTATGATAATGCTATTGAAATAATAAAAATGATTAAGAAAAATTTCAAAGATATAAAAATTGCAGTTGGTGGACCACATGCAACCTTTGAAGGTATTAATATGATGAGAGAAATAGAGGAAATAGATTATGTAATTAGATATGAGGGAGAATTCACATTTTTATTATTACTTGAACATTTAAACTATCCAGATAGTATAGGTATAGAAAAAGTTAAAAGTCTTATATATAGAAAAAAATCTGATATTGTATGCAATGAAAAACGAGGATATATAGAGGCTTTAGATGTATTGCCATTTCCTGTATTAGGCATGGTAGATAGAGATAAATATAGCGAAATATTTGCACTTATAACTAGTAGAGGATGTCCTGGAGATTGTGTATATTGCAGTTCAAAAGCAATGTCAGGAGGAAAATATAGATATAGAAGTGCAGAAAATATCATAAGTGAAGTCTATTATATCTATAATAAGACTAAGGAAAGCTTGTTTGAAATATATGATGATACATTTACAGTAAATAAAAGTAGGGTCAAAAAGTTTTGTAAGCTATTAAAAGAAGTGAACATACCAGTTATATGGAGATGTCAATCAAGGGCTGATGTTTTAACTGAAGAATTAATACATAATTTATATGATGCTGATTGTAAATATATTCATATAGGCATAGAGAGTGGGAATCAAATAGTTTTAGATAAAATCGGTAAAAAAATAAAACTAAAAGAGGCTCTAGATAAAGTTATTTATGCAAAAGATTTAGGAATAAATATCTACTGTAGTTTTATTATTGGACATTATTGCGACACAATAGAAACAATAGAAGAAACTCTAGAAACCATAAGAGATTTGAAAAATAAAGGAATAAGCATTGGTGTAGCATCCTGTACTCCTTATCCTGGAACTTTTATAAAAGAGAATGCTGAGGAAATAGGACTAAATATACATGCTAAAAGATGGAGAGAATATCAGTTTGGAAATCCTATTGTAAGTAATAAAGATTTATCTCTGGATGATTTAAGAGACTATCTTTTTAAAGGATTTAAAGAGTTTTTTATAGGGAATTAAGTAATAAAAAACTTTGAATAATCTTGCTATGATTATAATAAAATTATATAAAACTTTGTAAATATCTTTATAAAGGGGGGAAATAGATGAAAGATATATATGAAGCTCCATTAGCTGAAACAAGTAGCGATTTTGAAACAGTAGATTCTTGTGGATTCAATTGCAACTGGGGATTTGGCGTAGGAATAGCAATAGTCGCATTACCAGCACCAGGGCCAACGTAAAATTTTTAATTAACTAAGTAAGAATACTAAGATGGAGGGTCCTACTCACTATCTTAGTATTCTTGCTAACTAAATTAAAAGAGAGAGAGGTACTATAAAGATGATATTAGAAAACCCAATTCATATGAAAACATATATATGGAAGAAACAAGAAGGATGTATTATAACTATAAGCGAAGATGGTCAAAAGTACATATTAAATCCTGAATATGCAATGATTTGGGAAGAAATAGACGATCTAAAAACAATAGAAGATATAGCACAAATAGTTGCTGTAAAGATGGAAATTAATCTTGATATGGCAATAGAAAAAGTAACAGAAATGGCTAAAGAATTAGCAGAAAAGGATTTAATATCTTTTGAAAATTATCTATGGCTGGAGGAAGATTATGTATAAAAAAGTGTTATTGATACTTTCAAGTGCTAATAAATTGAGAAGAAAAAGTTTTTCTGATAAATCTTCAGCACCACCATTAGGATTAATATATATAGGTAATATGTTAAAAATTCATGGTTACCCAGTAGAAATTATAGATTTATCTGTTGAAGACTATTCTCTAGATGATTTTAAACAATTCTTAGAACAGTATAGTCCTGATGTTGTAGGAATAAGCGTTTATACAGAAACATATTTTTCATCGATAGAAATATCTAAAATTATAAAATCATGTGTTCCAAGTTGTAAAATAGTCTTAGGTGGGGCACATGTTACATTCTTGCCAGAGGAAAGTCTTTTGAATGATTCAGTAGACTTTGTCGTTAGGAATGAAGGGGAATTTGCATTTGTTCAATTAATGGAATATTTAAATAATTCTCATTCATATATTATAGAAAATATAAAGGGGTTATCATATAAAAATGCAAAAGGTGAAATTATATCTAATGAACAAAGAGGATATTTAAAAAATTTAGATGTTCTTCCTATACCAGATGAAAATATTTTACCATCTGAAAATTATACGTATGCAGCAACGATTTTAAGCAGTAGAGGATGCCCGGGAGGGTGTATATATTGTGCTTCTAGAGCTATGTCAGGAGGAAAATATAGGACAAGAAGTATAGAAAACTTTATAGGTGAAATTTATTTTAAATATAAAAAATATGGCATTAAATATTTTAATATATTTGATGATACCTTTACAGCTAATGTAAAAAGGCTAAGCCTATTTTGTGAAAATATAAAAGAAATCGGAGAAGATATTACTTGGAGATGTGATTCAAGAGCAGATGTATTAAATGAAGATATACTTCATATGTTAAAGGATGCAGGTTGTATTGCTATTCATATTGGAATAGAAAGTGGCAGCCAAGAAGTCTTAGATGGGCTTAAAAAATATATTGATTTAAAGCATGCAGAAGCTATGGTAAAGTATGCCAATAGCATTGGAATACGACCAATGTGTTCTTTTATCATAGGTCATCATAGTGATACTTATGAAACAATTGATATGACAGTAGAATTAGGTATTAAGTTTAAAAATGAATATAATGCCATGGTAGCATTTTCAACTAATACACCATATCCAGGGACTTATTTATATAATAATGCTGAAAAATTAGGAATAACAATTCATACTAAAAATTGGAATAAATATGATATTGTTCAACCAGTTATATCAACAAAAAATATAAGTTGTACTGAGTTAAGAAACATTATGTACGAAGGTCAAATTAGAATGAATAACTAGTAAAGGAGATGGAATATTTATGAAAAGAGTAGTAGTAGAATTGGAAGGGAATTTAACGTTTTGTGGAATTGATAAGGGAGAAATAGAAATAGAAGGTAAAGTAGGATTACTGGTAGAAACAGATAAAAAATCTGGCTTAAAGATTTGGTGTCCAAAGGAAATGATAAAAGATATTTTAGTAATTCCAATAAGTGAGGTGTAAAACTATATGATTCAATTAAAAAATAATCTATCCTTAAATCAAAGAGATGATAATAGTTATATAATAATAGATCCAGAGCAAGGAAAATACTATAAATTGAATAATTCAGCATTACAGATAATAGAAAGAATTAAAAAGAAAAAAACAATCGAAAATCTTATTACAGATATATCAGATCATTATGGAGTTCCTACAAGCCTTGTAAGAGAAGATATAGAAAAATTTGTAGAAAAACTTAAATTAAGTGGATTTATTTATGAAGAAGATAATATGAAAGATATAGATAAGGTTGATGATACGAATAAAGAAAGTTCAGGAGAATTAAAAACCTTATGGATAAAGGTTACCAATAAATGTAATTTAAGTTGTCATTACTGTTATGCAGAGAGTGGAGTAAATACTGAGAATACTGATGAAATGACTTTGGAAGAAATAGAGAAATTGTTGGAAACAGCTAAACCTATGGGGCTAGAAAGAATAGTGATTACAGGGGGAGAGCCTTTAATAAGAAAAGATATACTAGAAGTTTTCAAATTAGCGAGGAAATTTGGCCTAGTACAATTACTTAGCAATGGAACTATATATGATGAGAAGATATTAAAGCAGATAGTTGAGTTTGTAGACATTATACAGTTTTCTATGGATTCCCATGAGAAAGAAAAACATGATGAAATTAGAGGGGTTGGATCATTTGAAAAAACGTTAAAGTCTGTAAAATACTTGAGGAGTATAGGATTTAAAAATATAGTTTTTGCAGCGACTCCGACGCCAACAAATAATATAGACTTAAGAAAAATGATTGATTTATGTGTAACAAATGAAGTTAGGCGATTACATGTAAATAGATACGTTCCTTTAGGTAGAGCTAAAGATTATAAAGATTTTGATATAGAAGACTTTTATAGAAAAGCAGATGAAGCATACTTTTATATAAGTCAATTATATAGAAAGTCTTTAGAAAACAAAGAGAGTTTTGATTTTGCTATAGATATTTCAGGGGATTTGGTAGAATCTGTTGCAGCAGTGAATAAAAAATATAGTTGTGGACTAAATAAAAGTTCAGCTAGTATAGAGAGTAATGGAGATGTATATCTTTGTCAAGCGATGCATCATAAAAGTCTAGTAATAGGAAATATAAGAAATGAACCATTTGATAGTATAATGAAAAAATCAAGAGAGAAATTTGGAGAGTTTAATGTAGATAGTATAGATAAATGTAAGGACTGTGATGTAAGATATTGGTGTGCTGGAGGGTGTAGAGCTTTAGCATTTGCAGTTAACGGGGAGATGAGAAAGGAAGATCCTCAATGTTGTTCTCATAGACAGAGGGTATTGGAGATTATGGGAAGGGTTGGAACATAATCAATGGATAGATGGTTTAAAGAGCAATTTAAAAGGAACTGTTTTCCTATATTTATGATACTTATTTTAAATATTATAGGAATGTCTTTTAATATAATATTGCCTATGTTTATGAGATATTTTTTAGATAATATTATTGTAAATAAACATACTGAGATTCTAATGAGATTTTCAATGTTATTAATAGTATTATTTATCATTTCAAGTATATTAGATTTTATAGGTAAACGATGGTATTGTAATATAATATTAAAATTAAAAAAGGACTTAAAAGAAACAATATTTAATCATATTCAGAGAATTGGTTTAAAGGATTTTTTCTCTAAAAGTAAGGGAGATTATATAGCCACAATAATTAACGATTCAGAATCAGTTATACAAATTTTTAATGATTATTTATACCCAGCAATATTAAGCATAATATCTCTAATAATAGTAGTAGGAATATTATTAAATATGAGTATTGAATTAACTATAATATGTCTTTTAAGTATACCTATATTTGTTATAACCTCAAAATATTTTGGTGCAAAAATAAAACAGATAGCATATAAAATTAGAAAAGATACAGCAAAACATATGGAGATACTTGATGAGGGATTAAGCCTAATTGTTACTAATAAATTATATGATTATTATGAAGAGCAACAAAAGAATTATAAAGAAAAAGTGGATGATCTTATGAAGAATAGTTATTCACTATTTATAAATAGCATATATTCAAAACAAATATTCGGACTAACAGCATCAATATTTCCAATAATTATTTTAATTCAAGGAGGATATAAAGTGGCTGCAAATGAAATAAGTGTAGGAATGATAGTTGCGTTTATTTCTTATTTAAGCTATTTATATAATCCTGTTACAGTACTATCTAAATTAAATATGGTTATTAAAGAAATGAAGGTATCTATTAAAAGGATTGACGAAATATTAAATATGAATAAAGAGAATTTATATGAATATGACTCTAAAATTGAAGACCAAGATGTAAAAGGTAATATTGAATTTAAAAATGTACGATATGATATAAATAATAAAACTATATTGAATGATGTCAGCTTTACAATAAAAGCTGGAGAATTAGTAGCTATAGTAGGTACTAATGGAGTAGGTAAGTCTACTTTATTAAATTTATTATTAAAGCTTTATGATTTTGATGGAGATATATTAATAGATGATGTATCAATAAAGGATATGAATACAAGTAGTATAAGAAATTTAATCAGTATAGTTCCGCAAAGAGGATCTTTATATGCCACCAGCATTAGAGAAAACATAAAGATTGGAAAAAAAGATGCAAAGAATGATGAGATAGAACAAGTATTAGAACTAGTAAATTTAAAAAGCTTTATAGATAGCTTGGAAGATGGATTAGATACTGAAGTATTTGGAAATGAAGTAAATTTATCAGGTGGAGAAAAGCAGAAAATCTTATGTGCAAGAGCATTCTTAAAACCAAGTAAAATTCTTATTTTAGATGAAGCTTTAAATGCTATTGATAATGAAAGTAAGGAGATTATTATAAAAAATATATTAAAAATGAAAGAACAAAAAACAATAATAATGATTACTCATGATCCAGATAATTTAAAAATAGTCGATAAGGTGATTGAAATAAAAAGTTATAATTGATAAAATGAAATTACTATATTATTCTAAAAAGATTAAAGAATGAATTTATTATATATTTCATTCTTTAATTATGATTTGAGTTATTTATGGGAAAAGAAGAATTACAAAAAAACAATGGCTAAAATATAAATAAGGGGATTTTCTAAATTATGAGTATAGGGGGATAATTAATGAGTCAATGGGGATACTTTGCAATATTCTTAACTATAGCAATTATAACTAAGGGATATGGATATTATCTTAAAAAGAAAGGGAAAAATAAATGAATAAAATAGTACAGCTTAAAAATGTACAAAAGAGATTTGGAGATAATATAGCTCTTGATAATATTAGTGTTAATTTTAATGAAGGATGTATACATGGATTACTAGGCCATAATGGAGCTGGAAAAACAACGCTGATAAGGATTATAGGGGGAACATATAAGCAAGATAAAGGAGAAGTAGATGTATTAGGGTTAAATCCTATTGATGACGGATATGAGCTTAGAAAAAACATAGGTGTTTTATCTGAAAATATGTGTATGTACGATAGACTAAGTATTTATGATAATTTAATGTTTTATGGAAAGCTTTATAATATAGAGAAAAAGGAACTAAAGAGTAGAATAGATAATTATCTTAAAATGTTTCAAATTTCAGAGTTTAAAGATAAGCTTATTAAAGATTGTTCTACAGGGATGAAAAAGAAGACAGGAATAATTAGAGCAATTATCAATGAGCCCAAATTACTTTTATTAGATGAAGCTTCCAATGGATTAGATCCCATAAGTAAAGATGAATTTCATGAGCTTATTAAGGAATTAGTTAAAATAAAAAAGATTTCGGTAGTTTTATGTAGCCATGACTTAGAGGAAGTGAAGAAGCTATGCGAGTATATTACTATAATAAAAGAAGGAAAAATTGTATATAGTGATAATGTTAACAGTTTATCGAGGAATAAAGAATCTATAGGAATTGAAATAAATACTATTCAAGATTTATTCAAGTTTAAAGAGCAAATACAAAAGGAGTTAAAAGAGAATAAGATTGATCATGCAGAGTTTAATAGGAATTCAGTAAAGCTGGATATTCCTAGTTTAAATGATGTAAATACAGTCATAAAAGTTCTCATGAAATATAATTTAAATATTATAAATGTAGAGCATAAAATATTTGATTTAAATAAAGTTTATTTAGATAGCCATAGAGAGGAAAATGCAATATGATAAGTGCTATTGTTAGGAAAGAAATGAAAGAGTTATTAAAATCAAAAGAGTTTATTTCATATTATATAATGCTTATTTTGGTCATAGGGATCATGATACCTATATCCTCAAAAGAAAGTATATTAAATAGAAATTGGTATATAATGGGGTTTGTTTTTCAATTCGTAGGCAGTATTATTCCTTCTGGGTTGACGGCAGATTCTTTTGCAGGAGAAAAGGAACGAAAAACAATAGAAACACTTTTTATTTCACCAGTATCATTGATAAGTATTTTCTTAGGTAAAGTAACATATATAGTTATGGTAACTTTAAGTATTATGACTATAATTTTTGGAATAAGCTATATATTACTTGTATTAATGAATTTTATAGAATATAAAAATCTAATTTTCAACTTTTATTCTTTTAAAGCCATATACTTCATATTTATCAATTCCTTAATAGTATGTTTTTTTACTACCTTTTTAGGAGTTTTGATTTCTCTAAGGAGTAAGACCATAAAGGCAGCAAATCTATTTAATTATTTCATATCTATGCCTATAATAGCACCAGTTCTAGGAAAGCTATATACTGGAAGTATGCCATGGTCTTTTATATTAATATATCAATTGATTCTATTAATAGGTGTTGGTCTACTATTAGTTATAATTAAAAACAAATTTAAAATACATTCTATACTGGAAGATATGTAGTTTATATGAGGAAAAGATGTATATAACATGAATAGTTTCTATCATTAATTTTTTTCCAAAAGTAGTTGAATTTTATTATAATTTATATTATGATATACCAATGAAAATATAGATTTGATGAAATGATAGGAGATAATTTATGGAGAGACAAAATAGGGCTATTAATAGAATTACTGAAGGAGTTGTTTGGAAACAACTGCTTATTTTTTTCTTCCCTCTTTTATTCGGTACGTTTTTTCAACAACTTTATAATACAGTAGACGCTATTGTAGTAGGTAAATATGTTGGAAAAGAAGCATTATCAGCAGTAGGAGGTACAACAGGGGCACTTATTAATCTGCTTGTAGGTTTTTTTGTGTCTGTATCTTCAGGGGCAACAGTAGCCATATCTCAATACTATGGTGCCGATGATGAAGAAAATGTAAGCAGGTCTGTTCATACCTCCATAGCCCTTGCAATATCAGGGGGAATAATAATTATGATTATAGGGATTCTCGGTGCTCCATATGCTCTAAGATGGATGGGAACACCAGAAGACATAATGCCTTATTCATTACAATATATTAGAATATATTTTACGGGAATGATTGCAAATCTTATTTATAATATGGGTTCAGGAATTCTTAGAGCTATAGGGGATTCTAAACGTCCATTATATTTTCTTATTATAGGCTGCATTATGAATATAATATTAGATATTATATTTGTGGTAGTATTTGGCCTAGACGTAATAGGAGTTGCAATGGCTACAGTAATTTCACAAATAGTTAGTGGAGCCTTAGTATTTTTTTCTTTGATGTCATCTATTGAATGTTATAGATTGGATATTAAAAAAATAAGATTTGATAATAAAATATTGAGAAAGATAGTAAGTATAGGATTACCAACTGGTATACAATCTTTAATGTATTCTGCCTCTAATATTATTATACAATCAAGTATTAATAGTTTTGGTACGAATACAGTTGCAGCCTGGACTGCATACACAAAGATAGATGGTATATTCTGGATGATATTAACTTCCTTTGGAATAGCAACAACTACATTTGTAGGACAAAACTTTGGTGCTGATAAAAAAGATAGGGTAAGAAAAGGAGTTGTCACTTGTATCTTAATGTCAGCAGGAACAAGCCTTGCTCTTAGTTTCATTCTATATAATACTGGTGCTTATCTATTTAAATTTTTCACAGATGATTTAAAGGTAATTGAAGCAGGAGTTGAAATGTTAAGTTTAATAACACCATTTTATATAACTTTTGTAGCAATAGAAATATTATCTGGTGCATTAAGAGGGATGGGAGATACTTTCATACCTATGATTATAAGTGGAATTGGAATTTGTGCTTTACGTGTACTTTGGATATTTATAGCAGTACCAGTTTGGCCTACAATAAAAACTGTACTTTATAGTTATCCAATAACTTGGACAGTTACTTCTATATTATTTATTTTTTACTATATGAAATTTCTAAAGAAAAAGAATATATAGCTATAACTAGGCAGGGCATATAAGCCCTGTCTTTTATTGTACATAAACAAAGGATTTTAAGAATATTATAATGTAATGGGTATAAAATAAATTAGTAATACTAGACTAAATTTGGTACAATAATAAGGATAAGGACAATACATAAGGGGTGATTTACTTGAAAATAAAAGGATTACAAGAAATCTTTGAAAATAAATCTTTTGGAAAAATTTTATTTAATGAACCAATGAGAAATCATACTACATTTAAAATAGGTGGACCAGCAGATGTAATGATTATTCCATCTAACGAAGAAGAGCTAATAAAGGCAATTATATTCTGTAGAGAAAACAATATAGATTTTTTAATCATGGGAAATGGCAGCAATTTGTTAGTTAGAGATGGTGGCATAAGAGGTGTTGTAATTAAAGTAAACGAAGGATTTAATGAATTAACAGTAGATGGAGCTAGAATCTATTGTCAAGCTGGAGCATTACTATCTACTACTAGTAAATTAGCTTTAAAACACAGCCTAAAAAACTTTGAATTTGCATCTGGCATACCAGGTACCATAGGAGGAGCAATTACAATGAATGCAGGAGCCTATGGCGGAGAAATGAAAGATGTAGTAAAACTAGTTAGAGTACTGGACAAAAACAATCAAATCAAAGAATATACAAATGAAGAGATGAACTTTAGATATAGGAATAGCAGGATATGGGATGAAGGATTAATTGTCCTTGGTGTAGAGTTAGATTTAGAAGCTGGAGAATATTCTGCTATTGAAGAAATAATGAGGGATTTAACCTATAGAAGAACATCAAAACAACCACTAGAGCTGCCAAGTGGAGGTAGTACATTTAAAAGGCCAGAGGGACATTTTGCTGGAAAATTAATAGAAGATGGGGGACTTCGTGGACTACGATATGGAGGGGCTCAAGTTTCAGAGAAACATTGCGGATTTGTAGTTAATGTTGATAATGCTACTTGTAAAGATATATTACATTTGATTTCTGTAATACAAAAAGTAGTAAGGGATAAATTTAATGTGGAACTAGAAACGGAGATAAAACTATTGGGAGAGGATTAGATGATAAAACTAATAGGTGATTATCATACTCATACTATTTATAGTAGTGGGTTTAGAAAAGAAGGCAATCATGCCATAGGTACTATAAGAGACAATGCTGAGGCAGCTTTATCTAAAGGACTTAGAGAAATTGCAATTACTGAACATGGACCTTCTCATTATCTCTATGGAATAAGGAAAAAAAGAATTCCTTTTATGAGAGAGGAGATAAATAGATTAAATGAAGAGTTTATACCTAGAGGTCTTAAGATTTTACTTGGAGTAGAGTCTAATCTAATAGGATTAGATGGTACTCTTGATATAGATGAGGAATCACTTAAATATATAGATTTTTTAATTATGGGTTATCATTATGGCGCAACTCCAAGAAGACTAAGAGATGCCTTAGGATTATATGGACTAAATCCATTGTCTAAGTGTTTGCCCATATGTGAGAAGAAAGCTATAGAGTTAAATACTAAGGCTTATATAAAGGCATTGGGGAAGTATCCTATAAATATGATATCTCATCCAGGATCTAAGGCAAAGGTAGATATAGTAGAACTGGCAAAAGAAACAAAGAAATATGGTACTGCTCTAGAGATAAGTTCAAAGCATAGTCAATTATCTGTGGAGAGTATCAAGCTTTTATTGGATATGGATGTAATCTATATGGTAAATAGTGATGCCCATAGACCTGAAGATGTGGGAAATGTGGAAAATGGCATAAGAAAGGCAAAAGAGGCAAACTTACCTCTTGATAGGATAAAAAATATTGAGATAAACTAATGAGGTGTAATTATGGAATTTTTATTGATTACTGGTATGTCAGGAGCTGGCAAATCTCAAGCCATGAAGGTAATGGAAGATATGAACTATTACTGTATGGATAATTTGCCTCCTGCACTTTTACCAAACTTTGTAGAGCTATGTTACGAATCAAGAAGAGATATTGATAAAGTAGCATTGGTGGTAGATATTCGTTCTGGAGAATTCTTCGACCATTTATTTAAAGGATTAGAGGAAATTAAAGGTAGAGGCATAGAATATAAGATACTTTTTCTTGATGCATCTGATAATACTTTAATAAAAAGATATAAAGAGTTAAGAAGACCTCATCCCTTAAATCCAGAAGGAAGTATAATCGCAGGGATTGAAGAAGAAAGATCAATGTTAAATGAAGTAAAGAAGAGAGCAGATTATATAATAGACACATCTAATTTAACTTTAGGAATGCTAAAGGAAGAAATGTCAAATATTCTCTTAAAGGGGAAGAAGTCTAGAAATATATCTATTTCAGTGAGCTCCTTTGGGTTTAAACATGGGACTTTATTAGATGGTGATTTAATATTTGATGTAAGATTTATTCCAAATCCTTTTTATATTCCAGAGTTAAGAGAGTTTACAGGAAAGGATCAAAATGTAAAGGATTATGTATTTGGCTGGCCTGAAACCAATATTTTTATATCTAAAACTATAGATATGTTAGAATTTTTAATTCCTCATTATACAAGGGAAGGAAAAACCCAGTTAATTCTAGGCATCGGATGTACTGGAGGAGTCCATAGATCCGTGGCCATAGCAAATAAGATTGCTGAGATATTAATAGCTAATGGACATAGAGTAGCAATTAACCATAGGGATTATAAATTAAGATAAAGATAAAGGGGAATATTTATGAAGGATATAGAAACAAAAAAGAAATTATCTATGGGTCCTAAATTTGTAGTTATAGGTGGTGGAACAGGATTATCTGTTTTACTAAGGGGACTGAAAGAATTTACGTCAAATATTACAGCCATAGTTACTGTGGCGGATGATGGAGGCGGTTCGGGAAAACTTAGGGAAGACTTAGGTATGCTGCCACCAGGAGATATTCGATCCTGTATACTTGCCCTTGCTAATACAGAACCTACCATGGAAAAACTTTTACAATATAGATTTACTGATGGAATATTAAAGGGGCAAAATTTTGGTAATTTATTTATAGCAGCTATGAATGAGATATATGGTAGCTTTGAAAGAGCAGTTAAAGAAACAAGCAATGTATTAGCTGTTACTGGAAAAGTACTTCCAATGACTTTAGAAGATGTAAAACTTTGTGCAGTACTGGAAAATGGCTGTACCCTTAAAGGGGAGTCCCATATACCTATTGATGCAATAAAGGAAGGTAGTAGGATAGATTATATTTATACTGAACCAAAGATATCCTACCCTTTAGAAGAATCGGTAGAAGCCATTAATGAGGCGGATATTATTGTTCTAGGGCCAGGAAGCTTATATACCAGCGTAATACCTAATCTCTTAGTAAATCATATAGTAGATACAATATATAATGCAAAGGCACCAAAGGTATATATTACAAATGTCATGACTCAGCCAGGAGAAACTGATGGGTATGATGTATTAGACCATGTAAATGCTATATTAAAACATAGTACGCCAGATTTCTTAGACTATGTAATAGCCAATACAGAAGAAGTACCAATAGATACACTTGAAAAATATATAATGGATGGTTCTAAACCTGTCTTAATGGGAGTCACAGATGAGAAGGTATTAAAGTCTAAAAATATAAAGCTAATGGGATCTAAGTTAATAGATATTAGAAAAGAATATATTAGGCATGATAATATAGAGCTTAGTAAATTACTAATGGAAATAGCAAAAAAAGAAAAATAAGCAAAAAAGCTTATTTTTTCTTTTCATCTATTAATCTAGATATAATATTTCCAGCAGTTTTCTTAGTCAATGTATCATAATTTACCTGATAATTTAACTCTCCAGCCAATTTTTTTATAGTTTCTATTTGTCTAGGAGTAGGAGACTCGTCGGGGGAAGGTGGATAATTTTCTTCTCCGTCAGCTATTATAGAATCTTCCATAGACAATTCTTCTACAGCAGTCATACCTACATTAGTTAAATCACGAAGAACACGAGCCTTTGCACGAGTAGATGCCATTCTGATCAGATGTGGAACTAAAGCTGAATTAACAGAGTTAGGAGCAGCATCACCTATATCTTGAAATTTTTCCTTATCAGTAGTAGCTATAGCCTTACATATGGCAGTCATATTATTTTCTTTAGTAGGTATCTGAACTATTTCAACCTCTATGGATACAAGATTTCTCTGATGAGCCAAATCAAGAAGTCCTTCATAGGTCACAAAAGATTTTCCTTGTAAATTTATAATAAACTTTTCATTTACTGTCATAAAATCACCTCTAAATATATATTTCCCTTAAAAGAATAAAATAATCGTCTATAAGTATTAAGCAACATTGGATAATCATGGTAATATTATATCATAAAAAATACTGGATTTAATAATAGAATATAAGGTAAATAACAAAAACATTAAGAATTGTTCTTTCGATGAAAGAAATATTGTCTAGTATATAATTGTTTATATAAAATTGACAGTATATATTGAAATATGTCGAAATATGACTAAGGTTAGGTTAAATCAATGGGTTGACGGCCCATCCTATGAATGTCATACTTAATTTAACGAATATTTTGAAAAAAGTGAAATATGATATCAATTAGTTATTTTTGAATTAGAGGAGGAAAGATATATGAGACATATAATGAGATTAAAATATAGGATATTATATTTTCTAATAATTTTTTTATTATTTATTGTGGGATGTAATAAAACAGAAAATGTAATAGAAACGAGTGATGTTTTGAAGGTTACTTTAGAAGATATAGAAGAATATATAGATGATGTAATTAGTTCGGTTTTAAAAAATAAAAATAAGAATAACAATAATATTATATTTGAAGTGGAAAAAGCTGAGGTTATAGAGGATGATTTATTATTACATAAAGATAGTTACTTAAATACCTTGAATAATGTAATAATTAATGTTCATTTAAATTTACAAGATATATCAAATTTAAATGATGATGTTATACAGGACAATAGTATTTTATTTAGTGATGAAGTATTAGAAAATATATCTAGCAATGAAGCATTGGAGTTATCAAGAATAAGAACTATAAATTTTATTTATAATGGCTATGAGAAATTTAATAATAATATAAATTTTATAGAAACAAATAAAGATTTGCTTAAACTAGATTTAACTAAAAATGAAGATTTAAATAAAAATATTTATGATTCATTCAAGAATTCATTAAGTCTTATAAATGAAGATTCAGAGTATGATATTTTTAGAATGGGGATAGACCAGAACAATTTTATTATTGAATTAAATATATATTATTATAATTTAAATGACTTTGAAGATATGTTGACAAATATAAATTTAGAAACTATTAATAGTTTAGATAAAAATATTTTGAATATACTTAGAAAGGAGGGTATTGATAAAATTAAATTTATATATAATGCAAAATGGTATAAGACAGAAGGACCTTTAGTTTATGAGCATGAAATTTAGAAGCTATTTAATGAAATAGGAGGGACAAATATGATGTTAAATAGTAAGAAAGTAAAAATGTTATCAATCATTTTATTGTTTGCGTGTATTTTTTCTTCTAGTATATTAGCTAATGCAGATAGTTTTAACAATAATCTTGATGAGAATGGTATTCCTATAGGAGAATATAAAGCTTTAGATATCAATGGTAATGTTATAGAAGATGTGGATAGTTATATTATGAGAAGAGATTCTGGTTGGATGTATACAACTAAATCTTCAACATATTCATTGAAAGATGGTAATGCTGTTATAGGTTATTTTAACTCCCGTGCAAGATATAGAGTGAGTTTTAGTAATAGTGTAACAGATTGGTCTGACTATGGTAGCTCAGCTTGGCCTAGAGGTTCTGAAGATGATGGCTGCTGGGCAGATGTTAGGATAGATGGTTCTTATAAACCTAATGATTATACAGCTAGATTAACTATAACTGGTGAAGCTGGAGATATTTTATTAGGAACATATGGAGCCGTATCACATGTTTATTGGTTCTATGGTAATGGAACATGGGACATGCAGTCTTTTTAGATATAGTTTCCTAATAATATTATAGAATTAAACTTGATATAAATTTAGATTGAGAAGATAAGAAATATCTTCTCAATCTTCTTGTTTAATGTGCTATTCCTAATTTTATAGTGCTGTCAATTGCTTCAATATGAGTTCTTTCAAAGCTATGGGAAGCATCAACTCCAGGCCCAATTAGACCTACCTTAATATCATATCCAGCTCTAAGGGCAGCAGAACCATAGAATGGATATATATCTATTTGGTGATTTATATTATTTTCTTTAGCTAGATTAACAAGTCTTTTTCTAAGCTCATAATCATAAGGACCTGTACTGTCTTTAGCACAAATTGTAACTGAAAATTCGTCTATAAGCATTAAGCATCATTGGATAATCATGGTAATATCATACCATAAAAAATACTAGATTTAATAATAAAATATAAGATAAATAACAAAAACATTGACAATATATATCTGAATATGTCGAACCATATTGGAATATGTCTATGAGTTAGTAAAATCAATAGATTGACAGTTTTTTCTACGAATGTTATACTGATTTTAATAAAAAATTTGGAAAATATGAAATATAATGTCAATTCAAAGGTAAAGTAATAAGTTATCTTAACTCAAATAAATCAAGATAATTTATTACTTTAAAAGTCTTATGGGAGATAATGTATCTAAATTAGGGACAAGCTAAAATTAATAATGTTTACCTTAAATGATGGTACTATCTTTATATGATTTTATAGATTGATAAAGGGGAGCAGGATATGAGAAAAAAGATATCATTGATTCTATTAATAGTTATTTTTGCATTATTCACAAATGGATGCACTAAAGAAGTAAGTCTAATAGAAACTAAAGAAGAACATTTTACAACATATAAAAATGATAATATTAGTATAAAGATATCCAAGACAGTAAAGGAAAAGGAAAATATCTATAATACTATTTTAGAAGATTTACAAAAAATCAACGGATTTTCACCAATACATAATATAGAAATAGATATAGATGAGAAATACGTTATCCCTATAGTGGAAGATAGTATTAAATGTAATAGTAGTTTTATAAATACAGAAGAATTTAGAAAAGAACTTATAAAAAGATCCTATGATATATATGATAATTGGATTTCAGAAGGACTTTATGTAAAGATGTTTGAGGTAGATATAAAGGAAAAGGAGTTTGCTAAATACTATGAAGCCCATGAATTTTCATTATTTGGAGCGAGATTCTTTGAGCCGTTCACATCTAAAGAGGAAGTAGAAAATGTACAAGCTGCATCAATAGATTTAGTAGAGTATTTAATAAAAAAGGAGAAAAAAGAAGAATTATTGAAAAATCAAATAGAGATATCAGATATTGAGGAATGGGCAAAGGAAAAAAATATAGATTTATCCTATCAAAAAGAAATAGATAGTCTAATGAATAGGATGGAAGTAAATAACTTAAAGCCAAATATATACCTAACTATAAATACAAAGGAAGATATTAATGGATTTATCATAGATATATTAACTATAGATGAACAATATGATACTTCCAAAAAGATTGAGGACACTATATTAAAATTTGATATAAATATAGTACAAATCCGAGAAGGAATAAAGAAAGATGCACCTAATTTTTATAATGACTATAGTGATTCAATAGAAAATGTTCCTAAGATACATTATTATTTTAATATAAATGCAAAGATTAATTCTGCAGAAATAGGACGAGGCAGAATAGTTCTTAAAAACTTATTATCTCAAGCACATGAATATGTTCATATATTAATAGTTGATTCTTTTTTAGCAAATAATATAGATGCGAATAAACCTAGATGGCTAGATGAAGGTATAGCAAATTATTTAGATATGGCATATTCAGATTCATCTAAATTACAAATAAAAAGGATACTTAGTGGAATATCAGAGTCAAAGAAATATGAAGATGAATTGAGTGAAGAAGAGAAAAACCTTTTAGACAGTACGATTAAAATTTTTGATGCAAACAATATAAACTTAAGTAATCGTGATAAAATTATGGAAAATAAAAATGAAAGAATAAGGGTATCCACAATATTAGACTCAATGGGAATAAAATTTTCTAGATATATAATGACTGAAGGATTAATTGAGGATACAGTTTATATTTCAGGAGGAGAAAGCAGTTTTGACCAAAAACAATGGGCAATGGATGCTGGAAATTATATTAATTATCATGCCAATCGAAATTTTACTAACTATTTAATACATGAATATGGACTAGAAAAACTATTATATCTAATGGTTGAAGATTTCAGTACATTGACCTATGAAGAGTATTTTGGAAAAAGCTATGAAGAGCTAAAGGTTGAATGGATTAAATATCTTAAAGAAAATATTAAAGCTATCGAATTGATACTTTAATATAATGATATAAAAATAAGGAGGAAATTTATGAACTTACAAAGATTTGTTGATTTTAAAGAAAAAATAGTAAACAATGTGTCAAAGGTAATAATCGGCAAAGAAAATGAAATAATGCTTATTATAGTATCTTTTCTTTCAGGGGGACATGTTCTTTTGGAGGATATACCGGGTATGGGGAAGACTATGATGATAAAAGCCTTTTCAAGAACTTTAGACTTACCTTTTAAAAGAATTCAATTTACACCAGATTTATTGCCATCAGATATTACAGGAATTAACTTTTATAACCAAAAAACTGGAGATTTTCAGTTTAGAGAAGGACCTTTATTTTCTAATATAGTACTTATAGATGAAATAAATAGAGCTACCCCCAGAACTCAATCATCTTTACTAGAAGCTATGGAGGAAAAACAAATAACAGCTGATGGGGAGACTAGAAAATTACATATGCCTTTTATGGTGTTGGCTACTCAAAATCCTGTGGAATCATATGGAACCTTTCCACTTCCAGAGGCACAACTAGATAGATTTTTTATGCGTATTAAACTAGGATACCCTACGAAAGAAGAAGAAAAAATTATAATCAAAAAAAACATAGGAAATCCTTTAGAAAACATAAAAGCAATAGTTAATTATGAAGAGTTAGATTATCTATTATTACAGGTATCTAAGGTATCAATTCATGAGGAGGTTATGGACTATTTAGTAAATATAGTTAGCCAAACTAGAAATAAAGATGGAATTGAATTGGGAGTAAGTCCAAGGGGATCAATAGCATTGTTTAAAGCTTCCCAAGCTTATGCAGCAATTAGTGGAAGAGACTATATAACACCTGAAGATATAAAGATGATGGCCCCATATATATTGAACCATAGGATAATTGCTCGTGGTGTAAATAGTATAGAAGATTCATTACAACTAATTAAGGGAATAGTAGAAGAGACAGAAGTTCCCTTAGAGAATATATAGGTATGACTATGATTTGGTTTCTAATAGGTTTAATTGGATTTACTTATTCAATAAATAAGGCAACTTTACACTATGGTTTTAGAAACTTATTATATAGAATGGAGATAGAGAAAGAAGTATTTGAAATAGGAGAGGATATTGAAATTGTTTCCATAATTGAAAATAAAAAACCTCTAACGGTTTCCTTTCTAAAAGTAGAAGAAAAATTCCCTAAAGGATTTAATGTTGGAGGGAATATATATACACTATTTATTATGCCTTATCAAAGGGTGAAAAGAACATATAAGATATTTGGAGAGAAGAGGGGACTTCATAGAATAAAGGATGTAGATTTAGAATTAGGAGATTTTATTGGGTTTAATAAATCAGATCAGAATATAGGAATAGGGAAAAGCCTAATAATACTTCCTAAGAAAATAGACCTTGAAAAGAGTATTACTCCAATAGGGTCATTAAGTGGTGATATTTCAGTGAAAAGATGGATAATCGACGATCCTCTTATGACAATAGGCATAAGAGAATATACTGGAAATGAACCACAAAAGCTTATTCATTGGCCATCAACGGTAAAATATAACAATCTAATGGTCAAGAATTTTGATTTTACCACGGATAACAGCGTTCTCATAGTCTTAAATATTGAGAGCTCCAAACCATATTGGAAGTCAATAGACAGCGAGAGAATAGAGAGAGCTATATCTATTACAAGGGCAGTAATGGAAGAATTTGAAGATTCAAAGACTCATTATGGATTTGCATCTAATGCATATAACTTAAAACCTAATAAGTATATAAAGGGATATTTTTATCATCCAGGGCTGGGTAATAACCATCTTTATCACCTTCTGGAGATATTAGGAAGTATAGGCTATATGGCATCTACCTTTGAGGAAACTTTAAAAGATATTAGACGAAAACAAGGAAACTATTCTACTGTTATAGTTATTACGCCGAAGATATTGGAAGAATATATAGAACCTATAAATTTTTTAGGGAAAGTCGCAAATAAAACCATAGTTATATCAGTTGATGGTAAACATTTGGAAGATTTGGATAAGAATATAATTAAGTTTAGGGGGGATTAGATGACAGGAATAATTTTACTTGAAGTAATATCCATAGTGTCATTTATATATTCTTTATTGACAATATTTTTTCCATTTGCATCCATTAATGAAATATTTATAATATTTATTTGGTCTATAGGTGTATCTCTTGTATTTTCCTATAGTTATAAGAAGTCAAAGATATACCAAATTGTTTCCATACTTTTATTAGCACCATTAATATTTTATAATAATATTAAGTATATTGCTTTTGTAGTTATATCGACCTTTTTTATTTATACTTATATAACTAAATCACTTATGAAGGGAAGTCATAGGGAATACACAGATAAAATAAAAAAGACTTATATAGTGTATGGGGCAATATGTATCCTATTGCTATTGATAGATGAAGGATTTAATAATTTTATTAATATTAGTATATACTTCACTATAATATATTTGGTAACTACAATTATACTTCTAAGAGCAACTAGACATTTAGAAGCTGGTATGGACATGAAAAAAATAAGGCAAGTAAATTTAAGATACTTAGTAATGATATTTACTATCTCTTCCATAGCCATATCAGAGAGACTAAGAAGTTATATATTCTTAATAATTAGACAGATATACTTATTTACAATTGACATAATAATGAAGATATTACATTACCCTATTGTGATTATGGTAACCATAGTAAATAAAGTTATAACATATATAATGGGGAAGGATGCAGATTATGGTATATTAGAATCATTACTAGATGAACTTACTAAAGCGGAAGAGCCTATAAGTTCAGAAAAAGTACTCGGAACGGATAATATATTTGTCCAAAGAGCAATACAAATTATATTGATTTTATTTATATTCTATATGATTTACAAATTAATTATTAAGACAAAAGATAGAGAGTATAAAGAACTACAATATACTGAAAAAAGAGAATATATAAGGGATCCAAAGAAAAGAAAGAAAAGGTTTTTTAAAGAAAAGTATCCAAAGGAATTAAATCAGCAGATAAGGTATTATTATAGAAGATATATGGACAAATTGGATCAGAAAGGAATTAGAGTATTGAAAACGGACACTTCTTTAGAGGTAAATAGAAAAGCTGAAAAGACTTTCAAAGAAGGAATTGAAGAAATGAGAAATATTTATATTAATAGCCGTTATGGGAATAAAGATGTAGACAAAAACAAAGTAAAAGAAATGAAAAATCTGTATAAAAATTTATGAGAAGGAAGAGGCTAGTTTACTATATATAAAATCTAGAAACGAAAATGTTAAAATGATATAAGGTTTATATTAAATAATAAAAAAACCCAGAATAAATCTGGGTTTCATACATTACTTAGTTAAATATGCTATGCCTAATTTTATAGTGTTATCAATTGCTTCAATATGAGTTCTTTCAAAACTATGGGAAGCATCAACTCCAGGTCCAATTAGACCTACCTTAATATCATATCCAGCCCTAAGAGCAGCAGAACCATCAGAACCATAGAATGGATATATATCTATTTGGTGATTTATATTATTTTCTTTAGCTAGATTAATAAGTCTTTTTCTAAGCTCATAATCATAAGGACCTGTACTGTCCTTAGCACAAATTGTAACAGAGAATTCATCAGAAGTTTGTCCCTCTCCAGGAGCTGCCATATCCACTGCTATGAATTCAAAAGTTTTTTCAGGTATAGAGGTAGATGCTCCGTGACCAACCTCTTCATAAGTAGATATAAAGAAATTAGTTGTATAGTTAGGAGTAATATTATTTTCAACTAAATATTTCGCCATGCCTAATAGAGATATGACACCAGCCTTATCATCTAAATGTCTTGATTTAATAAAACCTGATTCAGTAATTACTACTCTTGGATCAAAGAATACAAAATCTCCTACATTGATGCCAAGTCTTAGAGTATCTTGTTTTGATGAAACTTTCTCATCTATTCTGATTTCCATATTATCTGCGTTTCTTTCAATAGCTTTTGTACCCTCACCATGAACATGGGAGGAAGCTTTAGTAGTCATTATAGTACCAGTGTAAGTTTTTCCGTCCATAGTTTCAATAGTTACATGTTCACCCTCTATGGTATTCCAAACATATCCACCTAATTGGGTAATTTTAAGTTTTCCATTTCCTTTTATTTCTTTTACCATTCCACCTAAAGTATCTACATGACCTGATAATGTTACTTCTTTATCTTTGTTTTTCCCCTGAATTGTAGCTATTAAAGCACCTTTATTTGTTCTTCTTGTAGGAATATTTAATTCTTTAAATCTTTCTTCTACAAAGGCTACAGCTTTTTCTGTATTTCCAGTAGGACTTGGGATTCTTAATAACTTTTCTAAATTTTCAATCAAATATTTCATAGCCAATGCCTCACTTTCTAAATATGTCTATAGATATATTATATTGCTATTGTAATTATAAGTCAAAATCATTTAGCAAATCTAGTGATAATATAGTATAATTAAATTAATATGTTTCTTGGGAATAATTTAATTATACACTGGGAGTTGGTTTCAATGATGGAAGAAGTAAGCGCTGGAGGTGTTGTGATATTTGGTAATACTATATTGCTTTTAAAAAAATTTAATGGTGATTGGGTATTACCTAAGGGGAGAGTAGAAAAAGACGAGACTCTAAAGGAAACAGCCTTGAGAGAAGTCTTAGAAGAATCTGGAGTAAAAGCTGAGGCCGTAAAATATATAGGTATGGTTCACTACAAATATAAAAACTTAAAGGAAAACGAGATGGTCTATAAAACTGTTCATTGGTATTTAATGAAAACAAACAGTATGGATTGTACTCCACAGAAAAAAGAAGGATTTGTAGATGCTGTATTTGTTCATATAGATAAGGCTAAAAATTTAGTAAGGTATCAAGATGAGAAGAATATAATTATCAAAGGATTAAAGATGTTGTAGATATAGATTGGGGTGATTGAATGTCATTTTCGGCAACAACTAAAAATGAACTATCTAGAATACCTTTAACTGATAAATGTTGTGCAATGGCAGAATTAGCAGCCCTCGTTAGGATGAATGGCACTATACAAATATCAGGAATGAAAAAGATAAATCTAAAATTCACCACTGAAAATGCTGCCATTGCTAGAAGAATATTTTCTTTATTGAAGGTAATTTACAATACTGAAGTAGAAGTAATGGTAAGAAGAAATAAGCAATTAAAGAAAAATAATAATTATTTAATAATAATTAATAATAAGGATATATCAAAGAAGATATTAGAAGATATAGGATTTATTAGAGATGATTCAAGCATATTTAATCCTAACTTTACAATTCCAGAAGAACTAATAAAGAATCGATGTTGTAGACGTTCTTATATTAGAGGTGCATTTTTAGGTGGAGGTTCCATTAGTAATCCAGAAAAGACTTACCATCTTGAATTTGTAACTAGTAATGAAGAACACGCTATGGATTTATCAAATGTAATTAATTCCTTTGGCTTAAACTCCAAAATAGTAATCCGAAAAGAAAACTATGTGGTATATATTAAAGAAGGTGAGCAAATAGTAGATTTATTAAATATAATAGGAGCACACCAGGCACTTTTAAAACTTGAAGATATTCGGGTGTTAAAAAATGTTAGAAACAATATTAATAGAATAGTAAATTGTGAAACTGCAAATTTGAGCAAAACCATCGATGCTTCTATGAGACAAGTAGAAAGCATTAAATACATTGAAAAGAGTATTGGTTTAGAAAAACTACCAGAAAACTTAATGGAGGTTGCAAGACTTAGACTAGAATATAGTGACGCTAGTCTAAAGGAAATAGGTATGATGTTGGAACCACCTGTTGGGAAGTCTGGAGTTAATCATAGATTTAGAAAAATAGAAGAACTAGCAGATAAGTTGAGAGGAGATAGCAAATAATGTCTAATATTATAGTTACAAACAATCCATACGTATATGAAAAATATAAGGATAAAATGGATATGATTTATAAAGAAGAACTTAATTACTTACAATTACTAGAGTTTCTAAGAGATAAAATTCATGAAGGTCATCAACTACTTACTCACCCACTATCAGGAAGTATAAAGCCTAATGAAACACCTTATAAAACAGTTATGATTTCAAAGGAAAAAGGAAGTCTTGATACAAGTGGAGTGCTAATAGTTGAAGAGAGTATAGAAACAGCGAAGAAATTTCAAACTGACAAACCTACTCCTGATTGGGTAGAAAGTGTATTAGATGATTTTAGAGTTATAGATTTATCTTTAATAGAAAATGTAATTGATAAACTAGGACATAAGTAGTTTATAGGTCATTTTACGCAGTTTCGCAACTCAAATCTATTTACTCGATACTCTCGTATAGATTTGGTGCTTATTGCCTTTTTGTTCAATGAGTGTAGCGAATTGTAGACAAAAAGGACAGCGAAGTGAATGTAGGAATGAGCGTAGCGAATGTTGCGTTTGACCTACCTGCAATTCGCTAAAGCTCATTGGGTTAGGTCATAAAAAAGGTTTCCTTATATATAGGGAAATCTTTTGTTTTATGTTAGAATAGAGTTATAAAGAGAACTAGTAGAAAGGGATATTTTATGAATTATAAAGATAAATTTGTCCATTTACACGTGCATACTGAATATAGTTTATTGGATGGGTCTATTAGGATGAGAGATTTAATCTCTAGAACTAAAGATTTAGGTATGGAATCCATTGCTATAACTGATCATGGCTCTATGTTTGGAGTTATTCAATTCTATAAGGAAGCCAAGAAGCAGGGAATTAAACCAATACTTGGCTCTGAAGTTTATGTAGCTATGAATAAATATACTGAAAAAGAGCCAAAGGATAAGAGCCAATATCATTTAGTACTTTTAGCAGAAAACAATGAAGGTTATGAAAACTTAATGAAAATAGTTTCTGAAGCTTATATAAATGGATTTTATTATAAGCCTAGGATAGATCACGATATACTTAGAAGGTATAGTAAAGGAATTATCGCTTTATCAGCTTGTCTTGGAGGAGAAGTACAAAAGCATATAATGAATAATAATATAGATAAAGCAAAAGAAATAGCCTTAACATATAGAGAGATTTTTGGTTCAAATAACTTTTTCCTTGAACTGCAAGATCATGGGATTGAAGAACAAAGAAGGGTAAATAGAGAACTAATAAAAATATCTAAGGAAATGGATATAGGATTAGTTGCTACAAATGATGTGCATTATTTAAAAAAAGAAGATGCTGAAGTCCATGATGTTTTATTATGTGTACAAACGGCAAGTACAGTAGATGAAACAGATAGAATGAAGTTTCCAACAAATGAATTTTATTTAAAATCACCAGAAGAAATGAGAAATA